>CBFHLA010000029.1:0-10167 GCA_965656575.1 Gammaproteobacteria bacterium
TACAAATGGAAGTCAATGCAGGAAGAGGTGTGGGTTCAGAGAAAGATCACGCGCACCTTCATCTTGAACATCTTGGTCCAGAAACAATCAATGAGAGATTGCCAGGTATAGCTGAGACTGCGCAAATATTTGCTGGAGTAGATGTTAATAAAGAGCCAATTCCTATCATACCTACTGTTCATTATAATATGGGAGGCACCCCAACTAATTACAATACTGAAGTTTTATCCTCAGACAACACTGTCATACCAGGTCTAATGGCAGTTGGTGAAGCAGCATGCGTATCTGTTCATGGAGCAAATAGACTTGGTTCGAACTCACTTCTTGACCTTATTGTATTTGGTAGGTCAGCAGCTGATAGAGCAATTGAAGTTTTAAAAGAGAAGCCTAATTCACATCCAAGTATTTCAGACTCTTCAATAGATAAAATTCTCTCAAGATTTGATTCCATAAAAAATTCGAATGGAGATATCAATCCATATGAAATTAGAGATAAAATGCAAAGAGCTATGCAAAAATATGCACCTGTATATAGAGACCAAAAAACAATGGATAAAGGTATTGAAATAATGAAAGGTCTATTTGATGATTTCTCCAATATCAAACTAACTGATTCATCTATGATTTGGAATACAGATCTTGCAGAAACATTAGAACTAAATAATCTATTATACCAGTCACTAGCAACTCTATATTCTGCGTCAGCAAGAACTGAGAGTAGAGGAAGTCATGCTAGAGATGATTATCCAGAAAGAGATGATGATAAATGGCTTAAACATTCACTTGTTTCTGTTAATGAAAAAGGAGAGGCTGCTTATAATTATAAAGATGTCGTGCTCAAAACGTTAACCGATGAAATGGAAACCGTAGAACTTAAAGCGAGGACGTATTAATGGCTAAATTTACTCTACCCGTAAATTCTATCGTAAAAAAAGGGAAAACGTTTTCAGATATTAATAAATCAGAAAATATGTTGACTGTAGAAATATATAGATTCAATCCGGATAATAAAAGTAATCCATATACAGATACATATATATTAAATAAAGACAATTTTGGCCCTATGGCTCTAGACGTATTAATTTACATTAAAAGTAAAGTTGACTCTTCACTGACATTTAGAAGATCTTGTAGAGAGGGTATTTGCGGATCATGTTCTATGAATATTAACGGAACTAATAATCTCGCATGTATAACTGATATTTCTAATGAATCAAAATTAAAGTTTTATCCTTTACCACATATGCCTGTTATCAAAGATTTGGTCCCAGACTTAAATAACTTTTATGCACAATATAAATCTATTAAACCATGGTTAATCACTGATAAAAAACCAGAACGTGAACATTTTCAATCTCAAGAAGATCGAAGTAAGCTTGACGGACTATTTGAGTGTGTATTGTGTGCTTGTTGTTCTACAAGCTGTCCAAGTTATTGGTGGAACTCAGATAAATACTTAGGTCCTGCTACACTTATGCATGCATATAAATGGATAATAGATAGTAGAGATACAGCTAAAGAGGAAAGGCTGTCTAACTTAGCTGATAAATTTAAGCTATATAGGTGCCACACAATTATGAACTGTACTAAAACATGTCCTAAAAACCTTAATCCAGCAAGAGCTATATCAGAAATAAAGAAAATGCTTGTAAAAGCTTAGTATGACTTTAAAAAAACTCCGTTGGAAATCTAGAAAAGGTATTAGAGAGCTTGATATCTTGCTGCAAAAATTTCTACAATTGGAGTATGAAAATCTTACTCAAATCCATAAGGAAATATTTGAAGAGCTACTTGATTTAGAAACCTACGAATTGCTCAATGCTATTACAGGAAAATCTAGTTACAATATTAAATATGAACCAATTATCAAAAAGCTATCGCAATTATCTGTTTTAAGTAATGATAAAACATAACAAAAGACTCGGGGTTAATATTGATCATATTGCTACCCTTAAATCAAATAGAAAAACAGATTATCCTTCGCTTATTAAAGCTGTTCAAGTTGCTGAAGACAATGGTGCCGATCTTATAACAATTCATTTGAGAGAAGACAGACGGCATATTCAAGATCAGGATGTTATAGACATTAGAGCAAATGCAAAAGTTTTAAATCTTGAAATGGCATTGACTGATGAGATGGTTAAAATATGTTTACGAACAAAACCTGATTACTGCTGTATTGTCCCGGAAAAAAGAGAGGAGCTTACTACAGAAGGAGGGCTTGACATATTGAAAATGGACGAAAATCATTTTAATTTTTTAATAGAAGCGATTGATAAGATACATAAAAACGGTTCTATAGTTTCATTATTTATAGACCCTGAAATTGGACACATAGATAGATGTATAAAAACAGGAGCTAAATGTATTGAACTACATACTGGCTCCTATGCTAATGCTACGAGTAACAACAAAGAAAATGAATTGAGAAGAATTAAAGATGCTGCAAACTATGCATCTAAATTTAATTTACAAGTACATGCTGGACATGGCTTAAATCTGTCTAATTTGGGAGATGTATGTAAAATTTCTACAATAGAGGAACTGAATATTGGTCATGCTATAATAGCAGACTCAATATTTAAGGGTTTTAAACAAGCCGTCATAGATTATAGGAGTGCAATAAATAATGGTTAATGGTGTAGGTATAGATCTTATTGATAAGTTACGTTTTGATAAACTTATTGAAAAGTACGGTAATAAAATTGCAATTAAAATATTATCTACTTATGAGTATCAAGAATATGAAAAATCTAAATGTAAAAGCTCTTATCTATCTAAGAAGTTTGCTGCAAAAGAAGCTTTATCAAAGGCTTTAGGATATGGTTTATATAGAAATGGTGTTTTCCCAAAATCTATCAGTATTAAACACACACAACATGGTAAACCATTTTTTGAATTTTCAGATTCATTGTTAAATTTAGTACAGAAAAAATATACAAATATTCAGCTATCAATTAGTGACACATGTTCTCAATCGATTGCATTTGTTGTCATAGAATCATGAGTGATATTGAAAAGTACATAGGTAATACGCCATTAATTCTAATTGACGAAATTGGGTCTAATAAAATTTATGGGAAATTAGAAGGAAATAATCCAGCAGGGTCTATTAAAGATAGGCCAGCTATCAGAATGATAAAAGATGCTGAACAGGCAGGGTTAATAAAAAAAGGGGACACACTTATTGAGGCAACAAGTGGCAACACAGGTATTGCTTTAGCTATGGCCGCATCCATTCGTGGTTTTAAAATTAAACTTATAATGCCTGAAACTGCATCGGTTGAAAGGGTGAAAACCATGAAAGCATATGGCGCGGAAGTCATTCTTGTTAGCAAAGAGGAGGATATGGAGGGAGCTAGAGATCTAGCAAATTCTATGTCAGACAATAACCAAGGTTATGTTCTCGATCAGTTTTCAAATGAATCAAATTATCTTGCTCATTTTGATACTACTGGCCCTGAAATCTGGAATCAAACTAATAATCATGTAACACATTTCATTTCTGCTATGGGCACTACTGGCACAATAACCGGCGTTTCAAGGTTTTTAAAAAAACAAAATCAAAAGATTCAGATTATAGGTGTACAGCCGGTTGAAGGTTCTAAAATACCAGGTATAAGAAGATGGAAAACCGAATACACACCTAAAATATTCCAAAACGCAATTGTAGATAAAATAATTGATATCAGTCAAAATGATGCAGAAAATACAATGATGTCATTGTCTTCAGAAGCAGGTATATTTGTTGGTATGTCATCTGGAGCAAACATTTTTGTTGCTAGAAAAATTGCTCAAGAACTTGATCATTCTATAATTGTCACAATACTCTGTGACAGAGGTGACAGATATTTATCAAAGATTTAATTTTGATTAATAATTAAATTATCTCCTGCAGTAAGATATTTTTTGTTTTTAAGTTCATTATCTTTGATCAGTTTATCTTTACTTATTCCAAACCCTCTAATAATTTGGTCATATCGTTCACCTGAACTAACAACATATCTTAAAGATTGAATCTTTTTATTTTTACTTAAAATAGGTCCTTTTAACTTTATTTTAATGAGTGCATTAACTTTTAATCTAGTTTTTTTGCTCGCGTCATTCCACATTAACAATGTTTTCAATGGAACATCATACTTTCTAGCAATCTTGTACCAATTGTCATATCTTCTAACAACATGATTATATGTAACTTCTTTTTTATTTATATAGTACTTCTGATTATTGATAGTTATAAATTCTCTATTACTAACATTTAACTCAGATGGTATTTTTATTTTTTGATTAATGTATATCATATTATTTGTTAAAGAATTCACTTTTTTAATTGAGTCAATTTTTACATTATACATTCTAGAAATTTTGTACAAACTATCGCCTTTTTTGACTTTGTAGACTTTATTTTCATAAATTATGTTGGCAATCTTTTTATATCTACTCTTAAATAACTTCGCTGCTTTGTTAGGGAGCAATAATATATTTTGTTGAGATGGATCAATAATCCATGTATTGAATCCTGGATTAAGAGTAATTAATTCTTGTTCAGAAATGCCTGTAATTATAGATAATGTTTGAAAATCTATAGGATCATAAAACTTTACTTTACTAGTATGTTTTATATTACTTAATTCAGGCAACTTAAAACCATATTTTCTTGGATTTTCAATTATTTTTGATAAAGCCAGTAACCTTGGAACATATAACTCTGTTTCCCTTGGCAAGTCTAAATCCCAATATGATGGTTTAGTAAATAAATTATTCGCTCTATCAATTGCTTTGCCAACATTTCCAGCACCAGTATTGTATGAAGCAATCGCTAACAGCCAATTACCTCTAAAATGCCGATGCATGTCTCCCAAAAAATACGTTGCTGCTCTTGTTGACTCTAATACATCTCTTCTTCCGTCATAAAGCCAATTCATTTTTAATCCATATTCTTTCGCTGTAGGTGGTATAAACTGCCAAATACCTGCAGCTCTAGATGATGAATATGCAAATGGTTGAAAACCGCTTTCTACCATAGGTAACAAAGATAATTCATATGGGAGATTCCTAGCTTCAAGATGTTCAATTATATGAAATAAATAAGGTCTTGCCCTTTCAATTGACCTATATACAAATTCTCTATTTTTTTTCATCCACTCAAGTTCTTTATTAATTCTACTTGAGTTTATATGTTTAAAACATAATCCTGATCTTATCCGTTGCCATATATTTTTATATTCTTTATTAATTAATGTCTTAGTTTCGCAAGTACTTATTTGGTTAAAGACAGAATTATCGAGAGGAAATTGACTCAAATTAGATATTGCAGTTTGCTGACAGCCCGCGATAGCAAATAATGAAATTATAAAAATATATTTTTTATACACCACTAACAATTTATCATATGGTATTATTTAATTCTATAGAGATGATTCTACAAGAGAATAACAACACTAAGGTTCAGTTAAAGAAATGGTATAAAAATCCTGCTGGCCAACATTTTAAAAAAATCTTACTTGATGAATTGGAATCAATTAAAGATCTTTATCAAGGAAGACACACTTTGTTTTGTGGCTCTTCTGAGTATAAGAAGCTTTTTCAAAAGAATAAAACTGGTACTTTTTTTAGTATTGATGAAGACGTTTTGATATCAAGCGCCAACTTATCAAAGAAACTACCTTTTGAGGATGATTCTCATGACGTAATTGTTCTATCACATGGTCTAGAGTATACACATAACCCGTACCTATTGATGAGAGAAATTGATAGAATTGCAACTAATGATGCAACAATAGTTGTCGTAAGTTTTAATAAGTATAGTTTATGGTCATTTGTAAAAATATTTTCTTCGAAACCGCCATGGAATATTAAATTTCTTTCGCCATATATTATTAAGGAGTGGTTTAAAATATTAGAATATAAAACTAATTATCAAAAAACGTTTGGCCTAGTACCATATCTTGGTAAAAATATTACATCATTTCTATCTCATATTTCTTTTCTACACAAAATTATTCGTAATCAATTCGGGGGTCTCGCTCTATATACTTATAGAAAAAGAGTAATACCACTTACTCCCCAAAAGCTAGTTTTTAATAAAAACTACAAAGTTTCTAACCTTGCAAAAAATAATATATGATTAAAATATACACTGATGGAGCATGTAGCGGTAATCCAGGACCAGGAGGGTGGGGCTTTGTGATTCTTGATGGGGAAAATACTAAAACATCATCTGGCTGTGAACCATCTACTACTAACAACCGGATGGAATTAACAGCAGCGATTAAAGCTATAGAGGCAGTAGATGTAACTTTGCCTATCGTACTTCATACAGATTCTACATATGTGCAAAAAGGCATCACTGAGTGGATAATAAACTGGAAAAAAAACAATTGGATTACTAGTCATAAAAAACCAGTTTTAAATAAAGACCTTTGGATTCAGCTTGATGAATATACACAACGTAGAGATATTACTTGGACTTGGATAAAAGCACATCAGTCAAATGATAATGCAGATGCTATTTATAATAATATGGCCGATGAGCTTGCAACGAGCGCAATCAAAAGATGAGACATATAGTTTTAGATACTGAAACAACAGGTCTTGATCCAGATGATGGCCACAAGATTATAGAGATCGGCTGTATAGAAATTATAGATAGAAAAGTAACAGATAATACATTTCATAAATACCTTAATCCTAAACGTGAGATTGATATTGAGGCTTCTAAAATTCATGGTCTAACAGCTAGCAATTTAGATGGTAAGCCTTTATTTGAAGATATATACGATGAATTTTTAGCATATATATCAGACTCACCATTAATTATACATAATGCACCTTTTGATTTAGGTTTCTTAAAAAAAGAATTTTCGTATTTAAAATCAGATAATAATTTCTTGATGAATGAAATAATAGATACCTTGAAACTTGCAAGAAAAATAAGTCCAGGCAAAAAAAATACATTAGATGCTCTTTGTGAGAGATATTCTATAGATAATTCTGACAGAAATCTTCACGGAGCATTATTAGACGCAAGACTTTTGGCTTTTGTATATTTAAAACTTACTATTGGGCAACATGATTTTACAGAATTAACATCTGATGATAATGCATATATCACAAACAAGGAGAATATAAGTAAAGATTTTAAGATAATAAAAGCAACCCAAGAGGACGTTGCATTGCATGAAGCTTATTTTAAAAAATTAAATTAATTTCTTCAACCGATCTTTTTGTCTTTGCCAATCTTTATTCTTTTGATCCTCTCTTTTATCATGTAATTTTTTTCCCTTTGAAAGTGCAATCTCAATTTTTATTAAACCATTTTTTGAATAAATCTTTATTGGTACTAATGTCAATCCTTTTTGGCTTATCTGACCATGCAGCATATTTATTTCCTTCCTGTTAAGAAGTAGTTTTCTATTCGCCGTTGGATTTTGAACATTTGAAAAATTTTTAGAAGTTAGCGGCTTTATATGAGCATTATTTAAATATACTTCATTATGCTTGATAGAAATGTAGCTTTCCGACAGTTGACCATTACCAGATTTGAGACTTTTGACTTCCCATCCAGAGAGTGCCATACCCGCTTCAAGTTTTTTTATAAAAGCATATTTAAAGCCTGCTTTTTTGTTGTTGCATAAGACGTTCATAAAATTTCATAGTTAATGTATACTTTTATTATATCATAAAGGAGATGTGTCATTTCTAATAAGAGACTTTCAATTCATGGCCAATGGTCATCAAAATTATTATTTATATTTGCAGCAACTGGTTCAGCCGTTGGTCTAGGTAATATTTGGAAATTTCCTTGGATGACTGCTGAAAATGGAGGGGGAGCTTTTGTACTTATTTACATATTAAGTGTGATTTTTCTTGCCCTTCCTATCATGGTAGCAGAAATTCTTATTGGCAAAAGAGGTAAACAAAATCCAATAAATTCTATGCGAACACTATCATATGAATCAAGCTATTATTATAAAAATAAGTCAGATAATAATCTTAAGCGTATTATAAGGGTAAAAGAAAACTTTAGAGAACAAGAAATCTTTTCTAACTGGGAATTAGTTGGATGGATGGGAATATTAGCTGGAATATTTATATTGTCTTTTTATAGTGTTATTGCTGGCTGGACTATTTCTTATATCATTAAATCTTTAACAGGATCATTTACATTGATTACTGCGGCTGGATCAAGTGCAAAATTTCAGACATTTATATCGGATCCTGAAAAATTAATCTTATGGCATACAATATTCATGATTTTAACATGTTACATAGTCTCTAAAGGTGTAAAAAGCGGTATAGAAAAAGCAATTAAATTTTTAATTCCAGGCTTATTTTTAATATTAATAGGCTTGGCAGTATATGCAACTACATTACAAGGCTTTTCAGAAGCTATGAGGTATTTCTTTATTGCTGATTTTGATAAAATTAATAGCTCAGTTGTATTGTCTGCTATGAGCATGGCTTTCTTTTCTTTAAGCATAGGCATGGGGTCTTTAATGGTTTATGGTTCATATCTTCCGGATGATACCTCTATATTTCAAGTTAGTTCTGCTGTAGCTTTCTCCGATACTTTTGTAGCTATTTTGGCAGGCATTATAATTTTTCCTATTGTATTTACATATAATCTAGATCCAAATACTGCTGGACCAGGATTAATATTTGAAACTCTTCCAATCGCATTTGGATCGATGCATTACGGTTCTATTATTTCTACAGCCTTTTTTGTATTATTATTTTTTGCTGCTATAACATCATCAATTTCACTTATTGAGCCAGCAATTACTTTCGTTGTAGAGAAGTTTTATGTTTCAAGACTGTATGCAACAAATATACTTGGTGTTGTTACATGGTTTTTAGGAATATTTACAGTTCTTTCATTTAATAATCTTTCGGAATTTACTTTTTTTGGCATGACTATTTTCGATAACTTAGACTACTTGACCTCTAAAATAATGCTACCTCTTGGAGGACTATTAATGGCATTATTTGTTGGGTATGTTGTTAAAAAAACTATCGTACAAAAAGAGTTAAACGCTAATAATAAACTTGTAGAATTCTGGTTTATAATAATCAAAGTATTATCACCATTATTGTTAATTCTAATATTCATTCAAGGTATCTTATAGTTATGAAAAAAATTTATAAAGAAGAAGAAATTAATGTAAGTATGCCAATAATCTTTAATCTTATAAATAATATCGAGGAATACCCTAAGTTTCTGCCTTGGTGTAAAAAAACAGAAGTTACAAAACAATCAGAAAACTCTCAAATTGGAAAAATCTTTATCTCAAAAAGCTTTATAAACTGGAACTTCTCTACAAAAAATATAATAGATAGAAATAAATCAATTTCATTATCTCTAATAGACGGTCCATTTGATAAGCTTGATGGCAGCTGGAACTTTAAAAAGATTGATGACAATAATACTCATGTTTCACTCGAAATTAAATATAAATTCAAAAACTCATTAATTGAATTATCTATAGAACCTATTTTTACAACTATTATGAATTCAATCCTCGAGTCTTTCGTGGATCAAGCTTTTAAAATTAAATACAATGATTAATATATTTGTCAGTGATATAACTATCAATAACCAAGCCTTCCACCTTACATTAAACGAAGGAACAACCATTCAAATGTTGATAACTAATATTTTAAAAAAAGATATAAATGTCTGTAAAGTAGGTGTTTATGGTAAACTCAAAGAACTTACTTATACACTTCAGGATAAAGATAGGGTAGAATTTTATGAGGACATAGTTGCGGACCCGAAAATAAAACGCAGGAATAGAGTAAAAATTAAATGACTCCTCAAAACACTAAAGAAGATAACATTAATAAGCTTAAAGAAGCTGGATTAAAAGTTACACACTCACGTTGCAAAATATTAGAGATTTTTCAATCATCACCAGACGAACATTATACTGCTGACAAACTTAAAGACCTGCTGGCTGACAGCGGTGAGACGATTGGCTTGGCAACAATATATAGGGTGCTTACTCAGTTAGAAATGGCTGACCTTATTCAGAAAAATAATTTTGACGATAATCAGTCGGCATATGAAATTAAAAAATCTCATCATGATCATTTAATTTGCACTAAATGTGGAAATATAATCGAGTTTGTCAATTCAGATTTAGAGAATCTTCAAGAACGAATTTC
>CBFHLA010000030.1:0-10100 GCA_965656575.1 Gammaproteobacteria bacterium
ATAATTTGGATTAAAATCAACTGTATTTTTATCTATATCTGAAAGTAATTCATGAGAAAGGCGTGACATTCTCACTTCGGTGTATCTCATAGCTGCAGGCGAATCGCCATCAATCGAACCGAAATTTCCTTGCCCATCTACTAATGGATAACGCATAGAGAAAGGTTGAGCTAATCTTACAATAGTATCGTATACAGCTGTGTCTCCATGGGGATGATACTTACCTATCACGTCACCTACAATCCTAGCAGATTTTTTATAGGCCTTATTATATCCATTGTTTAGCTCATGCATTGAGTACAATACTCTTCTGTGAACTGGTTTGAGGCCATCTCTAACATCAGGTAACGCTCTTCCGACAATTACAGACATGGCATATTCTATATAAGAATGACGCATCTCGTCATCAAGTTTTATTTGTGAATATTCAGACATTTATGGTTAGTTTATGTGCCATATTTAAGACATCATTTTAACATAAATAGTGACTATAAACGATATAAATTAGAGCCTTAACAGTATAGAATTTTAAGATGTTTATTATTTCTCCAAGGTGGATTTATCTACATAATAAGAGGCTTGAAAAAGAAAAAGCATTATTGATTGATGGATCATTGATAAAAGAAATCATTGACAAAAATGCTGTCAAAAAAAAATATAAAGATTTTAAAGTAATTGAATATGCTGATCATATACTCATGCCATCTCTATCAGAGAGTTGCATTAAGATTCATGATTGTGTTGATGAGGAACAGTTAAATATTAAGTTGAATAGATTATTAAGAAATGGAGTGACTAAAATAAATCTATCAGGCGTTAATGAGAATATTATGAGATATACATTTAACTCACATATACAGCTTGGACAAATATTAGAGCTTGATGGGAAAATAGCCAACCAATCAGACATTAAGAATATTACATCTTTATTAGATAGCTTTAAATCTGATCCCTCTAAGTTGTTGAGTATAAGTTTGAAAAATATAAATCACTTTGATAATGATGTTATAAAAAAAATCTCATTTATAACTAATGAGATAAGTATAAATTTACATATAAACTTAAATGATATTAATCATGTGTTAAATGAAAATGAATTAACCAAAAAAATCAAATTCTGGGAGGATATAAATCTACTAAACAATTCTTATTTATATGCATTCCCAGTATTTAATGAACAATGGCTTAGATATATAAAGAAAAATAATATTACTCTAATGATTTCCTATAAAGAACTAAAAAATATTGAGAGCATTAAATACTTTATTTCACTGCTTGATAAAAAATATAAGTGCATATTAATTTCGAATGATTGTGAATCATATGAGTTTTACCAAACAATTAATCTTATAAAACTTTTTACACAAAACAAAATGGATTCAGATATTACAGTTAAAATAATAAATTGTGTCACAAATAATACATCTGAATTGTTTTCAAATTATTTACCATCTGGGTGTATAAAAAAAGGCAATCAGGCTTCTTTCAATTTATTTAATTATAAGCAGAATTATTTTGTTGATAGTTATAATATCAATCCAAATCTTTATAATCTTGACAAAGAAAGCTTAACTCATGTATGGTCAGCTGGTAAACAGGTAGATATAACATGATACAAAAAGATCAAAACCAAGAATCGCTTTTTGATGAGTATGCATATGATTGGTGGAATAAATCAGGACACTATAAGTTATTACATAAACTAAATCCGATCAGATTAAAATATATATTATCTAAGTGTAGTTTAAATGGAAAAGATATTTTAGATATTGGATGTGGAGGGGGTCTCTTATCCGAAGAACTAAGTAAGAATGGTGCTAATGTTACTGGGATAGATTCATCCAAAAAATCAATATCTATTGCAACGCAACATGCAAAAGAAAAAAATCTTGCTATCGAATATAAGAATAAATCTATCTTTGATTTAGAGGAGAAACAATGTTTCGATTATGTAATCTGCTTTGAAATGATTGAACATATTAATAATCCAGATATGTTAATCAATAAAATTAATAAAATAACTAAGAATCAATCCATGATATTTCTCTCAACAATCAATAGAAATCTAAAATCATTTATTTTAGCGAAAATAATGGCTGAATATATACTTAACTATGTTCCAAAAGGGACACATCAATACGAAAAGTTTATAACCCCCTATGAACTCACATCTTTATTAGAAGAGCATAATTTTAAAGTAGAGAATATAGATGGATTAAGTTTTAATCCTTTAGAAGAGTCATTTTCAATATCATCAAATACACACATTAACTATTTCATAAATGCTAAAAAACATACATAAAATAAAATCAATATTATTTGATCTTGATGGAACGCTTGCAGATACATCACCAGACATGTGTGCTTCATTGAATAGAGTACTCAAAAATCATAATTTTAAAACAGTTGATTGTCTCAAGCTAAAAAAACATATATCACGTGGTGCACTAGGTGTAATTGAATATGCGTCACAGATCAATGAGAGAAATATTGATTCATCTCTACTTAGAGCAGAGTTTTTAGATGACTATAAAAATAATGTATTTATCAATACAAAACTTAATGACAATATGGATAAACTGATTAATTACTTGTTAGAAAAAAATATCATGATTGGTATAGTCACTAATAAACATTCTAGATATGTAGCTAATATTATTAAAGGATTGGGTTTAGATAGTAAATTAGACTGCGTAATTACTGGTGATATGGTATTAAATGCAAAACCAGCATCAGATGGTTTAATTAAGGCAGCAATATCTCTGAACTGTAAAACTGAAGAGATTATATACGTGGGTGATGATGAAAGAGATATTATTGCTGGTCGTGATGCGGGAATGCAAACTGTTGCAGCAGATTTTGGGTTCATTGGTGATGATATTAATATTGCATCATGGCAATCTGACTTAATTATTCAAGACCCATTGGAATTGAAAGATTATTTCTAATATATCAATACAAGTGTTTTATAATTTATTAAATTGAATAGAGATATAACGTCATTGTCACTCATCCTTATACAGCCGTGAGATTCAGGATAGCCTAACTTGTCAGTATGTGGTGTTCCATGTATATAAATAAATCTTTGAAAAGTATCTACATCTCCACCTTTATTAATACCCTCTTCTAATCCGCCAATCCTAATTATTCTTGAAGTAATATAATCTTTATTATCATTTGGATTTTCATTAATCAGTTTATTTGTGGAAATTCGATTTTTAAATAGCGTCCCAGCCGGCAGTCCATCTCCAATTTTTGAAATAACTGTATGTAAGCCTATAGGAGTTTTATTTGAATTAAGCTTACAACCTAGCCCGTTTGATGCGGTGGATATTTTAAAATCATATTTAACTATATTTTCTTCAAGAAAATATAGTTTTTGTTCTGAAGTATTTATAAATATCATTTAATGAAATAACAGCTAACAGTTATTAATATACAACAACTTCATCAAAAGATTGCTCTGCTTGATTTTTCCTAATTTTTTCTGCATCGTTTCGTAGTTCATCAAGAGCTTCCAGATAATCTTTATCGACATCACCCGTTATATATTTACCTGTAAAACAAGATGAGTCAAATGAATCAATCTTTGAACTTTCAGATTTAACAGATTGTATTAAGTCATTGATTTCTTGGTAAAATATTTTATCACACCCGATAAATTCAGCAATTTCATTAATAGATCGATTGTCAGCTATGAATTCTTTACTGGCAGGCATATCAATGCCATAAACATTTGGAAATTTTACAGGTGGAGCAGCTGATGCCATATATACTTTTTTTGCCCCAGCTTCTCTAGCCATTTCTACAATCTGTTTTGAGGTAGTTCCTCTTACAATTGAATCATCTACAAGTAGTACTGTCTTATTCTCAAACTCAGATTTAATTGCATTGAGTTTTCTTTTAACAGACTTAGATCGTTCATTTTGCTCAGACATGATAAAAGTTCTACCTATATATCTGTTTTTTATAAATCCTTCACGAAACGGAATTTTTAATTTGGTAGATAGTTCTAATGCAGATATTCTACTTGTATCAGGAATAGGTATAACTACATCAATGTCATTTTCAGGAAATTTATTTGTAATATTTTTAGCAAGTGCTGTTCCCATATTCATTCTAGCTTTATAAACAGAAATGCCGTCGATTATAGAGTCAGGCCTTGCGAAATATACATACTCAAAGATACAAGGATTGAAACTATTAACTTCACAGCATAATCTTGTATGAACATTTCCATTACTATCAATAAATATAGCCTCACCAGGCATAATATCTCTTTCTAGTTTATAACCTGCAGAATCAAGGGCAACTGACTCAGACGCGATCATTGTTTCAGTTTTACCATCAACTTTTTTTTGTCCATAACATAATGGTCGTATACCATGTGGATCTCTAAATGCCACTACACCTTTATCAGTAATTAACGAAACAACTGCATATGCGCCTTTAACTCTTCTGTGAACTCCTGCAACTGCATAGAATATGCTGTCGGGTGTAAATGCGTCCTTGCTGTGTAAATAAAGTTCATGTGCAAATATATTCAATAGGATTTCAGAATCAGATTTTGTATTTATATGCCTTAAATCTTCTTTAAATAAATCAGATTTTAACTTTTCAGAATTTATAAGATTACCATTATGTGCTAAGGCTATTCCATATGGTGAATTTACATAAAATGGTTGTGCTTCAGATGAATTATCGGCATGGCCAGCCGTAGGATATCGAACATGCCCAATACCAACATTACCTTTTAAACGGTCAATATGTTTTTTTGCAAAACCATCTCTTACAAGACCTAAAGATTTTCTTAATGTAATTTTACCTTTATGATTTGTAAGTATTCCAGATGCATCTTGACCTCTATGTTGTAAAACAGTCAAAGACTCATAGATGTCATGAATTACATCTTTATTGCCCGATACAGCGACTATGCCACACATATATGGTCATTATATTTATATTTCAAAAGTATTAAAGAGAGAATCATCAAAATTGGTGATATATTCAAAAATTTGAAGATAATACGGCATTAGAATTGAATTATGGAATGCATGATTAGCAACTGAAGTGTCATATATTAGGAGAATGAATATAAGAATAAATATTTGAGATTTCACAAATGACAGAATGAAACCAATAATTCGGTTAGAGTTTTCAAATAATGTAGATGCGATGAGTTTAGCTAAGGTTAAATTTAGAATGAATATTAGAGTAATAGAGGCGACTACTAATACTATAATAGAAAAAGCTTTTATATAAATATCATCTAATCGAACATATGAAGAAACTATATATTTTAAGTTTGGTAAATAATTGAAAATGATATAAAGAAATAATATCCATATAGTGAAAGAAATAAGTTGTTTAGAGAATCCTTTAATATAACCCAATACAGAATATAAAATTGTGACAAGAAGAAAAATATAATCAATAACTACCATCAGAAAACAAAATCGACAATCTTATTTTCAATACCATGAATATTTTTTAGTTTTTTAGATTCCTCTTTTGCATGTGATGAGTTCACAAAAGGGCCCAACGAGTAATACATTTGTTTAGCATTATGTTTGATTGAATAACCGGTATTGTTTAGCTTCGATGTTATACTTTTCTTAGATTCTTCTTGATAGCTTATGATTATGAGCCAAGCTTTGATTTTTTTTTGAGTTACATTTATGTTTTCTAAAGATTTTTCTTCAAAAACATCAATTTCTTCTTGATTAATTAAGATTTCCTTTTGAATCTCTTTGGAATATGTATCATTGTTAGATAAAAATGTACTTACAAAAGAATCAGAAAATATATATATCAATAAACCGAAAAATAGTAATATTTTAAATTGCATCATCTTTGTAGACATTTATAATATTGGATTTTAGAACTTCTGAGACAGTATAAAATGATCCATATGCTAAAATTAATGTATCTTGATCTTGTGAATTTATTGCAGAAATAAAAGCAGAGGATATTGATGAGTATGTCGAAATTGATAAACTATTTTTAAATAAAGAATTTATTCTAAACTTGATCTCATCAGCATTCATGCCTCTTTCACTGTCAATGGTTCCAATATGCCAGTGTTTTATAAATGATGAAAATGGCTCAACTATACTGTATACGTCCTTGTCAGCAAGGATACCTAATACAGCAATAATTTTCTTATAACCAATGTTTTTGATATTTCTAGCGAGACTTTTTGAAGCATCTTCGTTATGAGCAACATCTAAAATTATATCTGGTGATTTCTTAAGATACTGAAATCTACCAGAAATTTGGGTATTACATAATGCTTCTTTGATCTGATTATCATCAGAGATACATTCAGGCAATATTTCAGACAAGGCTATCGTGGATGCTGCAGCATAGTTATACTGATAATCACCTATCATTTTTAAATTTGGTATATTTTCTATTGTAATATTTTTGGAATTTATACCCCATGTTTTAGCATTTCTGGTAACAGAATAATCATTGTTATGTACTAATAAATTTACAGAATTATTTTTAGCATATTGGAATAATGCAGCTGGGGGTTTAGCTTGTGCAAATATTGATTTCTTAAAAGGTCTCATTACACCCGCTTTCTCCAATGCGATACTATCTATCGTACTTCCAAGAAACTCAGTATGGTCTATGCCTATAGATGTAATTATAGATATATCAGAATCTATAATATTGGTTGCATCTAACCTTCCGCCTAAACCTACTTCTAACACTGCTACATCCAAATTGGATTTACTGAATAAATAAAAGGCTGATAATGTTGCAAATTCAAAATATGTAAGTGTTGTCGAGCCTCGTTTTTTATCTATTAGTTCAAAAACCTCAAGTAATGATTCATCATCAATTTCTTTTTGATTAATTTTAATACGTTCATTATATTTTAATATATGTGGTGAAGTGAAAGTCCCAACATTATAATCCATATTAGACAGTATAGACTCAAGAAAACAGACAGTTGATCCTTTTCCATTTGTTCCAGCAACAGTAATAACTTTCTTGGCAATTGATGAAATATTTAACTTTTGATATACACTAAGAATTCTTTCTAATTTGAAGTCAATATTTAAAGGATGAACAGTTTGTTGCCAATCAAGCCATTCATTAACCGTATCAAATCGTCTTTTCATTTGAGAATCCAAGAATTCTTAAAATACTAGCAATTTTTTCAGGTTGATTTTTTCGCTCAACTATCATGTCAATCGTTCCGTGCTCTTTAAGAAATTCACTACGCTGAAAGCCCTCTGGAAGTTTTTCTCTTACCGTTTGTTCTATTACTCTTGGGCCAGCAAAGCCAATGAGTGCATTTGGTTCAGCTATATTTATATCACCAAGTACAGCTAAACTCGCAGAAACACCTCCCATTGTAGGGTCTGTTAAAACCGAAATGTAAGGAATAGCATTTTCTGATAATTGCGCTAATGCTGCGCTAGTCTTTGACATTTGAAAAAGAGAAAATAAGGATTCTTGCATTCTTGCTCCACCACTTGCTGAGAAACAAATTAATGGTCTATTTAGTTCAATTGAAAGATTGACAGCACGTACAAATTTTTCGCCAACGACGGAACCCATAGAACCGCCAAAAAAGGAATATTCAAAAGCGCAAACTACAACTGGTATCTTTTTTAATTCACCTTTAAAAACTAAAAGTGCGTCTTTCTCGCCAGTTTTGTTTTGAGTTTGTTCAAATTTATCTTGATATTTTTGCTTATCCTTAAATTTAAGCATATCTTTTGGAGCAAGATTTATAAACATCTCTTCATGCTCTCCTTTGTCGAGGAAAATATTAATTCTTTTCCTTGCTGAAATCCTTTCATGATGATTGCATTTAGGACAAACATGCTTATTTTTATCAAACTCAGCTGTGTATAGCACTGATCCACAATTAGAACATTTATGCCATAAACCCTCAGGAACGGAACCTTTTTCATCTTTAGTTGCACGAATTCTCGAAGGTAGTATTTTATCTAACCAACTCATTATATTGCCTTGGAAATAGATGAAAGGTAATTTGAAAGATGCTTTTCCATATTCTTCTTATTATTAGAATGTTTGTACATTAATTCTACTATAGAACTTCCTATTATAATACCATCAGAAAATTTAGCCATTTGCTTTGCTGACTTGCTATCTTTAATACCAAACCCGACAGCTACAGGTATATTATTTTTTGAAAAGCTTTTAATTTTTTTTACATTTGACTTTATACTATTGAGATCAGTAAGTTTAGATCCTGTTATACCTTTAACTGTTACATAATAAACATATCCTGATGACATTTTTGTTATATCTTTCATGCGTGAGTCAGTTGTAGTTGGTGATGCAAGATAAATATGTGATTTATTATATTTTTTCAATTGCTTGTTTAAAGTTATAGACTCCTCCGGAGGCGAATCAACTATCAAGACACCATCAATATCATTCTCATGTATAGATTTTGAAAATAATTTAATACCCATTTTGTGTACAGGATTCATGTATCCCATAAGAACAACTGCTGTTGATTTATTTTTTTGTCTAAATTTTTTTACAACAGATATAACATCTTTTAGTGAAGTATTATTTTTCAGTGCTCTATCAATACTTTTTTGGATAACAGGACCATCAGCTATTGGATCGGTAAACGGAATACCAAGCTCAATAATATCAACACCTGAATCAGCCATAATGTTCATAGCAAGCAGAGTATGATTCTCTGTTGGATCACCACAGACCAGATAACTAATAAATGTTTTTTTCTGCTTATTTGCATTAGTTTTAAAAATAGATGGAATTCTTGAGGTCATAATTTAATATTTTTAAGCTTGGCTATTGTATCTATATCTTTATCGCCTCTTCCAGATAAGTTAATTAGTATTTTTTTATCTTTAAGTTTTTTTGCAAGTTTAAATGCATAAGCTAATGCATGAGCAGTCTCAAGCGCAGGAATGATTCCTTCTTTTTCAGTCAAGGTGAAAAATGCGTTAAGCGCCTCTTTATCTGTTACAGATGTGTACTGAACTCTTTTTGTATCTTTTAACCATGAATGTTCAGGTCCAACGCCAGGATAATCTAATCCTGCTGATATAGAATGGGTATTTTTAATTTGGCCATTTTTATCTTCCATTATGTATGTTCTATTACCATGAAGAACGCCAGGAGAACCTGCTGTAAGGGGTGCGGCATGTTTCCCTGTATTTATTCCAAAACCACCAGCTTCAACACCCACGATATTTATATTTTCATTTAAAAAAGGATGGAACAAACCGATAGCATTAGAGCCTCCGCCAACACATGCAACTAAATAATCTGGTAAACATTTGTAATCTTTTTTAAATTGACTTTTAGCTTCGTCACCAATGATAGATTGGAAGTCACGAACTATCATTGGGTATGGATGAGGCCCTGCTACAGAACCAATAATATAATGAGTGTCATCAACATTTGTCACCCAATCTCTAAGGGCTTCATTAAGTGCATCTTTAAGTGTCTTGGTACCAGAATTAACTGATTTTACCTCAGCGCCCAAAAGCTTCATACGATATACATTAACTGATTGTCTTTGTATATCTTGCTCTCCCATATAGACAACACACTTTAAATCTAATCTTGCACAAGCTGTTGCAGTTGCTACACCATGTTGTCCTGCACCTGTTTCGGCAATTATCCTTGTTTTACCCATTTTCTTTGCTAGTAAAGCTTGTCCCAGCGCATTATTAATTTTATGTGCACCTGTATGATTTAAATCTTCTCTCTTTAAATAAATATGCGAGTTCCCGAGGAATTTACTAACGGATTCGGCATAATAAATTGGCGTAGGTCTACCAACATAATCTTTTAATTCTCTTTTTAGAATTTTTTTAAAAGATAGCGATGTTGCAATTTTCTTATAGGCCTGAAATAACTCTTTAAGGGGATGTATCAATGTTTCAGATACATAGACACCACCGAACTCATCGAAGTGGCCAGTTTTATTTGGATAGTTTTTTAAATTAATTTTACTTTTCATTAAATGTATTTATTTTATGCACGAAATCACTCATTAATTCATGATCCTTGTAACCAATTTTCCTCTCAATGCCACTACTTACATCTACACATTTAGGTGTGAATTTACT
>CBFHLA010000031.1:0-10039 GCA_965656575.1 Gammaproteobacteria bacterium
AATCATTGAATGAATCATTGCTTCATGCATCAGTTCATAATAATAATGCAATTGAAATTGATTTTATTGATTCTGAGGATATAACAAAAAGAAGTATTAAAAGATTAAATAAACTTCATGGCATTGTAGTTCCTGGTGGCTTCGGTAATAGAGGTGTTGAAGGAAAAATTCTAACAGCAAACTTTGCGCGTATAAATAATATCCCTTATCTAGGAATTTGTTTAGGTATGCAAATCTCTGTAATAGAGTTTGCAAGAAATATTTTAGGACTTAAAAACGCTAATAGCACAGAGTTCGATTTGAAAACTCCTCATCCAGTAGTTTCGCTTGTATCCGAATGGGAGGATAATATTAAAGGCATTCTTAAAGGCAACACGAATGAATTAGGCGGTACAATGAGACTAGGAGCACAAAAATGTACGCTACTAAAAAATTCTCTCATTCATTCCCTATATAAGAAAAATATAATAACCGAGAGACATAGGCATAGATATGAAGTTAATAATAAATATGTCAATCAATTTTATAATACAGATCTTATATTTTCCGCTTACTCAGGGAAGAAGGAACTTATGGAAGTGCTCGAGATAAAAAACCATCCATGGTACCTTGCATGTCAATTTCACCCAGAATTTACATCTTCACCAATCAAAGGACACCCATTATTCAATAGCTTTATAAAGGCATCATATGAAACAAAATAAGAAACTTATATCTAAAAATTATCTAACACTTATTTCAGGACCTTGTGCTATTGAATCTGAAAAAATGGCATTAGATACTGCAGAGTATTTAAAAGAATTAACAAGTAAACTCGGAATAAATTTTATTTACAAATCATCTTTTGATAAAGCTAATAGATCATCTGTTAGTTCAAAAAGAGGGGTAGGAATCAATAAAGGATTAAAAATTCTTGATAAAGTTAAAACTGAACTTGAGCTAAATGTGTTAACTGATGTTCATGAGTATACACCATTTGATGAAGTAGCTGATGTTGTCGATGTATTGCAAACACCTGCTTTTTTATGTAGGCAAACTGATTTCATATTAAGAGTATCAGCTACTCATAAACCAATTAATATTAAAAAAGGACAATTTACTTCTCCTGAAGAGATGACACATGTTTTAGAAAAAGCTCATTCCACTGGCAACAATGAGATATATTTGTGTGAAAGAGGTTATATGTTCGGGTATAATAACCTAGTTTCAGATATGAGATCACTAGTCATAATGAAAGAGATGGGCTGCCCGGTAGTTTATGATGCTTCTCATTCTGTTCAAAAACCTGGAGCGAAAATGGGGGCTTCTAGTGGAGATAGTAAATTTATATTACCGTTAGCTAAAGCGGCAACAGCTATTGGGATAGATGCTTTGTTCATAGAATCGCACCCAAATCCTCCAAAAGCTATTAGTGATGGTGATAATTCGATGAATTTAAATGATATGGCAAGTTTATTAAAAGAAATAATAAGTATTGATAACACTACAAGAAAGGGAGAATAAAGGCTTAATGTCAAAAATTAAAAATATATTAGGTAGACAGATTATAGATTCAAGGGGTAATCCAACATGTGAGGCAGACATTATTTTCGATGACGGGTCTATTGGAAGAGGGATGGCACCTTCAGGAGCATCAACAGGTAAACTTGAGGCTCTAGAGCTTAGAGACGGCGATCCTTATAACTATTTGGGTAAATCTGTACATAAAGCTATAGAAAATATAAACATTGAAATATTAAGTAAAATTGATTCAAATATGAATTTTGATCAAGAATCATTCGATGGTTTTTTATTAGAACTTGATGGCACAGAAAACAAAGAAAGACTTGGCGCTAATGCAATACTGTCTTTAAGTATTGCATTTGCTAAAGCACAAGCTAACCAGAGAAATATACCGCTATATCAATCTCTTACAGATGATTCCTCATACATGCTCCCAATACCGATGATGAACATCATAAATGGTGGGGCGCATGCTAACAATAAGCTTGATTTTCAAGAATTTATGATATTACCAATTGGATTTGATAAAGTTACAGAATCTATTCGAGCTGGAGCTGAAATATTCCATACTTTAAAAAGTTTATTAAACAAAAAAAGTATGCCTACTGCTGTCGGTGACGAAGGTGGCTTCGCACCTAATATCAATAATAATTCTGAAGCAATAGATATAATTATTGAATCAATATCTAAGGCTGGATATAAAGCAGGTGAAAATGTATATCTTGGTCTAGATGTAGCTAGTAGTGAATTTTATGAAAATAATAAATATACTCTAAAATCAGAAAATCTTAACTTGAGTTCTGATGAATTTATTAATTATCTAGCATCATTAAGAAAAAACTATCCAATTATTTCTATAGAAGATGGTTTATCAGAGGACGATTGGGATGGTTGGTCTAGGTTGACAGATAAGCTAGGCCATAATACACAATTAGTTGGTGATGATCTTTTTGTTACTAATCCTAAAATCTTTCAAAAAGGGATAGATAATAATATAGCCAACTCGATTCTTATAAAATTGAATCAAATTGGGACTCTAACTGAGACATTGGCAGCAATTTATCTAGCTAGAGAAAATAATTATAACTATATAATATCCCACAGATCTGGCGAAACTGAAGATGTGACTATAGCAGATTTGTCTGTAGCTACATCATCTGGTCTAATCAAAACAGGATCAATGTCAAGATCTGATAGAGTTGCAAAGTATAATCAACTAATCAGAATAGAGGAACAGCTTTCATCAAAGATTGACAATAATAAACTTAATAAATACCTCAGTTAAATGAAAAAAGTATTATTTGTTCTTGGCGTATTAGTATTTCTTAATCTCCAACATTCATTATTTTTTAAAAATAATAATATTTCTGATTTTATTTATTTAAACGATAAAAATAATGAGCTCTTATCTAAAACTTTAAAAATAATACATAAAAACAATATTTTAAAAAATCATATTCAAGAATTATCATCATCTCCACATGCCCTAGAAAACTTTGCACGATATAATCTAGGTTTAGTAAAAAAGGATGAGATATTTATTCAAGTTATCAAAAAATGAATCACAATATTTCTGTAGTTTTATTGGGTGCGGGTTCAAGTAAAAGATTCAAGTCTAATCAATTAAAACAAAACATAATTATTAAAAATAAATCATTGTTAGATCATTCTAGAGATTTCTTTGCTAAGTATTTTGATGCCTCAAAGATATATCTCGTTGTTAATAATAGAGTAAAAATTAAGAATATTCGCAAAAACGAAAAAGTAATATTAGGTGCATCAAGCCGCTTAAAATCTTTAAGAAAAGCTATGAGATATATCTATAATGATAATCTTCAAACTACATTTACTATGATTCACGATGTTGCAAGACCTGTGATAAATATTAATGACATTAAAAAATTGATAAACTCTTTTAAGCCCGATATTGATGGTTCGACATTGGGTTATCCGATTACTAATGCACTCAAAGAGGTAGATAAAATAAATATTAATCATAGTATCTATAGAGGTGATTTATGGGCATCTTTCACACCTCAAATATTTAAAACTAATATACTCTATAAATCGATAATTAATACAAATAGGAGTAAAATTAATATTGATGATGATATTGAACTTTTGATGATGAATAATTTTAAATGCACAATAATTAAATCTAGTCCGGATAATATTAAAGCTACATATGTAGACGATATAAAAGTAATTGAGAAACTTCTATGAGTAATACACGCATCGGTTTTGGCTACGACATGCATAAATTGCAAAACGGAAGTTCTATATTGCTTGCAGGTGTAGAAATTGCCTCTAAATATACAATTGAAGCTCATTCAGATGGAGATATTGTTTTACACTCATTATCTGATGCTATTTATGGTTCTATTGCAGAGGGTGATATAGGTATACATTTCCCCTCAAATTCTAAAAATATAAACATTAATAGTAAAAATATCTTAGACCATGCTAATAGTCTTCTCAGAAAAAGAAACTATAAAATTAATAATATTGATATCACCATAGTTATAGAGAGCCCGCATTTGCAGTCACAAATCATTAGAATGAGAGAATCTTTATCAAACTTTTTGGATATAAGTATTGGCCAAATAAGTATAAAATCATCGACTTCTCAAAAAATAGGCCTTATAGGTCAGAATAAAGCAGTGTCATGTTATTCAACCATATTGATATCTAATGGCTAACATTCCAGGACCACTTATTATAAATCTGGATTCTACTCATATTCTTGATGAAGAAGTATCTCTGTTAAAAAGTCAATTAATAGGTGGAGTAATACTTTTTGAACATAACTATCATGACGTAAATCAAATAAGATTATTAATTCAAAATATAAAAAATATTAACGATAAATTAAAAATATTTATCGATCATGAAGGGGGGAGGGTACAGAGATTTAAAACTGGTCTCACACATCTTCCTTCTTTTGAGATAATTGGCAATGTATACAATTCTGATAAAAATATTGGAAAAGAATTGTCTTATTATATTGGTTATGTAGCTGGTTATGAACTTAAAACTCTAGGTATAGATATAAACTTTTCACCCGTGGTAGATTTAAGGATAAATAGTGATGTAATGAAGGGTCGTACATTTGCTGATAATGGTAATGATGTTATTGATTTAGTTAAACCATATTTAAATGGATTGATTGAAAATGGTATTATCCCTACACTAAAGCATTTTCCTGGTCATGGATGCGTAAGTGCAGACACTCATTTAGATCTCATTAAATCTAATCTTACAATTTCCGAATTAAATAATCATCTATATCCTTTTATAAAAATACATAAAGAATTTAATATTCCTATCATGACAAGCCATATTCAATTTAATAGTATTTCCGATCATCCGGTTACAACATCATCAACTTGGCTTGATAATATCACCACTGATATATTTAATATTAATCCTTTTTACATAAGTGATGATTTAGAAATGAAAGGTATTAGTAAGCGCTATCCTGATTTATCTAAGATCAAGCTCCTAGAAAAATCTCTATCATGCGGATGTTCGATGGCAATTGTAACTACAATGCAAGATCAAATGATTATCAATAATAAGAAAAGCTCACAGTTCTATATGGATGAATATCTCAGTATGATCGACTCAATGAATTATAATTCTGATATTACCTTACAATGTCTAACTGATTTGTCATATAATAAAGGAAGTATGAGTTCTTATAAAAAGGCTAAAGACTTTATTAAAGGGTATATCAACTAGTAATGAACATATTGATTGATTCCCCATATTCTAATCTTATTTTTATAAGCTTAATCACTATATTTATTTTTATAATCAAGAATAAAATCTTAAGCATTATTCTAAAAATCTCAAAAAAAACTAATACCGTCTATGACGAATTAGTATTATTCTCAATTAAAACGCCATCATCATATCTAATTATTATTGGTTATTTATTTATCGCATTAGATTACTTTATTAAAAAAAATCAATTTGATTTAGCATTTAGTTTACCTTCGGCTTTATTCATATTAATTACATTACTTATTGCGTGGTCCTTAATAAGGGGATTAAATTATTATTTAGATCTGAAACCTTTTATCAAGAATCTCTCAAGCGATGACGACTCTACATTAATTACTGAAACTTATGAAATAATAATCAGAATATCAAAGATAATAATAATCGTCATCACATCACTAATTCTTATGCAAGAAATTGGTTTAAGCATATCCGGGTTACTCGCATTTGGAGGGGTAGGGGGGTTAATTGTTGGTCTTGCAGCTAAAGATTTATTATCAAACTTTTTTGGTGGAATGATGATTTTTTTTGATAGACCATTCAGAGTTGGTGAATTTATCAAATCACCTGATAGAAATATCGAAGGAATAGTAGAAAAAATAGGATGGAGGCTAACAGTTGTCAGAACATTCTCAAAAAATGTCTTGTATATACCAAATACTGCCTTTTCAAGTATTATCGTCGAAAATGCTACGCGTATGTCAAATAGAAGAATTAATGAAACTATTGGTGTAAGGTACGATGATTTATCTAAGATATCTAATATAATATCTGATGTAAAAAATCTTTTAGATCAGAATATCGACATTGATCAGTCACAAAAATCCAAAGTATACTTTAAAAGTTTTTCAGCATCATCTTGTGATTTTTTTATATATGCATTTACGATAACTAAAGATTGGGATCAATTTCTAAGAATTAAACAAGATGTACTTCTTAAAGTAGCTGATATTATATCAAAACATAAAGCAGAAATAGCGTATCCAACAACATCAGTACTTCTAAAACATGAAACTAATGACTAGAAATCGATCTAATCATACTTATGATGTCATTGCATATACTTGAAAAATCATGATCCTTAGTATTTAAATATTTTAGATTGTACTCATCTAATAATTTAATCTTACCTGTAAGAACATATTTATTAACCAGCTGGTTATGATTAATATGACTATTCTTATTTAATGAAATAACAGTATTATCACGATTTATTTTAATTTTTTCTGCATTAATGCTGTTTGCAAAAATTCTTACGCGAGTTAAATTCATTAGATTATTTAAGTATTCAGGAATCGGGCCATAAATATCCAGTAGATTACTTGTAATCTGATTCAATTCATGTTCATTTTCGACATTTGAAATTTCACTGTAATATTCTAATCGTAAAAAAATATCTTCAATATATTCCTGTGGTATAAGAGTTGATATATAAGCATCCACTTCAACATGCTGCTTGTGTGTTACTTCTTTATTATTTTTTAATTGATTTATAGCTTTAGATAACATTGATGTATACATACCATAACCAATTTCAAGTATCTGGCCACTTTGTTCTTCGCCTAAAATTTCACCAGCACCTCTTATATCTAAATCATGTCCGGCAATATCTAGACCTCCAGCAAGACTATTCGTTTTAATAAAAGCATCTATTCTCCTATGAGCTTCTTTTGTCATTTTTTTAGCATCACATAATATTAAACCAGCATAAGCCTGTCTGGTACTTCTTCCAACGCGCCCCCTTATTTGATGGAGTTGTGATAATCCAAAGTTTTGAGCATCATTTATTATTATTGTATTAACATTTGTCATATCTAGACCACTTTCTACAATACTTGTACATACTAGAATATCAATTTCTTCATTCATGAATCTATTCATTATGTTTTCTATATCATTATTTTTTAATCTGCCATGAACCTTTTCAACTCTGTAATTACTGTCTATTTCTTTTATTAAATTAATTTCTTCGTCCATTGATTCAATATTATTATGTATAAACAATATCTGTCCACCTCTGTTAATTTCACGATTGATATATTTATGCAAATGATTTTTTGATTTAATAATTATATTAGTTTCAATATTCTTTCTACCAATAGGCGCTGTATTGATGATACTCATGTCTTTAATTTCAGATAAAGCTGCATTTAAAGTTCTAGGTATAGGAGTAGCTGTCAGAGATAGTACATCTATTTCTTCTTTTATAGTTTTGATAATCTCTTTGTGCTTTACGCCAAATTTATGTTCTTCATCTATTATTAGTAAACCCAAATTATGGTATGTAATATTTTTATTTAATAAAGCATGCGTACCTATCAATATATTAATTTTTCCATTACCAATATTATCTAATGTATTTTTTTTATTAGCTGTAGATATTACTCTCGTTAATAAACTGATGTTTATTTTATAATTGCTAAATCTTGTTTTAAATGTTTCATAATGCTGCTTTGCCAATATTGTTGTAGGGACTAATATAATTACCTGTTTAGAGTTTGATACCGCTATATGTGCAGCCCTAAGTATAACTTCTGTTTTTCCAAAGCCAACATCACCACAAACAACTCTATCCATTGTTTTCGATGAACACATGTCACTAATAACGTCATTGATACATTCCAATTGATCGTCCGTTTCAATATATGGAAACATTTTACAAAATTTCTCATAACTATTAATGTTAAATTCGTATTTAAAACCTTTATTCATCGTTCGTTTTGCTTGAACAAGAAGAAGATTTGCGGCTATGTCTTCAATTTTCTTTTTAGCCCTTTGTTTAATTTTTATCCATCTATCTGTTCCTAACGAAGCTAATTTAGTATTTAGACTAGCATTGCCAATATATTTTTGAATTAATGAAATAGAAGTAATTGGGATATAAAGGTTGTTGTTGTCGGCATATTCAATTTTTATTAATTCTACAGTCTTATTCTCAATATCCATCGTTATAAGCCCCTTGTACCTTCCAATTCCATGTTCTTGATGTACTATTAACTCATTGATCTTTAAGTCAGTAAACTTGTCGATAATAATAGATTTTATTGTCTTATTCTTATTAATTCTCGTTTTTATAAGACCAAACAGATCATTAGAACTTATATATATTTGTTTTGAACTGTTATCTATAAAGCCTTGGCTAATATCAGATCTAACTATTTGTATTTTTTTCTTAGTATTTTCTATATTTTCACATTCTATATAATCTATTTCTTTTGAAATTAAATAGTTTGTTACAGTTTTAAAGTTATCATCTCTTTTAATAAGTAAAATAAAATTATATGAGGATGTATTTAATAGATTTTCAAAATTAGTAAATGGATTTTTATAGTTGTAATTAATATTTACGAGGGGTAGTGGAGTGTATGCAGACTTAATACTGTTTTTTCCATCAACATTATCTGAAGCTAAATAAAAATAATTTTTATTTACAATTTTTTGAATAGTAGCCTTATTTACTAATAATTCATTTGGCTTCAAGATGTATCTTAACTTAGATTCAATACTATAAATATTATTCATAGTTTCATTTTGATGATTAAATTCATCAAATATGTCTTTCTCCATAAAACATGCAAAACTATTATTTATTAAAGATAGGAAAGAAAAAGTTTCTTGATAAAATGACGGTATTATGTTTTGAATACTACTATTATCGTAATGATTTATGATATTTTCATACTCTAAATCGTCTTTATATTCGTCATTAAATGAACTTGATATATACTTTTTATAATTTTCTATATTTTCATTCGTTAAATGATATAAACCCGTAGTACAAATGTAAGCACTTTCTATCTCATTTTCAGTTAGCTGTGTGATTAAATTAAACTCTTTTAATGTCTCAATTACATCACCGTAAAAATTAAGTCTAATAGGTCGATTATTTATTACTGAAAAGAAATCTATAATAGATCCTGCCTGTCTATATTGTCCAGATTCTTCAATTTTACTTACTTTTATGTAATTATATTTTTTTAATATAGATAATATATCTTCATACTTTGTTTTTTTATCTATTAATGACCATGAACTATAAGTATTTTTGATATCAGGTATCTTATTAAAAATAGATTTATACGTTGTTAAAATAATACTTTTTGTCCGTTTTTTTTGAGCAAGATCAATTAAACAATTTAATCTATTTTTAATAATTTCATGGTTTACTGGTGAAGTTTCATAATATTCGCTTTCATGGCTTGGAAACTTTAGTATCTTTTTATCTTTGAATAGACAGTTTAACTCGTACGCTATATTATCTATTTGGTGATTATTATCTAAAATTACTACTACACATTGATATTCAGCACATAATTTATCAATCTCAAGTAAGTAAGATGACCCCGAGAGATTTTTTATTATATTTACACCCTTTGATAATAAAGCCATAAGAATATATTCAAAAAAAAGCAGCACATATAATGTGCTGCTTAAAATATTATGTTAAATGTTTTATTTTACAGTATTAAAACCAAGGTTTTCCCAGTTTTGCATTCCACCACGATACCATTTAATTTTGTTTGCTGGATAACCATATTTTAATAAACTTTTGATATTATTTGGTGATTGACCACACCACATACCATTACAAAACATTACTAAAGTTTTAGCGCTATCAAAATAAAACAAACCGTTTTGTTCCTTAGCTCCGAATTTAGTTGTCATAACTTCTGCAATAGATAATGGATCAGCACCTTTTCTTTCACTCAAAAGAGTCCAAGGTAAGTTTACTGCACCAGGAATTGTTCCTTTT
>CBFHLA010000032.1:0-9845 GCA_965656575.1 Gammaproteobacteria bacterium
AAGTAGCAGCACCTCTACCAGATCAAATGCTAGCTTTTGGTATTTCTAATAAAGGTCAATCAAGCACAATACAGAAATTATTCTCAACACATCCACCATTGAGAAAAAGAATTGAAGCTCTTGAAAACTCTGATATTCAAACTGCATCACAAGAACAACTCAACTAATGGTTGACCATTCTCTTTTAAGAAATGGCAACAAAGTAATTGTTGATAACCAGCCATATCTGATAATGGATACTGATTTTGTTAACCCTGGAAAAGGACAGGCTTTTACTAAAATTAAAATTAAAAATCTTTTAAATAAAAAAACGATAGAAAAGACTGTAAAAATTGGTGAGGAACTAGATGAGGCTGACGTATTAAATACTTCAATGCAATTTCTTTATCAAGAGTCAGATAATCTATTTTTCATGAATCTTGAAACATATGAACAATTAGAGCTTAATGTCTCATCTATTGATTTTGATCCAAGATGGCTCAATGACGGGGATGAGTGCAACGTAACCATTTGGAATGATGCAATAATCGATGTAGAACTCCCTAACTTTGTTGTTTGTAAAGTTGTATCGACAGAGAGCGTTGCAAAAGGTGATACAGTATCTTCTACACTTAAAGATGCGGAACTTGATAATGGTATCACGGTTAAAGTTCCTGCGTTTATAAAGCAAGATGAAGATATTAAAATTAATCCATCTACAGGTGAATATTCATCAAGAGCAAAGAATGAGTAAAGCACAAGAACGTAGAAAAGCAGTAGAGCAGGCTATTCAAGAGCATAAAGCTAAAAAAAATAAATATATTATTGCTGCAGTTTTTTGGTTTCTATCCAGCTTATATTTATATTCAATCGATGAAGGCTTTTCTGATGTATATTCTCTAAAACCATTTGTATATTTCATAGTAGGCCCTGTTTTCGCATCGATTGTTTTTGGGAATATAATGTTTTTCCTTCAGAAGATTATTGAAAAAGGAGTTATTAGTTTTTTAGGTTCTAGCGCTCAGCATTTAGTTTTACCAGTCATATCATTTATATTCTTTTGCGCACTTGTTGGAATGTTTATTGTGATATTTAAATTTGCTGAACTCTTACAGACTGTTATTTAGAAACTGTGAGATATAGTATCAATCCTCAACACGGGCCGTTCACAACAGAAAATATTGTTGATGGAACTGTGATATATACACTTATTATAGGTTTTATATTCCTTTATTTTGGTATAAAAGCTAAAAAGCTTTGGATAAAAAGCTGGGGAGTATTGACTATAATTAGCTGTTCCAGTTACTTTCTGTACCACTTATTTTAACCCTACTTAACCTACATTAAATTTAGTTCATGCAATTGTCACATAATGATGTATTATATTTTAATGCCTATATTAATGAGAGATATGATTTTACCAGTACTGATATCATCCTTGTACTGGCTATCCTTTTATTATGATATTCTGCTAATGAATATGTTTATATTTGTAATTATTTCTATCGCTTATGTTTATTACTGCAAATGGGTTAATGCAAATTATGAATACATGTTTTCAAAAGAATCTGTAGATGAAAAACTTAATCATATGAGCAGTATTTCAAGAAAAATAATTACCGGAATTTGGGTATCTCACTTTGCCTTCTTTTTCTTTGGAGGCATTAGTCTGGGTGTTTCTGTTCCCTTCATTATATATTTCAATTTATAATTAAATATCAGCATTGCTAAAATTTAATTCAAAAAGATTTGTAGATCTTGCCTTTATAATTTGATTTGTTTTCAATCGAGTAAGTGATCTGCTAACTGATTCAGTTGTCAAACCAAGATAATTAGCTATATCACTTCTAGACATTGCTAGTGTAATTGGCGAACTAGGCTGGCCATAAGAAATCTGTTTGTTTGATAATATCTTAAAGAAATCTAGAACTCTGTCATCCGAATTTTTTTTTGCGAGTATATTAATCTGTGTTCTTGCTAGTTTAAGTTCATTAACAACTGCATCATAAAAATCTTCATAAATTGGAATATTATCATTAAGATACTTTCTAAAGTCTATTATTGGGATTTTACATAATCTTGTAGGTACAATCGTCTTTGTGTAGAAATCATATTTACCACCTTCATGTGACCCAAAAAAATCACCTGGATACAAAAATCCAATAATCTGTTCATCACCTTTAGCATTGATTTGATAAACTTTTACCATGCCATTTACAACATTGTATATATGAGTTATGTCTTCCCCTTGGGATAATATTTCAGTATCTTTTGGATATTCTAATTGTGATACTGACTTAGATAATTGCTCCAGCTCTTTTTCTTTTAGCTTACTACAAAAGAGTTTTGATCTTATCTCGCAATGAGTACAGTCAATGTTATATTTACAATCAGTTTTCATACTATAAGCATATTATGACGCAAATCAAATTAATAGAAATTGATTTAGGTCAATTAAAAATAACTTTATTTTAAGTAATATAAATCCAACAAGGAGGAAAATATGAATAGTACAGAACAATCATTGGTTAACATTCCCGTTGAAGATCAAATAACCCTTCCGGATGGTGCTGTTGTTGGATCATGGAATGGTGATCATATAAAAGATCTTCAAAAAGAGATTCAACGCATACAATCTGAACAAAAGTCTAACGGAAGTCCGAGAAGTAACTTTGTAACCAAATTTGGTGTACCCCATCAGGAGCAGGTACCCATACATTTAATGGATTTTATTGCTTATATAATTTGGGGAGTTGATAAATTTGGCCAAGCGTTAGTTGCGTCAAGAGCAAATAGAATTGAAGAGGTTGATTATATTAGTGAATGGGCCGGTAACACATTAGCTCAAGATGCCAAGAATCGAGCTATTGATCCAAATTCAGGATGTAAATAATATCTTTGTCCGCCTTTAATCCATATATACAATTGTTGACTGGATAAAGATATTTGAGGAGCATTAGTTCTCTCATACTATTGCTCCTCTTTTTATATTTCCTTTTTAATCTTAAGATATATGTGTGAAGCTGACCAGGCGATCATTATTAGTCCGATTATTGCTTGTATACCAGAAATAATTCTTGCATCTCCAGTAAAATAAATATCTCCAATACCAAGTGTTGTATATGTACTTATTGAATAGTAAATTAAATCAATATAAGCATTATCATGCGTACCCATCATATTATCTATTTCTAAGTAATATAATAATGTAAATAGTAGAACATGTAGAAAATGAGATATGATAATTAGTATTATTGATATATTTAATTCATTTGATAAATTTAAAAAAATTTTATGAGACTGTACACATAATAAAATAATTAAGACTGTCAATAATATTAAAACCATAACTTACCTAATCTATAAATCTAGCCATAATTTTTTGGGTTCACACATTCCAGCTATTTTACAGGCTTGTTGTCCATATCCATATGGAAAAAGATTATATATATATTTTCTATCTATTGTGAATTCAGCATTTTTGAGCCTGATACTTTTGAGTACAGTTCGAAGCTCTGGAACTTTTTGAGTTTTTTCATATAGATCTCTAATTAGATTTATTATTTCCCAATGTTTTTCAGTTAAATTTAAGTCAAACTCATCAGCTACCTGATTAGCGAAATCGATACTCCACATACTACTATCAGTTATAAAACCACTTATGTCTCTTATATCTTTTTTATCAATCATAAATATAATATTATTAATAATACCATGGATGTATATGATCAAGCTCAAGATGAGTTAAATAACTTCATCAATAAAAATCTCTCTTCTTATTCTAAAGAAAGGAATTATGATTATGGCCCTGATAAGAGAAATAATGTCTCAGTTCTTTCAAAGTATGTTTCTCACCGAATTCTTGTAGAATACGATATTATAAATACTGCCTTATCTAAGTACCCAATTTCTAAAATAGATAAATATGTGCAAGAAGTATTCTGGAGAGTATATTGGAAAGGATGGCTCGAGCATCGACCTAAAGTTTGGGAAGACTATTACAATTATCAACCAAAAGAAATAAATACTGATAAATTAAATAAAGCAATTGAGGGAAATACAGGCATTGATTGTTTTGATAGCTGGGTTTCTGAATTGATTAATAACAACTATCTTCACAACCATACTCGCATGTGGTTTGCGAGCATTTGGATATTTACACTAAAATTGCCATGGCAGTTAGGAGCAAATTTCTTTATGAAACATCTCTTAGATGGGGACAGTGCTTCTAATACTCTCAGTTGGAGATGGGTAGCTGGATTACAGACAGTTGGTAAACATTATCTAGCAACATCATCAAATATTAAAAAATTTACTAATGGCAAGTATTCTGCCAATGGTTTGAATGAATATGCTGACCCAATTAAAGAAGATATTACGTATAGTCCTATAGATTTAAATATAGTCAAATCTACATCATCCAGCTCCAAATTAATTATCTTTGACAATGACTTGTCAATCAAAGATAGAAAGAGTGTTTATAATAAATATGAGAATATTTATTTGATTCATATTTCTAATCAAAGTCGTAAAATTAAACTTACCGATAAGGTATTAAAGTTCAAATATTTATGCCTTGATAATTGTAAAAAACATTTTAATCAAGCAGAAATAATAAATGAGACTAATTTGAACCAAATTCTAACTAATTCTGAGGAGGTTGATGTTATTTATCCATGTATAGGTGAGAATTATTCTTTTATTGAAAAATATAGAAATCAGACAGAAATAAATTATATTTATAGGGAGGAAGATTTATTTTGTTGGAAATTCTCTAAGAAAGGATTTTTTAATTTTAAAAAAAACATACCAGTTATTATAGATAAAGTTATTAGATCAAAAGATTTATTTCTTAAAGATTGACTACTGTTTTTTAAAGAATTTTCATTGCTATTAGGATTAACTTTACTTAAAACCTTTCTGTTTTGCATAAGCAGCATAGTTCTTCTTACCGATAGCAATTTTAAGACTCATTTTATAACTAGCTTTAGAATCAACGAGACACTTCAATTCTTCTCTCTCAATATTATTATTAGCATATTCTCCTCTTAATGTATTCTTATCTATTTTCAAATAAGCTTTATTTTTAAAATCTTTATTTTTGCCCAAGATATTAATACTCTTATTAAGTTTATATTCTCTAAAAATATCACTCTCACCTTTATGATAATCTATTACTAAATCTTTATATTCACGATCTATCCACCATGAAATTATATGAACTTTGTTATCAGAGAACTTTAATGAGAAGTCTACTAGTTCATTAGATGCGTTATTGAAAGTACATAAAAACTCTTTCCCATCTAGATTGGAATTATTAAAACTTGAACAACTCACCAGATGACTGATAAAAAAAAGAGGAATAATATATTGCATTTTAGTTATTTAAAGATAATTGTTAATATAATTCCTATGAACATAACAAATGATAATGATGCTAAGACAGGTAATTTTTTCATTATCCCTTTTCTCCAAAAATCAGGTTCTTTACGCCAGGTATCCGTATCTTTCCAAAATTTTGAGTCTTTCTTTTCTATGTGCATGTTAATTTAAATATATAAAAAAATATCTTAACATAATTTTACTAAAACTTATTTTCTCTCTAAATTTATTGTTAATATGTCTTATGAATTATAATGTTGATGTTTTGATTATAGGCGCAGGAGCTGCAGGTCTAATGTGTGCTATCGAATCTGGAAAGAGGGGAAAGTCAGTCATTGTTGTTGATCATTCAAATAAAATAGGCGAGAAAATCCGTATATCTGGCGGCGGTAGATGCAATTTTACGAATTTACATACTAGTTCGAATAATTTTTTATCACAAAATACTAATTTTTCTATATCTGCTCTTAATCAATATACTCAGTTTGATTTTATCAAACTAATTAAAAAGTATAATATCGCGTATCATGAGAAAACTCTTGGTCAATTATTTTGTGATGATAAATCCCAATTGATAATAGATATGCTGCTGTCAGAATGCAATAAAGCAAATGTCACAATAAAAAAAGAATTTATTGTTGATAAAGTAAAAAAAATTGACAACCAATTTTCTATTAATAGTAATAATGATACTTATATTTCAAAATCTCTTGTGATTGCAACTGGAGGACTCTCCATACCGAAAATAGGTGCAACTGACTTTGGTTATAAGCTTGCAAAGCAATTTAATATAAATGTTATTAACACATCACCTGCATTAGTACCATTTACATTTACAGATGAAATATTAGATATGTGTAATCAATTATCAGGATTATCATTTAATTCAAAAATATCTTATGAAAATATTTCATTCGAAGAAGGAATGTTATTTACACATCGTGGACTTAGTGGTCCATCAATATTACAAATATCATCTTACTGGGAAAAGGGTAACAACATAAATATTAATTTCCTTCCTGATCATAATTTTGATGAAACTATTTATCAAAAGAGAGCAACAAATCCAAAGCAAAGCATTGTAAATATCTTATCTGAACTTTTACCGAAAAGATTTGTTAGTATGTTTTGTAAGAAATATAACTACTCAGGAAATATCTCTGAGATTTCAAAGCAGTCAATAGATAATATTCGTAATCATTTTACAAAATGGACTATAGCTCCAAAAGATACTGAAGGTTACCGCACAGCTGAGGTGACAAGAGGTGGAATCGATACAGATGAATTATCATCAAAAACCATGATGTCTAAGAAATATCATGGCCTTTTCTTTATAGGGGAGGTGGTTGATGTTACAGGTCATCTTGGTGGACATAATTTTCAATGGGCATGGTCATCTGGTTATGTCGCTGGACAACATACTTAATCATATTACAAAATCGACAATAATTTACTAATTATCACCTTCTTTTATAAAAACACCATCAACCATTTTTCCTTTTCTATCTTTAATATCATTGTAAGCGACTTCAAGACAATCATTCATTTTCAATCCATTTCTGACCATAATATTAATTAGCACTACCATCATATCTCCAATGTCATCACGTATATCTTTTCCTTTACATAAACTATCGGATAACTCTCCTGCCTCTTGTATTAATTTCAGATACTGATCTTTATCTGTACTTCCATCAATAAGATTTCTATCTTTATGCCACTGGGCAATTAATTGTTCATAATTCATTTCTGTCATTATCTCTCTCTAATTTATCTAATATATTTATAACTATTTAGCTCAAAGTTTACAATAATAACTTGTATTCTTCTCAATGAGGTGTAAATTGAGCTCAGTTATCGGCTATTAATTACATAACTCAATATTTTTCCACAACTTTAAACAGATAGCACCAGTAAATATCTTTAATAAGATAATTATTAATTTAATAGTAAGGATATAAATGAATAATTTTGAAAACTTTGGATTGTCTAAGAAAATGAATAATGCATTAGCAGACATGAAGTTTGTAAAACCTACTCCTATTCAGATAAAAGCTATACCAATTGTACTAAATGGTTCAGATATATTAGGGTCAGCTCAAACTGGTACAGGAAAAACTGCTGCTTTTTGCATACCAATCATAGAAATGTTATCAAAAGATGAAAAATCTATAGCTTTAATTATGATGCCAACAAGGGAATTAGCAAGACAAGTTTTAGATGTAATTAATCAACTAACTAATAATGGCGATAAGATTAAATCAGCATGCCTGATAGGCGGTGAAGCATTAAGAATTCAGATTAGACAATTAAAAGATAATCCAAGGATTATAGTCGGGACTCCTGGGAGAATTAATGATCATCTAGAAAATAAAAAGATTGATTTGAAGCACTGTACTTATTTAGTTTTAGATGAAACCGATAGAATGTTAGATATGGGTTTTGGCAAACAAATTGATAAGATATTTAAACATCTGCCTATTAAAAAACAAATACTGCTTTTTTCAGCAACTTTACCAGATAAAATCATAGAATTATCAAAAAAATATTTACACGACCCTGAAAGAGTAGCAATAAAGTCAGACAATGTCCTGCTAACTAATATTGATCATAATATTCTTAATATTGACCATAATAAAAAATATAAAGAATTACTTAATCAGCTGTCTACACGTGAAGGTTCAGTATTGATATTTGCAAAAACTAAATTTGGCACACAAAGGATGGCAAAAAAACTTTGTGAAGATGGATTTAAAGCTGACGCCCTTAATGGAAATCTAAATCAAAACAAAAGGGATAGAGTAATGTCAGACTTTAGGTTTAAGAAATTTAAAGTTCTTGTCGCAACAGATATTGCATCAAGAGGGCTTGACATAGATCACATTCAACATGTTATAAATTATGATCTGCCTCAGGTTGCAGAAGATTATATTCATCGAATTGGTAGAACGGGGAGAGCGGGATCATCTGGTTCTACTATATGTTTTGTTTCACCAGAAGAGCAAAATATTTGGGATGAAATATATTATCTTTTAAATCCTGATACAGCTAAGAAACCAAAAAAAAATAATAGCAGAGCTGTAAGAAAAAGAAGTAGGGAATCATTGAGACAAAAAAAACCCACAAGAAGCTTTTCAAAAAGTAACGGCCCAAGAAGAAGAAATAATTCTAACACAGGTAAAGACGCGCAAAAAAAATCAGAGGTTAAAAAAGAAAAAAAATCTAATCAAAAGAAACATTCAAAAAATACAGTATCTAGATCTACAAAAACCGATAACAGTAAAAGAAAAACCCATAATAAAACTAATGCGAGATCAGCTAGTAAAAAACCATTATTTAGTAGAGCTAAAGGAAGATCTAAAGTATCTAGATCCAATAGTCGCTAAGATTAAATCTTTATGTAATTATTGATGAGTGATGAATCTTAATTTTTAAACCATTGTTGGTAGATTTTAATATAAAAGTAAATGCTATCCTTGTAGGATCATTAGTATTTTTTAGTTTAAGAATGAAAACGCCCATAACAGCTATTAGCTCTTTTTCTATGATTGTATTTATCTCATCAACTTCAATATCTTCAAAATCTTTTAATGCAAAACCTTTATCCTCTGGGTATTTACCTCCAATAAAATATGAAAGAGCATCATCTGTAGTATTTCGAAAAACTACATCATTAGTTAATGTAGGTTTAAATAAAACCAATTCTTCGTTAAAAAGGTAATGATTATCAACAAAGTGACGTGCTCGTTCCTTATAATCGTTATTTGCGATGTATGCTTTCTGAACAAGTATTATTCCATCTCTCCACGAAGTAATAAATTCAGTTATATTTTTATCTGTAATCATGATGGCTATATATTTAGAAAGTACATCATTATCTCTGCCATGACCACATAAATTAGTGTAATCACAAAAAAGAAGGACAATATTCCAGATAGAAGATAGCTTATATTTCTATTAAGTAGCTTATTATTCAACAATACTATTGATGTAAAGAATAATAAAACTAAAATAACGATAACATTCATAAATGATTACATATCAAAATGTGTATTTAGTATTAATAACAATCCAATTAAGGTCTTTTCCAACAGATTTCATTTTACTTCGATAATTTACGTTTAACCTTAGCGAATTAAAAAACTTTCTAGTAACACCAAAACGCAAGTAATCATAAGATAGCCCTGAGCCGATAGGCGTCCCTTCACTTATATCTTCACCAACGCCCAGCTCACCAAAAAATTTATAATCGTCCATTATGAAACTTTTTCCTACTTTAATATGATGTGAAGTTTTAGTGTAGCTTGAATCATAGAACCATAGTTCCTGCCTTGTTGCTATATATGTTTCTGCACTTGATGTAGGCACTATAAAAATACATACCAATAAAAATTGAATTATTCTAAACATTTAAATCTCCTATTTATTTCTTCAATTGCCACAAACTTGCGGAACTACCTGAATCTATTAAAAAAATTTCTCCA
>CBFHLA010000033.1:0-9359 GCA_965656575.1 Gammaproteobacteria bacterium
TCTTGCCATTTCAAGTTTTTCGTTATCTTTAATTAGTATTTGCATAGCAGTAGTTTTTGCGTCATCACTTATTACTAAATCTTTATATACTGGGCTTGTAAGTATTTCGCTTCTTGCCATATCAAGATTAATATCATCACTGAATATATTCGGAACGTTATTAATCAACTCTGTAAGCGGCTTATTAGAACTAGTTACCAAAGGTATATTGGCTATAGATGTGACAGACTGAACGTTTTTAAATTTACTTATACTTTCTGATATAATTTTAATATAAGTGAGAGTATCTTTGGCAAATATATCCTCATTATTATCTGTTATTGTCAAAACTAAAAAATCATTTGTTTTATATCTGCCACTAACTTCTCTAAATAATTTTAAATCTTTATCATCTTCTAGTATCAACGTATCTGCAGAAGCATCTAATTTGAAGTTGTTTATATTAGACAGAGACATAATTAAAATTAATGCTAAAAATAACAATGCAAGGGCAGGATATCTTAGTATATATTCTTCATAAATTTGCGAGATTTTTTTTTTCATAGCTTTATTGAGTATAAACTTTTAGAATACCGAAACAAACTCAAAAATAGATATGGATAAATTATTAATTGAAGGCAACCAATCCTTATCAGGATCAGTTAAGATTTCAGGAGCTAAAAACTCCGTTTTACCTATGCTGTGCGCCTCAGTCATGTCTTCAAAAGGATCTGTTGAACTAGAGAATGTCCCACATTTACATGATGTCACCACTACCACACGATTATTAACTCAGATGGGAGTAACGGTCACGATGGATGAATTTATGAAAATTAGTCTTGATGCTAATACTATCCATAATCTATATGCACCATATGATTTAGTTAAAACAATGCGTTCTTCTATTTTAGTGCTAGGCCCACTGTTAACACGATTCGGTGAAGCTAGAGTTTCCCTACCCGGCGGATGTGCAATTGGAATGAGACCTGTTGATATGCACTTAGAAGCTTTAGAAAAGATGGGAGCAGAAATAAGAGTCGAGAATGGTTATATCCATGCTAAAGCGAAAAGGCTGAAAGGAACCAATATTATTTTCTCAACAAAATCCGTCACAGGTACAGAAAATATTATTATGGCTGCGACGTTAGCAGATGGTACTACTAAGATTGAAAATGCAGCAAATGAACCTGAAATAATTGATTTATGCGAATTTTTAAAAAAAATGGGTGCAAAAATTAATGGACATGGGACAGACACAGTTGAGATTGAAGGTGTCAAATCTCTTTGTGGAGCTTCACATAATCCTCTACCGGATAGAATTGAAGCTGGAACATTTATGATTGCCGCTGCCATCACGAAAGGAGATATAGAAATAAATAATATTATTCCTGAACATTCTCAAGCTGTGATTAATAAATTAACTGAAGCTGGCGCAGATATTACAACTATGAATAATTCTGTAAGAGTAAGAATGAATAAAAGACCAAGTGCCATTAATATTGAAACAAATGCCTATCCGCATTTTCCTACGGACATGCAAGCTCAGATTACTGCGCTAAATACATTAGCCCAAGGAGAGAGTTTTGTTAAGGAGAATATTTTTGAAAATCGATTTATGCATATCCAAGAACTTCAGAGAATGGGTGCAAAAATAACAGTAAAGGAAAATATTGCATATATAACTGGCATAGATAAGCTATATGGAGCTCCTGTAATGGCTACTGATTTAAGAGCTTCAGCAAGTCTTATCCTTGCTGGTTTAGCTGCTGAAGGTATTACTGAAATTGGGAGAGTTTATCATATTGATAGAGGGTATGATTGCATAGAAGAAAAACTTCAGTTAATTGGTGCTAGGATTTCAAGAAAACCCATGTAAAATGCTATCAAATGATTAGATTAGCCATATCCAAAGGTAGAATTTTAGAACAAGCCATTGATATTTTTACTAAGGCTAACATCATCTGTAAATACAATCCCTTGGATACTCGCAAGCTAATTATACCTACAAATCAAAGTGAACTTGAGATAGTTGTTATCAAAGCAACAGATGTTCCGTTATATATAGATTCAGGAAAAGTCGATCTAGGCATTGTAGGCATTGATACACTTCTTGAGGATTCTGCCTCAAATTATTATCGCCTTGCTGATTTAGAGATATCTAAATGTAAATTGGTAGTGGCAGGTAACCCTAGAACAAAGTATTTTAATAATATGAAGGTTGCAACAAAATATCCTAATATTGCAAAGAGTTATTTTGAAGAAGTTGGCTTACAGTGCTCAATTCTTAAGCTTTATGGATCTATCGAATTAGCTCCAGTGCTTGGGATGTCTGATTTTATAGTTGATATAGTTGAATCGGGGAAAACTCTTAAAGAAAATAACTTAAAAGAATATGATAAAATAGCTGATATTTCATCACTATTAATAGCTAATAAAGTTTCTTATAAATTTAATAGAACAAAAATAGATAGACTTGTTAGTAAGGCAATAAATTATGATAAATAAAACAGACGATTTAAGAATTATTAATACGCAAGAACTCCTGAGTCCTAGCGATATTATCAAAGAGTTATCACCTTCAGAGCTGGGAATCAAAACAATATTAGAAAGCAGAATGGAGATTAGTCGAATTCTTAATAAGAAATCAAAAAAATTTATGATTGTTGTAGGCCCATGCTCAATTCATGATATTGATGCAGCAAAAGAATATGCTGTAAGGCTCAATAAATTGAAAGAAAATCTATCAGAAAACTGTTTAATAATCATGAGGGTTTATTTCGAAAAACCAAGAACGGTAATTGGATGGAAAGGTCTTATCAATGATCCAGATCTGGATGGATCTTTCAAAATTAATAACGGCATAAAGTTAGCTAGGAAGCTTCTTATTGATTTATCGGAAATGAGTATACCTTGTGGTCATGAATTTTTGGACTTGGTAAGTCCACAATATCTATCAGACTTGATAAGCTGGGGGGCTATCGGTGCTCGAACTACCGAAAGCCAAAGTCATAGAGAACTTGCTTCAGGACTATCATGTCCAGTTGGATTTAAAAACGGCACTGATGGTAGCATTCAAATTGCTATTGATGCTATGAATGCAGCACGACATTCACATAGCTTTTTATCTGTCACCAAGGAGGGTAGGTCAGCGATATTTAATACAGCTGGCAACGAAGATTGTCATATTATATTGAGGGGAGGCAATAAGAAAACAAATTATTCTTCTGAGGATGTTAAAGAGTCTGCTTCGATTTTAGAAAATAATGATTTGAATCCTAATATAATGATTGATGCTAGTCATGCCAATAGTAATAAAAACTACAAAATGCAATCGATAGTTGTAAATGATGTTAAAAATCAAATTATACAAGGTGAGAAAAATATTATAGGTCTGATGCTAGAAAGTAATTTGGTTGAAGGAAATCAAAAAATTGATAGTAAAGAAAATTTAAAATATGGCCAAAGTATAACCGATTCTTGTATTGGCTGGCAGGAAACAGAGGATATAATCTTATCACTTGATGAATCATTAAAAAAAATTTATGAAAATTAAAAGCTTAAACTCAACTTCAAAAGATTTTTATATTCATTTATCTAAGTATTTAAACTTAAAGGTAAAAAATTCAGAAGCTATTGAGTATTCTGTGACACATATTTTAAATGAATTAAATAAAAAGAAAGATAAAGCATTAATTAAGTTTGCTAAAAAATATGACAATGTCAATTATACTAAAGTAAGTGATTCAATTGTATCAAAAAAAGAAATAGAGGTTGCTTATGAACTAGTTCCATCAGCTCTCCTGAAAAATATTAAAAAAGCCATAAGTAATATAAAAACATTCTCTAAAAAACAAATTCTAGATAGCTGGTCAATAAAAAAAAATGGCTCAACCCTTGGTGAAAAGGTAACACCTATTAAAAAGGTTGGGATTTATGTTCCAGGCGGGAAAGCAAGTTATCCATCTACAGTTGTTATGAATTCAGTTCCAGCTAAAACTGCTGGGGTAGATGAAATTATAATGGTTTGTCCACCAACAGATGGTAAGTTAAATCCACTAACCTTGGTTGCTGCAAATCTATGTGGAGTCAACAAAATTTATAAGTTTGGTGGAGCACATGCAATAGCTGCTTTGGCATATGGCACAGAAAGTATCGAACCGGTTGATAAAATAGTGGGACCAGGTAATATTTACGTCGCAACTGCAAAAAAGATGGTATTTGGAAAAGTAGGTATTGACAGTTTTGCCGGCCCATCGGAAATTCTCATCATTGCTGATAGTTATTCTGATCCTGAGTGTATTGCTATTGATATGTTTGCCCAAGCCGAGCATGATGAAATGGCTCAATCAATTTTACTTACAACGAGCTCTAAACTCATCAATGCAGTAAATAAAAAAATTGATGCATTGATAAAAAAACAAAAAAGAAAAAAAATTATTAACAAGTCCCTAGTTACTAGAGGTCTTTTCATTAAAGTGAAAAATAAAGCAGAAATAATCTCTATAGCAGACAGGATTGCACCTGAACACTTAGAAATTCTTGGATATGAGGATTTTAAATTAGAAAAAGAGATTCATAATGCCGGAGCTATTTTTATAGGAGAGAATAGCCCGGAGGTTTTTGGTGATTATTGTGCAGGACCAAACCATGTTTTACCCACAAGCGGGACGGCAAGATATGCATCTCCATTGGGTGTTTATGATTTTTTAAAGCGAACGAGCATAATGAAGATTTCTAGAACACACGCAAAAGAGCTCTCGCAAATTGCTTCATCTATAGCAGAGAGCGAGGGTTTATATTCTCATTCAGAATCAGCAAAATTAAGAGATTGACTATCACTGAATAGATTTATGAGCTTGCGGCATAACAGAAACCTTTATGACTGTTTCAATAACCTTATTTTGTCTTTTAAATTTTAAAATAATGTCTTCACCGACTTTTAATGAAGCAACTATTTTTACAACTTGTTTAATATTATCGATTTTTATTCCGTCTAAACTCAAAATAATATCATTTGGTAGAATTCCAGATTTATCAGCAGGTCCATTAATTAGCACTTTTGAGATGACCACTCCTTGCTGAGTATCATAAGCCGACATCCCAATATATCCTCTGACAACTCTTCCATATTTTATTAATTGTTGAGTAATATTCTTTACTAGATTTGATGGCACTGCTAAACCTATTCCGTCACTCCCTCCACCTAAGGATAAATTCATGGTGTTAATACCTATCAGGTCACCTCTTATGTTTACCATTGCTCCGCCAGAATTTCCTGGGTTAATGGCAGCATCAGATTGAAGAAATTCATCGAGAGGGTTTTCAGTAATATGACCACTGTTAGTTCTTGAAATAATTCCTTTTGTTAGAGTTTGACCTACCCCAAATGGGTTTCCAATTGCTAGTACTATATCCCCTATCTTTACGGTAGATGAATCAGAAAAACTTATCGCTTTGCCCTTAAAATCACTTTTTAATAGAGCTATGTCAGTAATAGCATCTATTCCTACAACCTCTGCTGTATATACACTGTTATCAAGAGAAATTATATTTACTCTACTTGCTCCTCTGATTACATGTACATTTGTGACAACATGGCCATTATCCGTAACAATAACCCCGGAGCCTCTACCTTTATTAGTTTGGATAGTTACAACTGAATTTTTAACAGAGTTATAAATATGGTTGTAAGAATATTTATTTATTATATTAGTATCTTGAGCGTTAATGCTTTCAGCGACTTTAATTGTTACTGGCTTTTGTGAGAGTAATAAATACGAAGCTACTCCAGCTAGAATTCCTATTACCATATATTTTAAAAGCTCTTTATACATAATATTAATTTGTATGTTTAAAAGTATATATTAGAGAATCATAATATGATATATTACCGTCAGAATTAAAGTGAGACTGGGAAATGAGCGATAACAATAATTCATCTAATAGAAGAAATTTTCTAACAAATCTTACGAAAGTCATGGGAGGCGTCGGTGCCGTTTTTGCAGCAATACCATTTCTTTCTAGCATGTCACCTAGTGAAAAAACTAAAATGGCTGGTGCACCAATAGAGATTGATGTCTCAAATATTCAGCCAGGAGCATTTAAAATTGTTGAATGGAGAGGTAAGCCAGTATGGGTAGTTCATAGGACCCCTGAAATGTTAGAAAAGATAAAAAATGACGCCGGATATTTAGCTGACCCAAACTCTAATGAGGAGAACCAACCGCAATATGCTCAAAACAAATTTAGATCAGTTAAGCCAGAGTATCTTGTTTTGTTGGGAGTATGTACTCATTTAGGTTGTTCACCATTATATAAACCAGGTCAAAATAAAGACTTAGGGTTGGAATGGAAAGGTGGATTTTTTTGTCCATGTCATGGATCCAAGTTTGATCTTTCTGGGAGAGTCTTTAAAGGAATGCCCGCACCAACTAATTTAGAGGTACCTCCTTATTATTTTGCCAGTGATACTAAACTTATAGTAGGAGCAGATGAAGGATAATGGCTAAATTTATTGCATGGATTGACGAGAGACTACCAGTCACTAAGTTTGTAAAAAACCATCTCTCAGAATATTATGCTCCGAAGAATTTCAACTTTTTTTATTTTTTTGGAAGCTTAGCTCTGTTTGTATTTATTCTTCAGATTATTACAGGTATTTTTCTCACTATAAATTACAAACCTGATGCAGCATCAGCATTTGCATCAGTTGAATACATCATGAGAGATGTGGAATGGGGCTGGTTAATAAGGTATATGCATTCAACAGGAGCTTCATTCTTCTTTATTGTTGTATATTTACACATGTTAAGAGCGCTAATGTATGGTTCATATAAAAAACCTAGAGAGCTACTATGGTTATTTGGAATGTTTATTTTTGTACTACTAATGGCAGAGGCATTTATGGGATATTTACTTCCATGGGGACAAATGTCTTATTGGGGAGCACAAGTTATTATCTCTCTTTTTGGTGCGATACCATTTATAGGGGAGTCTTTAGCATTATGGATTCGAGGTGACTACGTAATATCCGATGCTACATTAAATAGATTTTTTGCATTTCATGTAATTGCTCTGCCACTTTTACTTTTTGCAGTTATTTATTTACATATAGCTGCCCTACACACTGTAGGTTCAAATAATCCTGATGGCGTAGAGATTAAAGCAAATAAAAATAAAGATGGCGTCCCAGTTGATGGAATCCCTTTTCATCCGTATTACACAGTAAAAGATATTTTTGGTTTAGCCGTATTTTTAACTATTTTTATGTTTGTTGTATTTTTCTTACCAGAATTTGGAGGTTTTTTCCTTGAAAAAGATAACTTTGTTCCTGCTGATCCTCTAAAAACTCCTGAACATATTGTGCCTGTTTGGTATTTCACACCCTTTTACGCAATACTCAGGGCTGTTCCTGATAAGCTTGGCGGTGTAATCGCTATGGGTCTAGCTATATTTGTACTTTTCTTAATGCCATGGCTGGATAGATGTAAAGTTAAATCTATAAGATATAGGTCAATATCTTATAAAATATTGTTGATAGCTTTTATAGTGAGTTTTATAGGTTTGGGTTATATTGGGATGAAAGCTCCAACTCCTACACTTACTTTATTAGGTAGAATATTCACTATTGTTTATTTTGGTTTCTTTATTCTTCTTTATCTCACCAGTAAGAACGAGAAAACAAAGCCTGTTCCAGAAAGGGTAACGATGCATGATTAGAAGATATATCGCTATTATAGTATTATTTTTATCATCACCACTTACTTACGGCGCCTCTGGAGGCGACTTAAAACCAGTCGCGATAGACTTAGGCAACAAAGCTTCGCTCCAAAGAGGTGCTCAAATTTATTTTAATAATTGTGCAGGATGTCACACATTGCAGTATCACAGATATAGTAAGTTTGTTAATGATTTAGGAATCAGTGAAGAGATGATTAAAAAAAATCTTATACTTACAACTAATAAAGGTGAAAAAACAAAACTTGGTTCTACAATTGTAAATTCTATAAACCATGATTCTATCAAAGAGGTTTTTGGTGTAGTACCTCCAGATTTAACTCTTACCGCTAGGTCTCGAGGTTCTGAATGGATATATACCTTCTTAACATCATTTTATGAGGATCAAAAAAGACCTATGGGTGTAAACAATCTCTTATACCCTAATGTAAACATGCCACATGTCCTGTGGTATAAGGAGGGCTTGAAAGAACTTAATGAAAATAATCAGCTAGTTATAAAAGTCAAAGGCCAACTCAATCAAAAAGAATATGAACAAGACATTACTGATTTAGTTAATTTCTTAACTTATGTCTCTGAGCCAGCTCAACTAGAGAGATACTCTATTGGCTTCTGGGTAATGTTATTCCTTGTAATTTTTGTGTTTATTACGTATCTTCTAAAGATTGAGTATTGGAGAGACATTAAATAATGACATTATTAGCTAATCGCAGATCTGCGATATTATTATTCTCTCTTCCAAATTGTTTAGATAGCCACAGAACTCGAATAGTAATTAAAGAGAAAGAAATATCTGCAGAAATTCACGAGGTTGACTCCAATAATATTCCTGAGGAGATTAAAGTTATAAGTCCTTATGACCAATATCCATCCCTTGTCGATAGAGAATTAGTTCTACAAAATTCACGAGTAATCATAGAGTATTTGGATGAAAGATTCCCTCACCCGCCTTTGTTGCCGGTAGACCCAATTTCTAGAGCTAAATTTAGACTTGCTTTAAATGAAATAGAGCATCATTGGTATCCAAAATACAATGAGTCATATAATAATGAAGTTCTAAATACTGAATTTGTCGATGAAATAAAAAATTATTTTCTTGAGATCACACCTATGTTGAAAAATGGCTATTTTATGAGTGAGGATTTTGGACTTGTTGATTGTAGCCTAGCGCCATTATTGTGGAGAATAAAAAATATTGATTATGATTTAGCTTCAAATAATAAGACACTTTCTGATTACTCAGATAGAATTTTTGATAGGGAAGCATTCCAAGAAAGTTTAACTGAAACAGAAAAAGAGTTATTCTAATTAAAAAATAATTTCTTTATTCATTTTCCATTACACTAATATCTAAATACTTATGTGATAAAGTAATCAGATGAGTGGCGATTTATACATAGTAGCAACACCAATAGGAAATTTAGATGATATAACATTACGAGCTCTAGATGTTCTAAAAAATGCTGATATTATTTTTGCTGAAAGTGTAGAGAGAACTAAAATGCTACTGACGCACTATGATATTAAAAAAAAAGTCTTATCGTATAACAAAGATAATGAGAAAAGAAAGGTTAAGGCTATTGAATCATATATTGAAAAATCTAAAATCGTCGCTGTAGTTACTGATGCAGGAACTCCCTCAA
>CBFHLA010000034.1:0-9328 GCA_965656575.1 Gammaproteobacteria bacterium
AAATTAAACAAAGACATTAGGAACTATCTCAATAGTACACATCTATCATTGACTCCCATTTTTATCAAAAAAAATGTGTATGAGATTTTTTATCAAAAATTCTCAAAAGATGCTTTCTGGCCAATACTTCATTCTTTTCCTGAGAGAGCAAAATTCAATCATGATGATTGGAGGATTTATTTAGATGTTAACAAAAAGTATGTTGAAGAAATAAGTTATCAACTTAAAAACAATGGGACTGTATGGATTCATGACTACAATCTTTGGATGGTCCCTTATTATTTAAGAAAGAAGAGGCCAGATGCAAAAATTGCTTTTTTTCATCATACCCCTTTCCCAAGCTCAGATATTTTTAATATGATTCCATGGAGAAAAGAGATACTAACCTCTCTCGCTCAATGTGATCAAGTTGGCTTTCATATACCAAAATATGCCTCTAATTTTCATGCATGTATGCAATCTAATTTTGAAACGAAGGTTAAGAGGCTTAAATTTTCACAGCCTAAATATAAATCTTTTGGCTGCGCCGTTGGTATAGATAAATATCCAGAAACAATTGAAACTGAATTCAACAATATAAATATAGCTGTCAATCCTGTGAGCGTGAATGTAAATAAATTGAAAGAAATATGTCATAGAGCAAACGTTATCCAAGAGTCAAAAAAAATTGCCAATGCTAGTAGTGAAAAAATAATCTTATCAGCAGAAAGAGTCGATTACACAAAAGGGACGGTAGAAAAGCTTGAGGCTTATAAATACTTCCTGAGTCAAAACCTAGACTATCATTCTAAGGTCACGCTCATATTAATTGTTGTTCCATCAAATAAGAATATGTCTATCTACAATGATATAACATCAAAAGTAAATAGACTGGTAGGAGAAATTAATGGCGCTTATGGCACATATTCATGGACACCTATTAAATATATCAACAGAAGAGTACCTTATGAAAAATTAATATCTTATTATATGGCCTCTGACATTTGTCTTGTTACGCCTCTATCTGATGGGCTTAATCTAGTAGCAAAAGAATTTATTATAGCGAATTACTTAAGCCCATTATCTAATTCAGGAATTTTAGTCATATCAGAATTTGCAGGAGCTGCTGTCCAATTGAGTGGATCAATTCTTGTTAATCCCTTTGATATTTTAGATATGAATCAAAAACTACTTCACGCTTTATCATATGAAACGAAATTAAGCAGGGTTACTTTAAAAAGATTATATCAAAGTATATTGAAAAATAATTCAGATTTGTGGCTAAGTAATTTTATGAAATCAATGTCACCGAAAGTGTAAATGCATTTTGTAGATATCTCTATTCTTATAGTATATCTGATTGTTATTTTTGTTATCAGTTTCAGGTTTTATAAAAAAAATATTTCCTCAGATGAATATTATCTTGCTTCTAGAAGCTTACGATGGCCAACTATAGGGATATCATTATTTGCATCTAACATATCAAGCACAACTATAATTGGCATAACCAGTGTTTCTTATATTGCAGGTTTAGCAATTTCAAATTATGAGTGGTTATCATTTATACCTTTATTTATATTGGCCTTTATCTATATCCCTATTCTTATAAAAAATAAAATTGTTACAATGCCTAGTTTTCTGGAGAAAAGATACGATAAGACAACAAAGATTATCTTCTCGGTAGTAACCATAATTATAACTCTATTAGTAGACGTATCAGGCGCTCTTTATGCTGGATCAATATTGATTAGAGAAATAACTTTATTTGATAATGTCAAATTAAGTGTTTTGTTATTAGGTCTATTAGCTGGTTCATATACCATAATTGGTGGCTTCAAAACAGTAGTAATGACAGATGTAATCCAGGGAATACTCTTATCTTTTGCATGCCTTATATTAACTTTATTTTTATTTTCAAAATTTGATTATTCAATTCAAAATATACTGTTAAATATGGATAACACAGATAATCTAACTTTGTTAAGAAGCAATGATGATGAAGTATTGCCTTGGAGTGGAACGCTAATAGGCATACCAATACTTGGTTTTTGGTATTGGGTTACCAATCAATATGTAGTGCAAAGAGTTTTAGCTGCAAAAAATGTAAATGAAGCGCAGCTGGGGTGTGCATTCGCATCGATATTGAAGCTGTTACCTCTTTTCTTAATTGCCTTTGTTGGCATTATGGCTTTTATTATAAATCCAAGTTTTGATAATCCAGATAAAGTTTTTGTGAATATCGCTTTGGATTTATTACCAGTAGGACTTATCGGTTTAGTTATGACGGGTCTATTATCTGCAATATTTTCTAGTATCGACTCATCTTTAAATTCATCCTCCACAATTATATATCATGACTTTATAAGACATTCAGGTTTTAAAATACACCCTAGAATAATCACTCTTTTATTAATTTCAGTATGTATCTTATGGGCACCTTTCATTGAAGAATTCGAAGGATTGTGGCGGTACATGCAAAACCTGTTTTCTATAGTAGCGCCACCTGTGGTTGCAGTTTTTTTATATGGAGTTTTTTCATCTAAGCCGTCTGCTCACTCAGCAAACTTAACACTTATACTTGGTTTTATGTTTGGAATATATTTAAACTTTATAGATAATCTAACAGATTATCATTTTACTCAGAATGTGGGAGTGACTTTTGTGGTATCAACTATAATTTTTTGGACTGTTACATTGTTTAAAATAAATAAGAAAAATATAAAAAAGTATATTCATAATACAAAATATAATCAAGGCTTAAGTAGTAAGGTTAAAATTACATTTTTATTAGTTGTATTATTTTGTATATCAAAAATTCTATTTTTTGATATATATTTACAAAGAATTTCTAATTAGATTTTTTTTATAAAATTTTTTTTATTTCGAATTACATCAATATCCTCTGCTAAAATTATGAATGGAGGTCAATTATGAAAAATTTTCTTAACAAAAATAATATTAATGGCGAGATAGTGAAAGCAGACAGTAGATATGTCGTCAAGGATAACTCAGACTTAAATAATCTAGTTTTATCAAGTACAAAAATGTATCCTAATAAGAGTACATCTGGGCATAAACATGAGGGTCAAGAAGAAATATATTTTTTCATGAAAGGCTCAGGACAAATAGAACTTGATGGCGAAACTCGTCAATTTAAATCTGGTGATATTGTTTTAATAGAAGATGGAGTATTTCACAGAGTACATTCTGGCGATAAAGGTTGTTATTTTATTTGTGTATTTGACGGTTCAAGAAAACATCAATAATTATTATTTCTTACAGATGAGTTTTGTATTTCTTATACTGTCAAAAATAAATTAACTTAGTTTTTGTTGTAGTTTTTTCATGATGAATTCGTTTTGTGATGCTAGTTCAATTATCTTATTTGCTAGTTCTTCATCACTTAACTTGTTCATGTGCTCGTGATCGGCAGAGCCGATACTCGCACTAGGTTTATCATACCCCCCACATTTAAGAATATATTCTGCTGCTTTCAATTTACACATATCGCTTTTGGAATTAAGTAAGTTTTGTACTGTGCTAATTGCTGCGCCTGTCATGGAATCTAATTTCATCTTGATGTTAGTTTCAATTTCATCCATGTTCTTGTGTTTTAAATAACTACCCATTTGTCTTGGGTTAGAATCATAACCACATACACGTGCGCTGTAGGTAGCATTACCTGTTTGCGTGAATGTTTTTATAAATATTCTCTCTTTTTCTTTATCAATCAATCTAGGCATAATCTTTATTCATTACAAAGTCTCATTGATTTATAGCCTTTGTCATTTCGTAGTGATTTCATGGTAGCTTGAAATGTATTTCCATAACAAACATAACCAGTTCGAGTATTCAATAACAAATATGCATCTGTACTAGTGGACGCCAAAGAATATTTAGGTGAGTTATCTTTAAAAGCAATTATTAAAGCAATCAGTACGCCTGAGATAAGTATTGCCATTGGTGTTGTTATTTTATCCATAGTGTATCTCCTAGTTAATATTTATATTTTAACATACCCCCACCAATTGCTTAGTGAGGATATATTTATTTAATATTAAATCCCTATATATATACATTACCCTAATAGTATAAAACTGTGATGTAATGTTGTGCCCTGTTACTTGCATGTTACTTGCATCAATAAATCCTAGGGATGTTATGTATCTTTTGCTGCTCTTTGAAGTGTTCATCTGTACCAGGCTTTAATACCTTTTCTTTTTCTTTTCTTTCACTTCTTTGTTTTGGTGTTTCTGCATAACGATTATCCTGTCGATACTTATCAACTTCTGCATAAATGCGATATATCGTGATTGTTAATATAAAATCTTCCACCATAAAATTATCTATGACATTACGCATCTTCATGCGATTACAATAATCCAACAAAGTTTCTTTGCTGATGTTACCCTCGCATTGACCTAGTAAATAATTAACTCCAATTGCAAACGTGCAGCAGCTAGGCTCATCCTTTTCATATTGCGCTGACGTTAAAGCTTTTAGAATCATGTATAACCCTAGACCCTCGAGCCATTTCCCGTCAGGGAAACAGCTACGAAGATTCATATCAGCTAATATTTCATCATGAGATTGCCTCCACCAAGGCATTCCCTTTTGTTTATGATTTTTAGCTGACTCTGTCATACGCACCTCCAATGTTATCTACTAGCATTTCGTTGAAATACATTTTCATCAATGCGTACTTGACTGCAATGCGTGTATCAATGCATTTATTGAAATATGATTCATTCCAATTTTTTAAATCATTAACATCAATAGATGTTGCAGCAGCGAGTTCTTCAGCAAAGGTAGGTATGATTTCATCAAAGATTTTATCTTCTACATGAGATGTCATATCTTCCATTACCTGACATTCTTCATCAGGATGATGCCACCCTAATGTATTCTTTTGTTTCCTTATAGCCATGCTATAATTCTCCTGTCATATCCTGACAATATTTCTACGAGGCTGCCGATCAAATCGGCAACCTCACAGAAGATTAATTAAGCTGACAATTTCTCCTCCACCCAATTATCGACAACATCTTTACTCCAAATTGAAATACGATTCATCTTCTTAGGTGCTGGGAATTTGCCCTCACGTATCCATGTGTAAATCGTTGATGCTTTTGCGCTGACAACATCAGGCAATTCTTTCATTCGATATACTTTGGTTACATTCAAGTCTCGTTTGTAGACTATCTTTTTTTCTTTTTTTTCTTCGTGCATTAATCCTCCTTTGAGGTAGTTCATTGCAAACTAATATCGCACATAGTTATTCATTGTAGCTAGTTAAGAAGTTTCACATTGCTGCGCAAGAAAGATACGAGTTTTTTATCCGAAAAATGTGTGGGCTAGACATATACTATACAAAGACATTCGTATAGGGGGTTAAGGGTGCTTACAGCTCGTTCTTTTTGTTGTGAGTAACTTTTCGTAGGTGTTTTTCTTTACCTGGTCGAATCTTTTTTTGTAATGCTGCATCACTGAAATGAAAATCATGAATATCATTTCGTGCATATGGATTATCTTTTTCAAATGTTTTTCTTTTTTTATTTAAAACTTCACAAATGATTTTACTTTCTTTTGCTTTCAAAGGACGTCTCACTTGCATGATATATGCGTTAATTCCTCTATCGTATTTCTCAATGTCCATGAATGTTAATTCTTCACCTGTCTCTTTGTCTTTGACTGTGTATGAACAATGGTTAAATGCTGCTCTAACTTTCTGATGTGATATATCTAAATCTACTGCTACAGACATAAATGCGTTTGCTTGTGCAAGACCTTGAAACAAATATTTCCAAACATCTCTGTGAATAATTGCATGTTCATATTCGTGAGTTTTCTTTTGTCCTTTAGCCTCTGTTAAACCTAATGCTTTTTCAATCGGGTCTCTAACTTTGCTATCAGAATTATCAAAATATGATTGTAATGCGTCTTTAATCCAACTCTCTAATGCTGCGCTAGGTCTTACTTCCTGTCCATGATAATCGAGGTAATGCTTAAGAATATTCTCTGCATTTTCTGTTGTAGGATATTTCTTGTAGGTATCAATCAAACTTAATTCAAATTCATCCCATACTTCCCTATCGGTTAGTGGGATAGTGTAGTTTTCTTCAGTCATCTTTGTTTACCAATTTGATTTCTTTAACACCACGTTTGATTCTATCTAGGTAATTACTCCAATCAGTCATCATCTTAGTTCTATCTTCAAGATGCTTTGTTCTGTTGTATGCTGCGCCCAATCTATCTGGAACAACATGACCTAATTGATGTTCAATGACATCAGGACTATATTTCAAATCTTCTTGCATGAATGTACGTGCTACTGCTCTGAAACCATGTATCGAATGTTCCTCAGGTTTTACTATCTTCACAAATTCATTTCTGAATGATGAGATATGTCCTGTCTTAGATACATCACTAGGAAATACATAATCCGATTGATCGGCAGAGCCGACAATCTTCAATGTATTCAATAACGCAATAACTTGCTTAGATAATGGGACTAATCTGATATCGTTAGTCTTAGTCTGCATGTATTCCCATTTGCGTTTCGTGAAATCAATATCACTCCATTTCATTGCAGTAAGTTCTGAGTGTCTCGCAAATATGTGAGCCATTAATTTAATCCCTACTTCCTGATGAATGTTGGAATATTTGTAGGTATCAATGCGATTTAGAATCTGTGCAAATTTTTCAGTATTTAGTTCTGCTTGTTGGTGCTGATGCTTTGGTTTTTTGAGTTTAATACCAACAATGATATTTTCAGATATGAGTTCTCTATCTCTTGCATCCTCCCATACGTGCACAAGGTTTTGTTTTATTCTTATCGCAGTATGCTCAATGCCTTTGCGTTTCATGTGGGTAATAAAATCTTTAATGTCTTGTCGTTTCAGTTCCTGGATTGTTCTGCCTTTGAAGAATGGAAACAAATGTTTCTTCATTCGATTCTCAGTTTCTCTGTGCTTTCTAGGATACTCAAGCTTGTAGTTTGCTAACCAATTGATGCAAACGTCCTCGAGAGATTTATACTTCTCTGCTTTCGTTGATGCTGCGTAAGTGCGTGATACTTGCTCACCCTGAGAATGTGCTAACTTTATCTCAAGTGCTTTTGCTCTAGCATCTGCAAGATTCCAAACACCATACGCACCTATAGTAATTTCTTTTTGTTTATTGAATTCCCTAACCCTTAGGACAAACATTCTGCTGCCTGAGGGTCTAACAAGGACATACATCCCTGAGACTACTGCATCCCATACCTTGTACTTCTTGTCCTCAGGTATGAGGTTTTTGATTTTTAAGTCAGTTAGTTTGACTGTCATTTCCTATTCACTCCTGACCCCCCACTTGACCCCCCATTTTATGAGCGCTCAATCGAGAGACTAAAATATTTCTACATACAATTTTCCCAATGAATCCAACAATAATCAAAGTAATATTTCGTTGCTTTGTTCAAATCGAGTGTATAATGTAAAATATATCGAGTCCCTTGGGGACGAAGTCAAGCTTTAAATAAACAATAAGATAAACGCTTACATCAAATCAATAAATTGCAACCCAACACCCAACCCAACATTAGACATTAGTCCAAACATATTTTATAGAGAAAAGTATGTATGTTTATTAATATTAGTTTTAAATTGATAAAATAATGATGATGAATAATAAATTAAAAATCTTAACTATAGTCATTTGGTCGCTGGTACTGATTAGCTGCGAGCCAAAAAAGACATTTGAAAGCCGTTTAATAGAAAGAGATGGTCTAAAATATGAGCAAAATTCTACAGAACCTTTTACAGGCATTACATCATTTGGAAAAGAGCAATATGAGTACAAAGAAGGAAAGCGTCACGGTGAATATACTTTATTTAATTGTTCAGCAGATGATAATAATCTTACCAATCTCTCAGAAAGTGGAGTTTACAAAAATAATATAATTGTAGAAAGCAAGTTTTATATGTGCGGTACTAATAAGGTTGGAAAAATTTTCCGATACAATGGCGAAAACTATACTTTTTGGCGATGGTGGGTAGACGGAGAAACTAAAGCTTATAAATGCCATGCAAATGAGGTGGCAACGAGAGTTAAAAGAATTAATGGTAAAAAAGAAGGCAGAGAAGAAATATATGAACAAAGAAATGAATGCAGTGATGAAAATAAAAACAGTGAGATGTATTTAGAGGAAATTTACCATTATAAGGATGGGAAGCTTCATGGTGAGTATTTTCATTATCATTGGGATGGTGGTTATTTGCAAGAAAAAGGTATATATCGTAATGGTTTGAAAAATGGATTATTTACTAGTTATCATAAGAATGGTAATCCAAAGTTAATTGAAAAGTATGTTGTTGGAAAAAGATATTACCCATCTAAAGAATTTGATGAGCAAGGTAGATTAATTCGTATTACTGAGTATTCTGGAGATTTTAAAGATGGTTTGGAGACCAAGTTTGAATATGTCAATGAGAAACAAATAAAAATCTCAACACAAGAATATAAGTATTTTGGTAATAAGTTTGGTTTAGAAATTCATTACAATGATGATGGTTCTGTCAAAGAGAGTTTTTGTTGGGATTACAAAACTGATAGATATACTGGAGGTATAGTTAGAATTACTAAAGATGATTATGACGACAAAACTCAGGTTGTTTCCAGTGCAAAAAATAGTCTAGTAAATTGTAGAACAGCTAAAGCTAATTATCTAAAGGATGTGTCCATAAATTAAATTCTATGTGGACAATCTATGGTATACAAATTTAGAAAATCACAAAGCAGGAGGATGTGTGGCTACCTACCTCTATATCTAATTACCAAATGTCTTCAATGATACTTATGGTTTAGTAATGTAGATATACGAATCTTTTCTGTAATTTTTACTGTCAAAAATAAAACCCTTATATAGGTCATCATAAAATAAATGTAAATAACTTAACATAGATATCATTTTTGATATTATAAAACTATGCTATCTTTGAGATTTTTAATAATATTCCTATCTTTTATCCTTCTCCCTTTTAATGTTCTAGCTGAGAATAAATTATACAAATGCGTTGAGAGTTATAAAGTAGGTTTTGGCGAATGGAACCAAAATTTAAATCCAATTATTAATAAAGATCTCAGGAGAATAGAGAAACCGTTTCTAAAAGATATGAAAAATACAGAATTAGAATCAAAATATTATAAGACTAGAGTCGATGAAGCTTTAAAAGAAGGTCGTGACACTAAGTATATAAAACCGAGGCCAGAGCTTAATTTCGAACGTATGAGAAATGCAATATTATATGTTATTGAAGATGCTGTAATACCTGCTATGAAAAAACATAAGCTGTCATCTTACCAACAG
>CBFHLA010000035.1:0-9098 GCA_965656575.1 Gammaproteobacteria bacterium
GATTCTGCCGGAGAATGCTTTGATAAAATTGCAAGAAAACTAGGCTTATCATATCCAGGGGGACCACAAATTTCAAAAAGAGCAGAGAGTTCTTTTGATAATAACTTTGTTTTTCCTAGGCCTATGATTAAAAGTAATAGTTATGATTTTAGTTTTAGTGGATTAAAAACTCATGCGATAAATGTCGTAAATCAAACTGAACTAACCAATAAGAATATAAATAATATATCTTTCGAATTACAAAATGCTATTGTCGAGACCTTAATCAGTAAGTCAAGAAAAGCATCTAATGAATTAGGCATTAGTAATATTGTTATTACAGGAGGTGTTAGTGCAAATAAAAAACTCAGGGATGAATTTTCTTTAATAAAGGAATGCAATGCTTATTTCCCAGATGTAAAATTTAGTACTGACAATGGGGCGATGATTGCATATGCTGGATTATTGAAATCAAAAACATATAAATTTACAAAAAATTATAAAATTACACCGAATCCTTCATTAACTCTCTAATATTTGTTCGATGATTGAATAAAATTATCAATGAATGAAACAAAGCAATTAAAAATAAAATAATGCTATTTATGAACACAAATATAAAAATTGGCAAAAATATAAAACTTATCACAGCAGATAAGCCAGAAATCTTTTTAAATAAAAACACTACTAACCAAACTAACAAAATTGAAAGGCCAGTTAGATAATCTAGGGCAAGAATAAACCCAAAAGAGGTAGCCACTCCCTTGCCTCCTTTGAATTTATTAAAAATAGGAAACATATGACCAAATAGAATAAAAAATGAATATATATAAGAAATAGTAATATTTTGTTCTGCTAACAAATATATTGGGATAAATCCTTTAAGAAAATCTCCAAGAAATGTCAAGATACCAGGTAATGGCCCTGCAATTCGATACATATTAGTTGCACCAGGGTTAGTAGACCCAAGCTTTCTAGGATCTTCAGTTGACATAAATTTATAGGCCAATATAGCAAATGGCACAGACCCGATTAAATAAAAAGAAATAATAGTTAGAAAATCACCAAGATTAGTCTCCATTTATAAAGCATACACTAGAGATTTATATTATTCTAATTTGTAATGTTGATACAAAAGATACAGAAAATTACTTATATTCATGGGTGGTTATTTGGGCCATATATTTGGAATGATGTAATAAAGTATTTTAGACAGCCTGCCCTTCATACCAAGATTGTATTGTCTGGTTATGAAGAGAAAAGTAACTTTAGTAATGTTATAAAGATTGATAATGTTCTATCTACGGCAAAAAAGGGAGATATGATCATAGCTTACTCTTATAGCGCCTCGTTAATATTAAACTCTTCAAAATTAAGTTCATGCCCAGCTTTAGTTATACTGATAAACCCCTTTTTTGAACCTAAAACTTATACCATTGATAGTTTATATATAAGTATTAAAAATAATCCAAAAGAAGCATTTCGAAAGTTTATGTTTAACTGCACTAAAGGCACCAACAATAATAAAAGCGATTTTATTAAATTAACAAGTCTCTTTAATAATAATTTTATTCCATCAATAGAAAATATTTGTTTAGGCTTAGACGACTTAAAAAAAATTTATAAAGCAGATAAAGATATCTATTACACAAAAAATGTTCATATTATTCAATCATCTCATGATCAAATTAATAGTTTAGATAAATTTAATCAACTCAAAAAAAACAAAATCTCTACACATATACTTGAGAATAGTCCTCATTATCCTTTTTTTGAATTTAAAAAAATCTATGACATCATAAAAAAAATATTATGAAGAAAAAAATTATTAAATCGTTTTCTAAGCGAGCTCGTAGCTATGATGATTATTCATTTATTCAAAAAAATGTTAACGAAAGATTATTTAATAGACTTAACCTTATCAAGCATGATAAAAAACATCTGCTTGAGATAGGGTCTGGAACGGGTAATTTATCGGAAACTCTTTGTAGAGAATTTCCAGGTATAGATATCGTTTCAATTGATTTATCTCATGAAATGTTAAAAGAACACAAACAAAAGAATTATTCTGCAAGATGTATTCAAACAAAAGGTGAAGCCCCACCTTTTAAAAATGAATCTTTTGATACAATCTTGTCTAGCCTGACATTACACTGGTGCGATTTAGATGATAATTTATTTAAAAGGTATTCAAATTTATTGAGACCAAATGGATTACTATTATTCACAGCAGCTGGCCCAGATACTTTCAGAGAGTTTAGAAAATGTCCTGAATCTGTTTATAAAAAGCTTAGATTTAACAATTTTATTGACATGCATCACTATGGTGATTTTATGCTTAACGCTAAACTTAAGGATCCGGTCGTAGACAGCGAATTTATAACACTTGAGTTTCCCTCTCTTAAACAGCTTCTAAAATCTTTACGTTGGACTGGCACAAATACAACTAGTAATGATCATAGCCAATATCTCCATAAGCATGAGTATCAAGCAATTGCGGATAGCTTATACAATGAAATATCAGATTCATTCGAATTAACATACGAAATAATATTTGGTTATGCTCTAAAAGAGGCAAAAACCCTTGATAAATCAGGCAAATTGATTCATATCAAAGAAGTAAAAAAAGAGTAAATTAGAAATTCCATAAGTACTAATATTTTGTTAATATTGTGTTGCAAAAGAGTTGTTATTGAAGGATTAATAACCATATATAAGGGAATGAAAATGAATAGATTATCAATATTAATAGTATCAATGTTAGCTCCGCTAACAACCCTGGCTGATTGGGAAGTAAACATGCCAAGAGGTGTATCACCAACAGCTAATGCTGCATATGACTTACATATGCTTATTTTCTATATCACCGTGGTAATAGGTATAGTTGTTTTTGGAGTAATGTTTTACTCAATTTATCATCATAGAAAATCTAAGGGTGCTAAACCAGCATCATTCCATGAAAGCACAACAGTAGAAGTTATATGGACCGTTATCCCTTTTGTAATACTTGTAGGAATGGCGATACCAGCTACTAAAACACTTATAATGATGGAAGACACAAGGAATTCAGAGATTACAGTTAAGGTTACTGGATACCAATGGATGTGGAAATATGATTATGTAGAAGATGATGTTTCTTTTTTCAGTAAACTAGCTGATAGTAGCAACGAAGCGAGACAACTTGGATCTAAAATCGATGTCAATAAAGTTGATAACTATCTCCTTAACGTAGACAATGAAATGGTCTTACCTACAAATACCAAAGTAAGAATATTATTAACTGCAAGTGATGTAATACATGCTTGGTGGGTCCCAGAGATTACAGGTAAAAAAGATGCTATTCCAGGATATATCAATGAATTATGGGTAGACATTAAAGAGCCAGGAGTATATCGAGGCCAATGTACAGAATTATGCGGAAAAGATCATGGTTTCATGCCGATTGTTGTCCGCGCAGTACCTAAACAGGAATATACAAAATGGGTATCATTAAATCAAAAAAATCGCGTAGCAGATAAATCAAAATAAGGAAATTAAAATGAGCGCAAATATAGATCACTTAAAAGAAGAACATCATCAACCGTCAGGTTTGATGAGATGGATAACAACTACTAACCATAAAGACATTGGTTCACTTTATTTATGGTTCAGTCTACTAATGTTTTTCGTAGGCGGACTCATGGCACTAGTGATTCGTGCAGAGTTATTTCAACCTGGATTACAATTTGTAGTTCCTGGTTTCTTTAATCAAATGACTACCATGCATGCATTAATAATGATTTTTGGTGCAGTTATGCCTGCATTTGTTGGTTTAGCAAACTGGCAGTTGCCTATGATGATAGGAGCACCAGATATGGCTTTACCAAGACTAAATAATTGGAGCTTCTGGATTTTACCATTTGCTTTTACAATGTTACTAAGCACTTTATTCTTTGAAAGTGGGGGCCCAGCTGCAGGTTGGACACTTTATCCGCCGCTATCATTACAGGGCGGAAATTCTATGCCATTTGTAATATTTTCTCTACATTTACTCGGAGCATCGTCAATATTGGGGGCTATAAATGTGATTGCTACAATTCTGAATATGAGAGCGCCAGGAATGACATTAATGAAGATGCCAATATTTGTATGGACATGGTTAATAACAGCATTCCTTCTTATTGCATCAATGCCTGTTCTTGCTGGCGCTATAACAATGCTTCTAACAGATCGTTTTTATGGAACTAGTTTCTTTACAGCAGCAGGTGGTGGAGATCCTGTATTGTTTCAACACATATTTTGGTTCTTCGGTCACCCAGAAGTATATATATTAATTCTTCCTGCTTTTGGAATTGTATCCACAATCATTCCTGCTTTTTCAAGAAAGAAACTGTTTGGTTATGACTCAATGGTCTATGCTACAGCATCCATTGCTCTTCTATCATTCATAGTATGGGCACATCATATGTTCACTGTTGGCATGCCGTTAGCAGGAGAAATATTCTTTATGTTTACTACTATGTTAATAGCAGTGCCAACTGGTGTTAAAGTTTTCAATTGGGTAGCTACTATGTGGAAGGGTTCTATGACATTTGAAACTCCTATGTTATTTGCATTAGCCTTTATCATATTATTTACAATTGGTGGATTTTCAGGATTAATGTTGGCTATAACACCAGCTGATTTTCAATACCATGACACATATTTTGTAGTTGCACATTTCCATTATGTGCTCGTTCCAGGTGCCGTATTTGCTATCATTGCAGCTGTATATTATTGGTTACCTAAATGGACAGGGAAAATGTACAACGAAACTTTAGGTAAAATTCATTTCTGGATGACAACAATATTTGTAAATATTACATTTTTCCCTATGCACTTTGTCGGGTTAGCTGGAATGCCAAGAAGGATACCAGATTACGCGGTACAGTTTACGGACTTTAATATGATTGCTTCAGTAGGAGCTTTTGGTTTTGGTTTATCCCAACTATTATTTGTTTACATTTTGTTCTTAACACTGAGACAACCTGTAACTGCAGCTGATAAAAGCTGGGAAGGAGCAGAGGGACTAGAATGGACATTACCATCACCAGCGCCATACCATTCATTTGATACTCCACCAAAAGTTGACTAATGACAGGAATAAAATCAACAATTACAAAATTGTCACTAGCAGTGGTTGCTATGTACGGTTTTTCATATGCTCTGGTGCCTATCTACGATACTTTTTGTGAAATTACAGGATTAAATGGCAAAACTAATGAAGTTGCGTACGTAGCTAATGACATTAAAGAAGATAATAGATTTGTTACAGTTAAATTTATTTCAAATGTAGCAAATTCCGCACCATTATATTTTGAGCCTTCAGTTTCAGAGATGACAGTTCAGGTTGGAAAACCATACAACACTCACTATGTAATGAAAAATAATTCAAGCAAGCAGCTACATACAACAGCTAGCCCAAGTGTAACACCAGGTAAACACGCAGAATATTTCAAAAAAATTGAATGTTTTTGTTTCAACCAACAAACAATTAATGCTGGCGAGGTTAAAGATTTAGGTATTCAATTTATTATTGATAATGAGCTACCAAACGACAGCGGTGACATTGTGCTTTCTTATACAATGTTCGATATTTCAAATAATATTAAGGAGACTAATAAATTATGAGCGGATCATCATATTACGTACCACACGAAACTAAGTGGCCATTTCTTGCAACTGTAGCATTAATTGTAATGTTCATAGGTCTAGCAAATTATATGAATGATGAATCAAACTTAACATTAACCTACACGGGATTAGCTTTACTTTTACTTGTTGTGTATGGATGGTTTTCTTATGTTGTTAATGAAAGTGAAGGTGGGTTGTATGATGCACAAGTAGACATGTCATTTAGATGGGGAATGGCTTGGTTTATATTTTCAGAAGTAATGTTTTTTGCAGCTTTTTTTGGAGCTTTGTACTACGCCAGAGAATTGTCTTTACCTTGGCTTGCAGGCGAGGGCACTAAAGTAAGCACAAACCAAGAATTATGGCCTACTTTTGAAAATGTATGGCCATCTAATGGTCCAGCAAATTATGGAGGTGATTTTGTTGTTATGAAAGCAGCAGGAATACCAGCTCTTAATACAATAATTCTTCTTATTAGTGGTTTGACAGTAACATGGGCACATCACGGTCTAAAAGAAGGAAAAAGAAATCAACTTATTCTTGGACTACTTGCTACAGTTTTATTAGGTTTTATATTTGTTGGATTCCAAGCTTATGAATACTCGCATGCATATAATGATTTGAATCTTAAAATGACTTCAGGTATGTACGGATCAACATTTTATATGTTAACAGGATTTCATGGTTTTCATGTGACATTAGGCGCAATTATGCTTACTGTTATTTTGTTTAGATGTATAAAAGGGCACTTTACAAATGAGAACCACTTCGGTTTTGAGGCTGTCGCATGGTATTGGCACTTCGTGGATGTTGTTTGGTTAGGGTTATTTGTATTTGTCTACTGGCTCTGATTAAAAACTATTTGGTTTTATCATATCCGTGTAAAACCCGACAATAATCAGGATAAAAAGCAATAATGATAGAATAATTCTTGTTTTGAGTGATGCAAGTCCTCTTCTACTAGATGATTTATCTTTCAGTATATATATAAATCCCATAACAAGATTGTATATAATTAATATTAGTAAAGTTACAATCGCATATTTAAACATAGATTCATGTTAACACTAGAATGAAAAATATTTTAAAAAACTTAAGTTTGATCAGCTTGATAGGCATTTGCTTTTATTTAGGTACTTGGCAAATTGATAGGGGTCAAGATAAACTTTCTATTCAAAGAGACTTCGAATCTCAGGTCAATACCGAATATTCTGATATTAAGCAGTTACTAGATAAACCAGTTAGATATAAAAAGCTATATGCGACAGGTATTTTTGATGAGTCATTTTTTTTATTAGATAATATTGTTTTCAAACGCAAAGCAGGTTATTACGTAATATCACCATTGATTATAGATGATAAAGTATTATTGGTTAACAGAGGATGGGTAGACAATTATTCTCGACAAAAATACCCAATAATTGAAACCCCTAAAAGCATGGTAACCATTAAAGGATATGTAAAGTACCCAATGCAGTTACTTGAACTGAGCTCTAATAACATTACTAAAAAAAAGCCATATGTAATACAAAATATAAATACAAAGCAAATCTCTAAAATATTAAATAAAGATATCTATCCTTTCATAATTAATCTTAACGAAGAGAGTCAATATGCATATACTTACATTCCCATTAAAAATGAGAACAATCATCTGAAACATTACATGTATGCGGGACAGTGGTTTTTGTTTACAATCATTGGTATGTTTTTTTTATTTATTTTAAACAGGAAGAAAAATGGGAAAAGTTAAACTTGTACTTATACTTCTCGTGTTTATAACACCTTTTATACTCGCTCAATATTTTTATATGAACAACGCGACAGATTCAAGAGGTACAACAAATCATGGAAAGTTTCTGGATGAAGAGATTAATATTAATTTAAATAATCAAGATGAACACTGGGCACTTCTTCAAGTTCTCCCAATAAAATGTGATTTAAAATGCCAAGATAACACTTATATGCTTAGACAGGTAAATACGTTATTAGGTAAGAATATGGATAGGGTCCAAAGATACGTTCTTTTTAATCGAAGTTATGAAAATCAGTATCAATACTTGAATAACTATCCAAAAGTTATTGTTTTAGATAAGCCAGAAACGCTCTATAATAAACTAACGAAAATGGATGATGGAATATTCATTGTCGACCCTTTTGGGAAAATTATACTAGGGTATAATCAAAATTTCGAGGCGAAAGGATTACTAAAAGATTTAAAAAAACTTTTAAAATATTCAAAAATATAGAATCATGGATGATTTAAAAATAGCAAAATTAAGTTTTATCGGTGCACTATTTACCTTAGTGGTTATTTCACTAGGGGCATGGGTAAGATTAACAGATGCAGGCCTTGGCTGCCCAGATTGGCCTGGTTGTTATGGATTATTAACTACACCAGATACAGCTGATGAATTGGCAAAAGCAAAAGAATATTATCCCGATGCAGACATAGATGTTGGTAAAGCATGGAGAGAAATGTTACATCGATATATGGCAGGTATTCTAGGACTATATGTTTTTTTCATCACATTCATATCAGTTAAATATTCAAAAAAAAATTACACATTACCGATCCTCTTATCTGTTCTAATTGTGATACAAGCAATTATGGGCATGCTCACAGTAACTATGCTGGTAAAACCTACTATCGTAACGACACATTTATTTTTTGGAATGTTAACTGCCACATTACTTTTTATAAATGCTATTAATTATTCTGGCATAAGTGTAAGCCCTAAGCGTATCCCTTTTTTTGCTCTAGTCTTAATATCTGCTACTTGGTTATTTTTAATCGCTCAAATCTTATTAGGAGGATGGACAAGTACTAACTATGCGTCGTTGGCATGTACTGATTTTCCAAAATGTCTCGACCAATGGTATCCAAAAGAAATGGTTTTTGATAGCGCTTTTGATTTAATAGGACTACCAGATGTAAATTATGAAGGAGGAATTTTAGCTTATGGAGCAAAAGTTGCTATTCATTACTCGCATAGAATTACAGCTTTAATTTTAACAGTAATTTATATATTAGCAGTCTATACGGTTCTAAGACTAAAGGAACATATTTTTCTAAAAAAACTCATGGGCGTAAGTATCATATTTTTTATTTTACAGATAATCCTTGGCATTTCTAATGTGGTATACAGTCTACCCCTTAATATTGCAGTGTGGCATACAATGAATGCTGCAATTTTAATGGCTTTTATTTCAAGCGCTTTTTATTATTGTCTGATATCATTCTATAAAATAAAATAGATGAACAACACAGCTAGAAACACTAATTCGATTTTATTCGATCTAATTGCTCTTACAAAACCTCGTGTAAATTTTTTAATAATATTTACAGCAATAGTTGGGATGCTTCTTGCCCAAGATTTTAATTTGGACTATCCATTAATGCTATATGCTAGCATTGGCATATATTTAGCCGCATCTGCAGCAGCAGTTATAAACCATGTTGTTGA
>CBFHLA010000036.1:0-8983 GCA_965656575.1 Gammaproteobacteria bacterium
GAGATGATGAAAGAAATGGGATATTGTTCTGGGATTGAAAATTATTCAAGGTATCTGTCTGGAAGAAACCCTGGCGATCCTCCTCCATGCTTACTAGATTATATGCCAGAAGACGGTCTTGTAATTATCGACGAGAGTCATGTCGGAGTTCCTCAGTTGGGCGGCATGTACAGAGGCGATCAATCAAGGAAACAAACATTAGTCGACTATGGATTTCGTTTACCATCAGCTATGGATAATCGTCCACTCAAATTTGACGAGTTTGAAGCATATAATTTTCAAACAATATATGTATCCGCCACTCCTGGTTCGTATGAAGTTGATAAATCGAGTGCAATTATTGAACAAGTGATACGTCCAACAGGGCTAATTGATCCGATAATTGAAGTTAGGCCATCATCTAGTCAAGTTGAAGATGTATTATCAGAAATCCATACTGTTGTTAACCGAGGCAATAGAGTACTCATAACAACTCTAACAAAGAAGATGTCGGAGAATTTGTCGGAATATCTTCAAGAACATAACATCAAGGTTAAGTATTTACACTCAGATATAGATACTGTTGAAAGAGTTGAAATAATAAGAGACTTGAGGAAAGGAGAATTCGATGTTTTAGTGGGTATAAATTTATTGAGAGAAGGCTTAGACATACCTGAAGTGGAGCTAGTTGCAATATTTGACGCAGATAAAGAGGGGTTTCTTAGATCTGACAGATCATTAATACAAACCATTGGAAGAGCTGCTAGAAATTTAGATGGTAGATGTATTTTATATGGAGATGTAACTACCAGCTCGATGAGAAGAGCAATTGATGAAACTGACAGGAGAAGAGAAATACAAATTAAATATAATAAAGATAATAATATCAATCCTGTTGGTGTAAAAAAAGATATTAGACAAGCCCTAGATGAAGATACATTCATAGAGGATGAGTCATTAGATAAACTGCAATTAGTCAGTAGCAATAAGAAGAAGCTTACAAAAGTAAACGGTGATAATGTAGTCTCGATAATATCTCAACTTGAAAAAGAGATGTACAGTCATGCTAAAAATCTTGAGTTTGAACAAGCGGCAAAAATAAGAGATCAGATCAATGAGCTTCAAGAAAAATATCTTATGATACCAAAAGTAAAATCCTGATGAATTCTTGTCTACACTGCCTTGACATGTTAATTTACCAATTCTTACAGGCGCGTAGCTCAGCTTGGTTAGAGCGCCACCTTGACATGGTGGAGGTCGTTGGTTCGAGTCCAATCGTGCCTATAGAAATTGAGATATTATGAAAATTACAGTAAATAATAAATATATAGAAGCTAAAGATAACGAAACACTTGAAGATATAGTTAAAAAACACTTCAAAGAGAAAAATATAGTTGCTGCTAATGTAGATAATACATTAAAAGACCTGTCTGATAATGTTACTGAGAACTCAAACATAGAGCTTGTAACTACAGCTCATAAAGATGGTCTAGATATACTCAGACATACTTGTGCTCATGTATTTGGTCATGCAATTAAACAAATTTATCCAGAAGTTAAAATGGTTATAGGTCCAGTGATAGATAATGGATTCTATTATGATATTTTGTCAAATGAACCTATAACAGAAAAAGACCTAAAGGTTATTGAAAATAGAATGAGAAAGCTTGCTAAAAAAAATTATCCAATTAAAAGGCAGGTGATATCTAAGGATCAAGCAGTTAGTATATTTAATGAGAGAAATGAGCCTTATAAGGTTGAATTACTTAAAGAAATTAAAAATGATGAAATTATTGCTGTATATCATCACGAAGAATATATAGACATGTGCAGAGGCCCCCATCTGACAAATACGAAACACATTAAAGCATTTAAACTTATGAAAATTTCAGGGTCTTATTGGAAAGGAAACTCTAATAACCAAACACTGACCAGGATTTATGGTACAGCGTGGCCAACTTTAGAGGAACAAGAATCTTATCTTCAATCATTAGAGGAAGCAGAAAAGAGAGATCATAGACTTTTGGGTAAAAAACTTGATTTATTTCATTTTCAAGAGGAATCTCCTGGCATGGTATTTTGGCATGATAAAGGCTGGACAATTTTTAATATTATAAAAGATTTTATTACAAGCCATCTCAGAAAAAATAATTACCAAGTTATTAACACTCCTCAAATTTTAGACAAATCATTATGGAAAAAGTCAGGACATTTAGATAAATTTGGAGACCTAATTTTTGATGTAGGTTCTGAGAAAAAAGAGTTTGCTATAAAACCTATGAGCTGTCCTGGTCATATTCAAGTATTCAATCAGGGTTTAAAGAGCTATAAAGACTTGCCTTTGAAGTATGCCGAATTTGGCGTGGTTCATAGAAATGAGCCGTCAGGTACACTACATGGTTTACTTCGAATACGGGCATTTACTCAAGATGATGCACATATATTTTGTACCACAGACCAAATTGAACGTGAAATATCACTATTAATCAATGATATAAAAACTATTTATAATAAGTTTGGTTTCAATGACCTTAAGATTGAACTCTCAACGCGTCCAGAAAAAAGAGTGGGATCAGAGGAGATATGGGATAAGGCAGAGGATAGTCTAAAAAAAGCTTTAGATTTAAATAATATTGAATTTAGTATCAACGCTGGAGATGGAGCATTTTATGGGCCCAAAATTGATTTCTCGCTCAAAGATTCGCTATCAAGAGTATGGCAGTTAGGAACTATTCAGCTTGATTTTTCAATGCCAGGTAGGCTAAATGCATCATATATTGACGCGGATGGTAACAAAGATACTCCGGTTATGATACATCGCGCTATCTTAGGTTCTTTAGAAAGATTTGTAGGAATATTGATAGAACATTATTCCGGTAATTTACCACTCTGGTTAGCTCCTACACAGATTACTATATTAAATATTACTGATAAGCATAAAGAATATTCAACTTATATCAATAATCAGCTTATACAGCTTGGGTATAGGTCAGAATGTGATCTAAGCAATGAAAAGATTGGCTACAAAATTAGAAATCATGCGATGACTAGGGTACCATACATGCTTATCATTGGTGATAAAGAGCTGGAAGATAAGAAAGTTACCGTTAGAGATAGGACCGGTAATGACTTAGGCAGCATGAGTATTGACCAATTTTGTGAAATGCTTAAAAACGAAATAAATTAATTTTAAAGGAGAAGAATCATATCGAATATTAAAAGGATGCGAATCAATAATCGCATTAATGCAACTGAAGTGCGCTTAATATCATCTACCGGGGATCAAGTAGGTGTTGTCACTAAAGCTAAAGCCCTAGAAATTGCTAAAAGTGAGGAGTTAGATTTGGTAGAAATTGTTGCCAATCAAACACCTCCAGTTTGTCGAGTGATGGATTTCGGTAAATATAAGTTCGAACAGTCGAAAAAAGCTCATGCAGCTAAAAAAAAGCAAAAACAAATTCAAGTCAAAGAGATTAAATTTAGACCTGGGACAGAAGAGGCGGATTATCAAGTTAAATTAAAAAATCTTATAAAATTCCTGCAAGGTGGAGATAAAGCCAAAATTACTATGAGATTTAGAGGTAGAGAAGCTGCGCATCAAGTAATCGGTCGAGAATTTCTAGAAAGAGTTGAAAAAGATTTGTTCGAGTATGGCGTAATTGAGCAAAAGCCAGCGTTTGAGGGAAGACAGATAGTAATGGTTATAGCGCCGAAGAAATAAATAGGATATACTAGCCAAAATATTTAGTAAGAGTAAGTTATGCCAAAAATGAAATCACATAGCGGTGCCGCAAAAAGGTTTAAGAAGACACCTACAGGTAATGTAAAAAGAGGGCAGTCACACCGTAGCCACATCCTTACTAAGAAAAGCACTAAAAGAAAAAGACATCTGAGAGATGACGTAGTAATAAGTGCTGCAGACAAAGCAGCAATTAATCGTATGTTACCTTATTAAGGAGATTTAGGATATGGCAAGAGTAAAAAGAGGAGTAATTGCTGGGGCAAGGCATAAGAAAATACTCAAACTCGCAAAAGGGTATAAAGGTGCAAGAAGTCGTGTTTACAGAGTAGCAAAACAGGCTGTTATTAAAGCTGGTCAATATGCATATCGTGATAGAAGACAAAAAAAGAGACAATTTAGATCTCTTTGGATAACCAAAATTAATGCAGCGGCAAGACTAAATAACCTTTCATATAGTCAATTCATGAATTACCTTCATAAGTCAGAGCTAGAAATAGACAGAAAGATGTTAGCTGATATTGCAGCGAATAATCCAGAAAAATTTACTAACATAGTTAAGACTGTACTTCCAAATTAAGACTTCTTTTTGCTATGGATATACACCATACTGATTTAGAAAATTCACTCAAAGAAGATCTGCAAAATTGTAATAATGAACATGATTTATTACAAATCAAGTCAAAATATTTAGGTAAAAAAGGTCTTTTAACATCTTTATTTGCTGCATTTAAAAATCTTGGTATAAATGAAAGAAAAAGATTTGGCAGTGAACTTAATAATGTTAAAAATATCTTATCTGAGTTGCTCGCGAGTAAACTTGAAAGTCTGAAAGCGGCAGATAATGCAACGAATAAAATTGATTTAGACGTTCCACCAAGACATCACAATAACGGTTCACATCATCCGATTTCATTAGTCATAAGAAAAATAGAAAATATTTTCTTAAAATATGGATTTGATATACAAGATGGGCCAGAAATTGAAACAGAACATTATAATTTTGAATCACTTAATATTTTAGAAAATCATCCTGCCCGTGATATGCATGATACATTTTACTTGAATAATAAATTATTATTAAGAACACATACCTCATCAGTTCAAATTCATGCAATGGAGAATTCAGCACCTCCATTTAGAGTACTTGCTCCAGGAAGAGTATATAGATGTGATTCAGACCCTACACATTCTCCAATGTTTCATCAAATAGAGGGTCTATGTGTTGATACCGATATTACATTTAGTAACTTAAAGTGGATACTAAATAATTTTATAAGAGAATTTTTTGAAAGTAAAAGCATTAAAACAAGATTTAGACCTTCTTATTTTCCATTTACTGAACCATCAGCAGAAATGGATATCATGTTTAATAATAAATGGTTAGAAGTGCTTGGCTGCGGTATGGTGCATCCTAATGTCTTAAAAAATGTAAATATTGATCCAAAAAAATACTCAGGATTTGCATTTGGTTTAGGTATCGAAAGGTTCGCTATGTTAGCTTATCAAATAAAAGACTTACGAGTATTTTTTGAAAATGATATTAATTTCTTAGAACAATTTAAACACATTAGATAATTATGAAAATAAGTAAAAACTGGCTTTCTAACTTTATATCAACATCTAAGTCTAATGATAAACTAGAAAGCGATTTAACTAAGCTTGGATTAGAAGTTGACACTATAAATAAAGATAAAGATGACTATATTATAGATATTGAATTTACACCTAACCGAGGTGATTGTTTGTCAGTTTATGGAACAGCTAGAGATCTTGGTGCCTATAAAGGTAAAAAAATTAATAAACCAGCTTGTTCTAAATTAGTCACAGCAAAAATAAATTCTAAAATTAAAAATATCAACTCTGCTATATCACCAGAATACAGATATATGATTTTAAATGATATTGATGTTAGTACTGAAACTCCTAAATATATAACTAGAAGATTAAAGCAGTCTGATATAGCTTCTGTTAACATCATTGTAGATATTTCTAACTATGTAATGCTAGAAGTTGGGCAACCTACACATGCATTTGATTTAGATAAAATTAATGGAAAACTATCTATTGTTCAGCTTAAGAAAAAAAATAAATTTTTAGGAATAGACAATAAAGAATATATAGTTGATAAAGACACTGAAGTTATTATAGATGAAAAAAATATTATTCATGCATTACCCGGTGTGATTGGAAGTAAATTATCTAGCGTAACATCATCTACACAAAATATTCTTTTTGAAAGTGCATTTTTCACTCCAGATATCGTAAGGCTTCTCTCTAGAAAATTTAGAATACAGACAGATTCATCTTATAGATTTGAGAGAGGAGTGGACTATAATCTTTCGGATTATGCTCTATCAAGAATACATTTTCTTTTAAATGAAATATTTAACATTGGCAGTAAATGCATAATAACTAAAATCAGCAAACAAAGTAAATTAACAAAAAAGAAACAATTTGAATTTGATACAAAACTTTTTAATAGAATCCTAGGTATCGATATAGATATAAAGAAAATTAAATTAATACTAATGAACCTTGGCATTATTTTCAAAGGAAAAACAGTGATTATCCCTAGCTATAGATCTGATATTTCTAACAATTATGATTTAGTAGAAGAGGTTAGCAGAATATATGGATTTGATAATATTAAGGAAGTGCCATTAGAAAATAGTGAAACACAGTATCATTGTCGCTCTTGCCTTAATGATAGGCTAGTTACTCTTGGATACAAGGAGGTTATAAATTTTACATTTATTGCTAAAAACTATTCAGATAAACCTCAGAGTCTTGAGCTATCAAACCCAATCTCAAAAGAGAAGTCCGTGATGCGCGAGTCATTGCTACCAGGCTTGCTGAGTAATATTGTCTATAACTCAAATAGGCAACATAAAAGTATTCAATTATTTGAAAGAGGAAAAGTATATTTCAAACATAGAGCTAAAATAATAGAGCCTAAGGTTTTATCAGCCGTAGTTTACGGTAATAAGTCATCTCTAGATCTTGTGTCAGATGGTTATTTATATGGACTAGGTGATTTAAAATCAGACATATTATCAATTTTCCCTAATGTCACATTTGCACATAATAAAAGCTCAGTCTATTTCGATAAAGATAATTCTCTTTCAGTGCTGATGCATAGTAAAGTGATAGGAGAGTGTGGGCTTATTTCGTCAAATGTTACTAAAGACCTCACTCTTAAATCATCAGTCTATGCTTTTGAGATTATTGAACAAGATGTTATACCAGATAATAAGGTGATCTTTGCTGAGTTATCGCAATTTCCTGCAGTATTTAAAGATATTACAGTAGTCACAAATATTAATATAAATGTATCAAATATTGTTGATGAAATTAAAAAAGAAAGCTATAAATATATGAAAAATATAAGAATTAAAGATATATTTATTAATAAAGATAATCTAAACTCTAATAATAGGAATGTAACTTTGGAGGTTTGTCTACAGTCTGATATTAAGACTTTACAGGAGAAAGACATACTCGATGATATAAATAAAGTCATGAGTAGTTTGACTAACAAACACAAGATTCAAATACAAGAAGCATAAAATGACAATTACAAAAGATTCTCTGGTCGAAATGATTCATAACGAAGTTGGATTGAACAAGAGAGAGGCAAAAGAATTAATAGAATGTTTTTTTGAGCAAATTAAGAAATCCTTAGAAGATGGTAACGATATAAAGCTGTCTGGATTTGGTAACTTTATTCTCAGGAATAAGGCACCAAGGCCCGGCAGAAATCCAAAAACAGGTGAAGAAGTAACTATTTCAGAAAGAAGAGTTGTGACGTTTAAATCTGGATTAAAACTAAAATCTAAATTAGAGGCTTATGATGGAGCTGAATAATTCTATAGAAATCCCTAATAAAAGATACTTTACAATCGGAGAGGTATCAAATATCACTCATATTAAAACACATATATTACGATATTGGGAAAAGGAGTTTAATACACTTGAACCCACAAAAAGAAGAGGGAACAGAAGGTACTACACTCAGAATGATATTCTTACAATCCTTAAAATAAATGAACTGATATCATCCCAAGGATTTACAATTGAAGGGGCTAAGCAAAAACTTGAATCAGCCATTAGTAACAATAACTCCGAAGATCCAACTTATTCCTTATTAAAAAAAGATATACAGAAAATCATAGATGTCCTTGATAAATAAAGGATTAAATTACGATCCTATCTATAACTACTCTAATAATGAAGTTATAAAACGTAATAACTTTCGATACTACAAGATTAATAATTCACTCGTACCGAGCGTGACATCTATTCTTAGATTGTCACGATGTAATCAAAGAGATAGCTTTTCAGCAAAGCAGGCTGATTCGTTTGAAATTGGTAACCTTATGCATGAATACCTTGATAGTTACGTGACGAAGAGTGCTATTGAGATTCAGGATGATAAGAATTCAAAAATTGCGTTAAAACTAAGCAAAGTAATAATTAATAATATATTTCCAACATTCGATAAATTTATTGCATCTGAGGCTACTGTTCAAGATGACCTTAATTTCGCAGGCACATTGGATTTATTAGGTTTAATAGACAATAAGCTCACTGTTGTTGACTACAAATCATCTTATAGAAAGAAAAGTGCATTTATGATCGACGAACATTTTCAACAATTGGCTGCTTATGCCTCAGCTCATGATAAAATGCATAATACAAAGATTGAACAAGCTATGATATTTATAGTTTATAAAGAAACGTATAAATATGATATACTTACAGCTGATTTATCTCTTTTAAATCAATATAAATTAATGTGGAAAGAAAAACTTGGATACTATAAGGAGATATCTGAATGACAAAAATAAGAGAGCAGTTAGCCGACATCTTAGAGGAAGTAAAACTAAATAAGCTTAAGTTCGAAGAGCTAAGGGGGTTAGTTTGACTATGAGTCTATTGACGCGCAAATAAGCGATATAAATGATGAGCTCAACGATCCAAATGTTTGGGAAAAAAGAGATCTATCAACTGAACTAAATAAAAAGCTGAAGTCCTATTCCACCTTGAAAGGTACAATTGACACAATTAATTCTGATATGGAATTAATTTCATATACTTTAGATAGCATCCTTAATGATGCTGATAATGTGAATGACGAATCTTTAATAACTGAAACAATACAGTTACATAAAAAAACATCAAAAAATCTTAATGAGCTGTCTTTTAGACAACTTTTTAAAGGTGAAAATGACCAAGCTGACGCTTACATAGACATACAATCTG
>CBFHLA010000037.1:0-8610 GCA_965656575.1 Gammaproteobacteria bacterium
CTAAAATTCTCAAACAAGTTATCGAGCAATATAATTATAAGAATCTAGATGATTTAGATAAATTTAATGGCGAGATTACTACTACGGAATTTATGGCTAAACAATTTGCGGATGATATTTATGCAGAATTAGATAAAATTAACTATCCATTACATAAAATTTATTCTATAAAAATTAATTTAAAAGAAAATCATTTAGCATCAGCTTCATTTTTAAAAAAAATATAAAGTGAATTATTTTATTACTCCTGATCTTACAACCATTTCTGGCGGTAACAAATATGATTTAAATGTCCTTCAGTACCTCAACTCACATAGATGCAAGCTTATAAATATTCCTGTAACACAAACCAGAATGAGATTAGAGAAAATATTCTTTAATCTAAATATAATACCTAATAAGTCCACCATAATAATAGATGGTTTGATTGCATCACATATTAACCATTTGTCAAAAATATTATCCAAGAAATTTAAAGTAATTTTACTTATCCATCATCCAGTATCGTATGAAAATAATCAATATGGAGATATTTTTATTAAACTGAAAGAGAAGCAAATATTCTCCTCTGCTAGCAAAATCATTACGGTTAGCAAAACTATGAAACGAGTTATAAAGAAAATATTGAATAAAAAAATAGATATAAAGGTTGTTAGTCCAGGTGTTGATAATGTTTTTTACAATAATGATGAGAGTATTCCTACACAACAAAAATATAATATCATTACTACTGGATCAGTTATTCCTAGAAAAAATCTAGAGACATCTATTGAAGCATTGAAGTATTTGGATGATAAATGGACTCTTACGATTATAGGTAAAAATGATAAAAAAAGTTCTTATTCTTTATATCTCACTTCTCTGATAGATAAGTATCGACTTAATAACAGGATTAAGTTTATTGAATGTATTCATGATATAAATATTCTAATCGATTATCTTAAAAAAGCTAATGTGTATCTTTGCCTTAGTAGGTATGAGGGATATGGTATGGCAAATATTGAAAGTGCAGCTTTGGGTTTACCGTTAGTTGTTTCTGACATACCTGTTTTTAGAGAAAACTTAGTTGGGTTGAATAGGAAATATGTAAACCTGAATAATATAAAATCTATTGTTTCTGCTATTACTGAATCCTCTTATATAAAAAATAGAACTAAACTCAAGACATGGAAAGATGTAGGCCATTCTTTTAAAAAGGTATTATATGGATAATAAATTTAGTCCATCATGGATAGAAATGAGGCAAGCATATGATATGCAAGCTCGAAGTGGTTTGTTAATTGAATACCTAAGTACAATTTCTAAAACTCAGAAAATCAACCTTTTAGATTTATATTGCGGTTCTGGAAGTTTTTTAGCTTGGTTGATCAAAAATAATATTAATTATAAAAAATATGTACTGGTTGATTATGATAATAAACTTCTAAAAAAGATAAAAAAAAATATCAGATCTGTTATAAAACCATCACATAAAATTAGTTCTAATACGAACAATCTTGATCTAATAATTAAAAATAATGAAGATACTGTATCAAAGATAGTGATAAAAAAAAATGATTGCAATAAATATAAACATAACAATGATAAGTATCACTTAATAAGTTTTTCAGCAGTTTTAGACCTTATGTCAAAATCAACAATTAATAATCTGTTAAAGAAAGTACAAAGCGATTGTCCCTTATATTTATCTCTTTGTTTCAATGGTAAAGTTAAGTGGACTCCCCCTAATACAATGGATAAATATATTTTATCATTTTTTAATAATCATCAAAGATCAGACAAAGGGTTTGGATTGGCATTAGGCTCTAAATCAATAGAATACATATCAAACAAAGCAAACAAATCAGATCTCACAGTTACAATTAAAAACTCGCCTTGGGTAATTAAAAATCTTTCAGAGAAAGATAAAATATTCATGAAAAGATATGTCTTAGATACTAAGAAATCTCTTTTTCATATGGAAGGAATAGATAAAAAAATATTGAAGCTGTGGTATGAACAAAAAAAGTATGCGATTGAAAATAAAAAAATCAGTTTATTTGTCGGGCATAATGATATTTTGATACAGAAAAAGTGAAGAGACTGACCAAATATATTATATCTATATTTTTAATGTCATATGTCTTATTTAGTTATGGTAGTGAAATTCAGGTAATAATAAAAAATGTTAACTTGACTTATTTGCCTTTAGTTATTCTTCTTAGTATTCTTCAATACTTACTCTCTGCATGGAGATGGTACTTTATAGCTCTAAATACAAAATCTAAAATTGTTTACTATGACGCAATCAAGTTTTATTACATTTCAGGATTTTTAAATAATATACTTCCCACAGGAATCCTTGGGGATATTTATCGAACAATGAATATAAAAGTAAACAATGAAAAAGGAAATATCTTAAAATCATTCCAATCAGTTATCTTTGAGCGCTTATCAGGACAAGTCTCATTAGTAGTTACTTTTGTTCTGTCCTTAGCATTTCTTTTTTTTATCAATAAAAAATATGAAGCATTTCTCTATACTCTAACTTTAATCATTATATTAATATTATTAACAAAACTATTTTTTAAATATAATTTAAAAAGCAAATATATAAATAACTTTAAGTATATTTTTAGCGGTGAACTATTTTATAAACATTTTTTTTTGTCATTAATAATTGTTATCACATATATAACTACTTACATTATTTGCGCTCTGGCATTAGAACTGAATATTGATATTATAAGCTTCTTCGTTTTTGCCCCGCTAGTTTTATTTTCTATGACTTTGCCTGTTAGTATTGGTGGATGGGGAGTAAGGGAAACAGCGGCTTTAGCTGTATCATTTCTTCTTGGATTATCAGTATCTGCAAGTGTTACAGTAGCTATTGTCTATGGTTTCACTAATTTAATATGTTCTGTCCCTGGACTATATTTTCTAATTAATAAGAAATCTAATTAATTAATATTAATATCGAATAATACATCCTCACCCATGCGGTAATGATCTGGTGTATAAGATTTTACAGCTGATAACTTAATGTATCTATCTTCAATAAAAGAAGGTCTTCCGCCTCCTAATATAATTGGGCATAAACATACATGAAGTTTATCAAGTAGATTCTTTTTCATAAAATAAGATATTGTTTTGCCCCCGCCTTCTATATAGACTATTGTTCTTTTTCTCGATTTTAATAATTGAGACATTAATTTAAGATCACCCGATAGATGAGTTACATTTGACTTCAAATCTTTTTTCTTAATAATTCCCTTTGGATCAAATACAAAAATCTTTGGACTACTCCCTTTAACTAATCTTGTTGTAAGTTTTGGTTTATCCTCAATATAAGTGTTTGCTCCCACTATTATAAAATCTGATATGGCTCTGAGCATATGTATATGTTCAAGATTTTCCCTACCACTTATATATCTGGATTCTCCACTTTGAGTTGCAATGTATCCATCAAGAGATTGAGCAATATGAGCTATGTATTGATTTTTTTTGTGATTAGATATAATTGGTAAAAAAATTTTAAATAAGCTTTCTTCATGCTTATTAATAATAGCGTTAGATTCTTTAATTAAATTATTTTTAAGATCATAGGATATAAATATATTATTTTTATCAATCTTTTCATTGATAGTTAATATATTCTTCCTGACATGTGGCATATCTTCATTAATTTTTAAAATAAGTGACCAAGCTGTTTTTTTTGTTATACTGAATTTAGGCATAATAAATATTTTATGAGTTATTTAAAAAATATAATCAATAATGTACTTCATGGGGCTTTAATTTCAGTCCCGCTGTTAATATTTATCCATTTCACGCATGGATACTTTTCTCAGTATAGCCCAATTCCATCTATCTTATACTTTTTCTCTTCAATGTCATTTGGTGTGGTTTATTTAGCTATCACGTTGTACATAACTGGCATGCTGGCAAACTTTTTTATAAGAAACTTGAACTTATAAAATTGTTGGATTAGGAGCGTCTCCATAGACTTCATCAGGATCGAATATTTTTTCGTCTTCTATAAACTTTAGTTCAAGCTGTTTGGACTCTAGATTTATTTCTCGATAAAAACATGACTTATATCCGACATGGCAACTTGCCTTACCTCTAACAATCACATTAAGCCAAATACAATCTTGGTCATCATCTATGTATATATTTTTTACATCCTGTATTAAGCCACTTGTTGCTCCTTTATGCCACAGACACTTTCTACTTCTACTATAATAATGAGCTTCTTTTGTTGTGATTGTCTTTCTTAATGCTTCATCATTCATATATGCGTGCATGAGTACTGTCCCCGAATCAACATCTGTAGTAACAACAGGAATAAACCCATTCTCATCAAATTTAGGTGCTAAATCATTACCTTCTTCAACTTGTTTAATAGTCTCTCTTCTTTTAAACATTTTTATTCTTTTTAAAATTTTTCCTAGCTTTATCGAGGTACTTTTCATGTGAATCCTCAGTCACAAATAGTTTACCACAGTAATAGCATTCTGCACTGCCATCTTTCAATGTAAGGAAAATTTTTGGATGTCTACCACTATCACTATCTCCATCACAAGATGTAGATGTTTCATGATTTTTTAGTATTTTTAGATTCCGTCGTTTAATCATAACTTACAAAGACGAAAAATCTCCTAATTTCATTAATCTTTCTCTAAATTTCTCTTTAATTTCTTCAGTGAGAGGTTTAATATCTAATGCTTTTTTCATAAGCTCAATATTTTTAATATCAACAAATAAAAGATTTGCAATATCTTTTAGTGACATTGAATTTTCTTCATGATGTATTTTTTGAATTTCATCACCCGCAGTAATATCTCCATCTTTAATAACTCGAAGATAACTACCAAGTAAGCCAGATTGTGAGAACATTTTTGGAAAATCTCTACTATTCATCTTAATTCCAATTTTATAACAAGGTATACGGGGCTGACTAACTTGAAGTATGCATTCATTAATTTTGAATTGGTCACCGATATTAATCTCACTCTCATTAAAGTCATCTATTGTGAGGTTTTCGCCAACGAGGCCATATTCATTAAACTCTTTTTTCATTTCAGTTGCCCATGTTTTATAGTGCGCATATGAGTAGGCATAAACTGCTTTATCATAACCACCATGTACTGTTAAATCAGCTTGCCTGTCACCATCTATACCATGAGGTGACACATGAACTAAGTTACTCACAGGTTTTTTATAAATACTTGTGATAAGCTCTTTACCATTAAAAATAACCTTTTGTGGTTCAGAAACATTTATAGATAGAATTTTCATACGTTTATTCTACTGATATTAACATGAATTTATTTAAAACTAACTGGTTCCTTCTGATTTTACTCTCTGCAATATGGGGTGGAGCTTTCACGCTCAATAAGATAGCTCTTGATTTATACACACCAGAGGTGATTGTAGCAGGACGTCTGATTGTTGGTTCAGCTTTTCTCATCGTTCTTATTTATTTCATATATAAAAAATTCTCATTTAATTCGTCCCAACTTAATTATTACCTGTTTATGAGTCTTGTAGGCATAGTCATACCGTTTATTGCAATAATAAATGGGCAGAGAAATATTGACAGTGCTATGGCAGGTATACTTATGGCAACTATGCCAATAACAACTATACTTTTGTCTCATTTTTTTCTCGTAGATGAGAAAATCAATCAACAAAAACTTATTGGATTTTTGATTTCTTTTTTTGGGGTATTCATTTTAATTTATAGAGAAGATTTATTCGTAAACAATGCTTTTAGTACCACTCTAATATCTCAGCTCCAAGTAATGTTGGGATCCACACTTTATTCTATAGCAGCAATATATGGAAAGAAGTATAAAATGACAGATCCAGTGAGCGCATCTACAGGTACAATTTTATTTGCTACCTTCTTTATGTTAATTTATCTCATATTCATTGATGAAAGCGATGTTAGCATTCCTAGCCTTCTCCTAAATTATAATATTTTGCTATTAGGTATTCTTTGTACTGCTGTTGCAACGATAATATATTTTCAAATATTGCAGACAGCTGGAGCTTCATTTCTATCAATCATGAATTTCTTAATACCCTTATGGGCAATACTCTTTGGTATTTTAATACTTAATGATGCTTTTAGTTGGAACTATATTTTTGGCCTAATAATAATTTTAGTTGGTATAAAATTAGCTAATTCAACCCGTTAAATTATTTATAGATAGCGCTATATATAGTAGAATAAGATTATGAATAAAAAAACTGAAATTGAAGCAGCAACCTTCAGAAGGATTATAAAGCATTTGCAGGATAATCCTGATGTACAAAACATAGACTTAATGAACTTGGCAAACTTTTGTAGAAATTGCATATCAAAATGGTATGTATCTGAGTCATCCGCTCTAGGAAATGAATTATCTTATGATGATGCTAGAGCTCTAGTGTATGGTATGCCATACAAAGAGTATAAAGAGAAATTTCAAAAAGAGGCCACCAAAGAACAATTGGATAAATTTAATGCAAGCCAAAAAAACAAAGGCTGATCTAACTGATAATCAATTACTCCGATACAACAGACAAATTGTACTCCCAGAAATTGACATTAATGGACAAAATCTTCTAAGTAACGCAAAAATTGTAATAATTGGTTTAGGTGGTTTGGGATGTCCCGCTGCAACTTATCTAGCTTCATCTGGTGTTGGCACTATGCTGCTTGTAGATCATGATGACGTCTCATTGTCTAATCTAAATAGACAAACATTATTTACAGAAACCGATATAGCTAAAAGAAAAGTTGATGCAGCAAAACAAAGACTTTTGAAGTTTAATTCTGAGTTATCTGTCAACACAAAATATACAAAAATTGACAAAGATTTTAATGATAAATTTATAAAAACATATGACATCATTATAGACTGTACTGACAACTATGAAACGAGAACTATTATTAATAAAATATCACTATCAAATAAGATTCCTCTAATTACAGGTGCGGCACTTAAATTTGAAGGACAAGTTGCACTATTTAGAAATGATATAGACACTGCTCCTTGTTATCGCTGTTTATATCCTGATTTACCTGCAACTTCAGGATCATGTGTAGATACAGGTATCCTTGGAAGTGTAGCTGGGTTTGTGGGAACAGTTTTAGCTAATGAATGTATAAAGTTCATTTGTAAATTTGGTAATAATTTTGATAGTAAGCTCTTTTTAATAGATTTAAAAAATAATGATTTCAAGACTATAAAAATTAACATAGATAAAAAGTGTGTACATTGTGAATAAGAAAACCTTCAGTGATATGTTATCTCGAAAATTTGAATATCTGAGAATATCAGTAACTGATCGTTGTAATTACAGATGCAGTTATTGCATGCCCTCGGAGGTTTTTAATAATAACTATAGTTACATAGCTCAAAATAAAATACTTTCATATGAGGAGATAATACATTTGTGTTCAATTCTTAAAAAAATAGGACTAACAAAAATAAGAATTACAGGAGGCGAACCCTTACTAAGAAAAAATATTGATAAATTAGTCAATAAACTTAAGACTGAATCTGCAATTGATAATGTTAGTATGACTACCAATGGATCACTACTCACGGATAGCAAACTTAAACAGTTAAAATCGGCAGGTTTAGATTCTATCACTCTCAGTCTTGACACCTTAGATTCCAAAAAAATTACTAAAATTAATGGAGCAAAAAAATATTTTGATCTCGACATGATTTTAACTGGAATAGAAAAATACTTTACTACCGTTAAAACTAATACTGTTGTAATTAAAGATATAAATGATGATGAAGTTCTTGATATTGTAAATAAGATTAGCTCCTTAAGATCAGAAATTAGATTTATTGAATATATGGACGTGGGTGAATCTAATAACTGGAATTTTAGTAAAATTATCCCATCTCAAGAACTATATGAACTAATCAATTCTAAATACGAATTGTCAGTTATAAAAACTGATAAATCATCGACATCCAAAAAATGGGCATTAAAAAATACAGACTCATCTGTTGGATTTATCTCTTCAATTACTGAACCATTTTGTAATGACTGTAATAGGGCTAGATTATCTGTGGATGGTAAAATATATACTTGCCTATTTGCAACAGAAGGTCATGATATAAAAAAAATAATTAGAGCGAGTCGAAGCGATCAAGATATTTTAGATTATTTTTATGATTTATGGTCAAAAAGGTCAGATAGATATTCAGAGGTAAGGTTTATGCAAAAAAAAGATTCGCCTAAAGTTGAAATGTCTTATATTGGGGGTTAATTTGTTAAAAATACTTTCATATATTTTTTATGCCATAGCAATGGTTATCTCATTACTTGTAAGTTTCCAAATACTTTCACAAACATTTCCGGATTATGGCATTTTTCATATCATCGTTGGTTTTATTGGTACTGCAATGTTCTTTCCGCTTATTCCGGTATATCCTCTTATTAATGATGGGGAATGGCTATATTTATTAATATGTTATACAAGTATACTTTTTGGGGTAATCTTAGGCAATAAAGCTCACAAATCTCAGAGATAGAAAATATTTAAATTTGAGTTTAATGTGACATAAATGTATCATTCACTGATAATAATGGTAATTGTAGTAAAATACTTTGCAA
>CBFHLA010000038.1:0-8470 GCA_965656575.1 Gammaproteobacteria bacterium
CTGGTCAAGAGGATCTATGATATCTCCAGATATGATCGGTCTTACAATAGCTGTTCACAATGGCAAACAGCACGTACCAGTATATGTAACTGAGAATATGATTGGGCATAAACTTGGAGAATTCTCACCCACAAGAGTTTTTAAAGGTCATTCAGGTGACAGGAAAACAAAAGGGTAGAATATGAACATTCAAGCTGTTTTAAAATATCAAAAAATATCTGCTCAAAAGTGCAGATTAGTTGCTGATGCCGTAAGAGGTTTATCTGTAAATAAAGCATTTGAATTTTTGAATTATAGCAATAAGAAAGCTTCCCAACTGATCTTAAAAGTTTTAGAATCAGCTGTCGCTAATGCTGAACACAATAACTCTGCTGATATAGATGAATTAATTGTAAAAAATGTTCTTGTTGATGAGGGGCCATATGGTAAAAGACATAGACCTAGAGCAAGAGGGAGAGTAAATCAGATTTTGAAACGAACAAGTCATATAACAATAGTTGTGAGTGACAAAGAGGAAAAATAATGGGACAAAAAGTACATCCAACAGGCTTTAGGCTGGGTATTTCGACAGATTACTCATCGAAGTGGTATGCAAGTAGTAAAGATTTTTCTAATTACTTGCTTGATGATTACCGTATACGTGAATACCTTAAAAAGAAATTAAAAAATGCATCTGTAAGTAAAATTGTTATCGAAAGACCTACAAAAGAAGCAATTGTAAATATATATACATCAAGACCTGGAATAGTTATTGGGAAAAAAGGCGAAGACATAGAGGTATTTAGAAATAAGATATCTACAATACTAAAAGTTGATAAATCAATGATAAAAGTAAATGTTAAGGAAATTAAAAAACCTGAATTAGATGCACAATTAGTTGCTGAGGGAATTACACAACAGTTAGAAAGAAGAATTATGTATAGAAGAGCTATGAAAAGAGCCGTTACGAATACAATGAGATTAGGAGCCCTGGGAATAAAAGTAAACGTTGCAGGAAGATTAAATGGTGCAGAAATAGCTAGAAGTGAATGGTACCGAGAAGGGAGAGTGCCACTTCATACGCTAGATGCAGCCATTGATTACGGATTTGCGGAAGCGTTAACTACCTATGGAATTATAGGTGTCAAAGTTTGGATATACTCTGAAGACGAAATAAAGAGTGATGCAAAAACAAACAATAAAAATACAAAGAATAAATAATGCTACAACCAAAGAAAACAAAATTTAGAAAACAGCAAAAGGGAAGACTGAGAGGTTTTGCTACATCAGGCGCTAAAGTTAGCTTTGGTGAATTTGGTCTTAAAGCTACAACTAGAGGAAGAGTTACGGCAAGACAAATTGAAGCAGCTAGAAGAGCTATGACAAGATACATAAAACGTGGAGGTAAGATTTGGATCAGAATTTTTCCAGATGTGCCAATCACAAAAAAACCTATAGAAGTAAGAATGGGTAAGGGGAAAGGTAACGTAGAATACTGGGTATCAAAAGTACAGCCAGGAAAAGTTTTATATGAGATGGAAGGAGTATCAGAAGAAATTGCTAGGGAAGCATTTAGACTTGCTGCCGCTAAGCTTCCAGTATTAACAACTTTTGTTTCTAGGACAGCGTTATGATGAAAATGGATGAACTCAGAAAAAAGAATGCATCTGAACTAAGTCAAGTTTTAGATGATCTTGCTAAAGAAAGATTTTCTTTAAGAATAAAAAGGGGCTCAGGTTTAAACCCTAAACCTCATTTATTTAGAGAAAATAAAATTAGTACAGCTAGAGTTAAAACAGTGTTAAAAGAGATTGCTAACAATGGAAAATAAAACTAAAAAGTCAATAACTGCTAAAGTTGTCAAAACTGCTATGAACAAGTCTGCCGTTGTAAGCGTTGAGAGACTTGTGAAACACCCAGTTAACGGTAAATATATTAAGAGATCTACAAAGTATCATATTCATGATGAGAATAATCAATGTAATATTGGTGACATTATTAAGATTAAGCAGTGTAGACCTATATCAAAAACAAAAACATGGACACTGGTTGAGGATTAGAGGAATACTATGATACAAATGCAAACAATTCTTAAATCAGCTGATAATAGTGGCGCGAGAAGAGTAATGTGCATCAAGGTCCTTGGAGGCTCACATAGAAGGTTCGCATCAGTTGGCGATGTTATAAAAGTTGCTGTAAAAGACGCTATCCCCAAAGCAAAAGTAAAAAAAGGCGAAGTATATAACGCAGTGATCGTGAGGACAAAGAAAGGCGTTAGAAGGCCTGATGGTTCGCTAATTAGGTTTGATAGTAATGCTGTTGTGCTACTAGATAATAAACTAGAACCTTTAGGAACTAGAATATTTGGACCTGTCACAAGAGAATTGAGAGATTTAACTTTCATGAAGATTATATCTTTAGCACCAGAGGTACTGTAATGAATAAGATAAAAAAAGGTGACTCTGTTATTGTAATCGCGGGTAAAGATAAAGGCAAAAAAGGTGAAATTGTCAGACTGCTTGATAACAATAAGTGCATAGTTTCAGCAATTAATATGGCTAAAAAACATACTAAGCCAAATCCAAATGCTGGTATTGAAGGAGGTATCATTGAGAAAGAAATGCCTATAGAAATTTCAAATATAATGATATTTAATCCTGTTACAAAAAAACAGGATAGAGTTGGATTTAAAAAACTTGAATCTGGTAAGAAAGTCAGAATCTATAAATCTAATAGAGAGGTTATCGATATCTAATGAATACATTCAAAGAATATTATCAGGAGAATGTTGTTCCAGCGCTTATGGAAAGATTCAGCTTTAAGTCGAATATGGAAGCGCCCCGTTTAGTCAAGATTACAATAAACATGGGCTTAGGCGCAGCAATCAATGACAAGAAAATATTAGAAAAAGCACAAGAAGAATTAACACAAATATCTGGACAAAAAGCAGTACTGACTTATGCTAAAAAATCTATTGCTAACTTCAAGCTTAGAGAAGGTATGCCGATAGGTTGTAAAGTTACGCTCAGAAATCAAATGATGTATGATTTTTTTGAGAAACTCATAAAAATTTCACTTCCAAGGACACGAGATTTTAGAGGATATAGTGAAAAATCTTTTGACGGTATGGGAAACTACACTCTTGGCGTAAAAGAGCACATAATTTTCCCAGAAATAGATTTTGATAAAATTGATAAAATTAAAGGTCTAGATATTTGTATTACAACTAGTGCAAAAAACAATGAGGAGGCAATGGAGTTATTCAGACAATTTAACTTTCCATTTAAATAATATGGCAAAATTATCCATGATCGAGAGAGAGAAAAAGAGAGAAAAATTAAATAAAAAATATCTTTCTAAAATTAATATGATTAAAAACAAACTCAGAGATAAAAAAACATCTGATGAAGAAGCTATGGAATTAAGAATCAAGTTACAAAAGATACCGCTTAATGCATTAGCTGTAAGAAAACGTAATAGATGTGCATTAACTGGAAGACCTAGAGGCGTCTATAGAAAATTTACTCTTGGAAGAACAAAATTAAGGGAAATGGCAATGCAAGGCTTAATTCCTGGCTTAACAAAAGCGAGTTGGTAATATTATGAGCATGAATGACACAATATCTGATCTTTTAACAAGAATACGAAATGGCCAAATGTCTAATAAAGAGACTGTTTCAATCCCTTTTTCTAAAATGAAAGAAGCAGTTTGTAAGGTGATGCTTGACGAAGGATACATAAATGGAATTAATATTGAAGAAGGTGATTATAAAAATCTAGTTGTTGATTTAAAGTACTTTGATGGTAAGCCAGTTATAGACTATATAAAAAGAGTAAGTAGACCAGGGCTGAGAATATACAAATCATCCGATGAGATTCCTTTAGTCAAAAATGGCTTAGGTATCTGTATCGTGTCAACATCTCAAGGTCTTATGACTGGTAAAATGGCAAAAGAAAAAAAATGCGGAGGAGAGATTATTTGTTATATCTCTTAAATATATGTCAAAAATAGCCAACAAACCAATTGAATTAAATACTGATGTTAAATTAGAAGTTATAAATAATGTCATAAATATTAAAGGACCAAAAGGTAGTTTAGAGTTTATGAAGCCGAGCGATATAAATGTGGACCAATCTGACAATCTAATTAAAGTGTCTACTAATTCTGAATCGACAGCAATGAGTGGCACAACTAGAGCGATTTTATCAAACATGGTTATTGGTGTAACTAAAGGATGGGAAAAGAAATTAATACTTGTGGGTGTAGGATACAGAGCAAAAGCAGATAAATTGAAAGTTGAATTGACCGTTGGCTATTCACATCCTGTTCATTTTGAAATACCAGAAGGAATAACAATTGAAACTCCATCACAGACTGAAATAGTCATTACAGGCATTGATAAACAAAAAGTTGGTCAAGTAGCTGCTGATATAAGGTCAGTTAGACCGCCTGAGCCATACAAAGGCAAAGGAATTAAGTACTCAGACGAGCAAATAGTCAAAAAAGAGGCTAAGAAAAAATGATAAGAGTTAATACAAAAAATAAGAATAATCAGAGAATTAGAAGAGCAACAAAAAGTCGAGCTAAAATAGCAGAGTCTGGTAATCACAGAATAAGTATTCACAGATCTATTCAACATATGTATCTTCAGTTGATATCACCAAGAGGTGATAGAGTAATAACTACTGTGTCTACTAATCAAAAGGACAACAAAGCTAAATGTAACAATATCGAGAGCGCAAAAGATGTGGGTGCTAAGATGGCCACTTATATCAAAAAAGCTAAAATTACGAATGTAGCATTTGACAGATCGGGATATAGATATCACGGCAGAGTTAAAGCTGTGGCAGAAGCGCTTAGAGAAAACGGAGTAAAAATATAATGGCATCAGAAGAAAGAAATTCAGATTATATTGAAAAACTTGTAGCTGTTAATCGTGTAGCTAAAGTAGTAAAAGGTGGAAGACAGTTTGGTTTCACAGCACTTACCGTAGTAGGTGATGGACACGGAAGAGTTGGTTATGGATACGGCAAAGCAAAAGAAGTGCCGACAGCTATCCAAAAAGCTATGGAAAAAGCGAAAAAGAGCATGGTATCTGTATCTCTAAAAAAAGGTACCTTGCACCATGCCATTACTCATCAACATGGATCAGCAAAAGTATACATGCACCCAGCAGCTGAGGGCACAGGAGTTATCGCTGGAGGAGCTATGAGAGCTGTATTTGAAGCAACAGGAATACATAACGTACTCGCAAAAAGCATAGGATCAACAAATCCTATTAATGTTGTAAAAGCAACTGTGAAAGGATTAGAGTCCATGTATTATCCTGCTCAAGTCGCACTCAAAAGAGGTAAGAAAACCAGCGAATTATAGGAAGAAATCATGAGTAAAATTAAAGTAACACAAAAGCTTAGTTTAATAGGCAAAACAAAAAAACAAATAGCTTGCATTAAAGGCCTTGGATTGAAAAGAATAAGTGATTCTAGAATTATACAAGCATCACCAGAGAATCTTGGCATGATTGAAACTGTAAAACACATGGTTAACGTAGAACAAATAAAAGAGTAAAAAAATGCTGAATGAAATTAAATTAAAGAAAGAATCAAAACACTCTAAAAAAAGAGTTGGAAGAGGTATAGCATCAGGGACAGGTAAAACATGCGGCAGAGGACATAAAGGTCAAAAATCACGTACTGGTGGAAAAGTACAAGTTGGGTTTGAAGGCGGACAAATGCCTCTACAAAGGAGACTACCTAAAGTTGGATTCACGTCTAAAAAAAATATCAATACTGTTGAATTAAAATATGATTATTTAGATAAGATAACAGAAACTGATATAACAATTGATCTGCTAAAAAAATATAAGCTTATTAAAAATAAGGCCACTAAAGTAAAAGTCATAGGCCCTGTAAATATTACTACTAAGAAAAACCTTATCGATTTAGATGCAACTAAATCTGTTATGGAGTTCATCAAGTAATGTCAAAAAATGCCTCAAGCATGTCACCTGGACTTGGCGGACTGACTAAGTCATCAGAAATTAGACAACGAATCTTTTTTGTAATCTTTGCACTAATTGTTTTTAGATTAGGGAGTTTCATTACATTGCCTGGCATAGACCCTGCAGTGATGAGTTTTCTTTTTGAGCAACAAAGGGGAAGTATCTTGGATATGTTTAATATGTTTTCTGGAGGTGCTCTCTCTAGAATGTCAATTTTTGCGTTGGGTGTAATGCCTTACATATCAGCATCTATCATTATCCAAATGATGACACATATCTATGCTCCACTAATACAGCTCAGAAAAGAAGGGGAAAGAGGTAGAAAAATTATTACAAAATATACTAGATACTTCACTCTAGTATTAGCTTTACTTCAATCAATGGGAGTAATGAATGCACTCATGAATCAAAATACATCATCTACTACTCTTGTTCTTGATCCAGGATTAGGATTTTTTATCACCGGTGTTGTCACACTAGTTACAGGGACAATGTTTTTAATTTGGTTAGGTGAGCAAATTACAGAAAGAGGAATAGGTAATGGGATATCTATTATAATATTTGCAGGAATTGTGGCAGGCCTACCATCCGCAATTGGAGGTACAATAGAGCTTGCAAGAAATGGTGAAATTCAAAACTTTAGTGTGATATTAATATTTATATTAGCATTAGCGATTACAGCTTTTGTAGTTTACATTGAGCGTGGACAAAGAAAGATACCAATAAATTATGCAAGAAAAATGCAAGGACGTAAGATGTACGCTGCTCAAAGTAGCTTCCTTCCTCTAAAGATAAATATGGCTGGCGTAATACCTGCTATATTCGCATCTGCAATAATCTTGTTTCCTGCAACAATTGCAAGCTGGTCTAGCACAGGCTCTCCAGATAGTATCGTTCAAAAAATTGCTATGACATTATCGCCCGGGCAACCGCCATATATAATTCTTTATGCATTAGCTATTATATTTTTCTGTTTCTTTTACACTGCTTTGGTTTTTAATCCTCGTGAAACAGCAGACAATCTAAAAAAATCTGGAGCGTTTATACCTGGGATAAGACCAGGCGAACAAACAGCGAAATACATAGATGGAATAACTACAAAGTTAACTACTGTAGGTGCTATATATATAACAGGAGTATGTTTATTACCTGAATTTTTAATATTATATTTTAATGTTCCATTTTACTTTGGCGGAACATCCCTATTGATTGTGGTAGTAGTTGTAATGGATTTGATGGCTCAAGTTCAATCACACCTAATGTCACAACAGTACGAGGGAATGATGAAAAAAGCTAATCTAAGAGGTATTGGTGGAGGTATGAGATGAAAGTAAGAGCATCAGTAAAAAAAATGTGCAGAAATTGTAGAATAATTAGAAGAAACCGTGTTGTTAGGGTGATTTGCAAGGACCCAAGACATAAACAGAGACAAGGTTAATATATTTGTTGTATTAATGACCAATGAAATATAGAATTTACGCTCAGAGATAGAAATGGCAAGAATAGCAGGAATAAATTTACAAAATCACAAACATATTTGGATAGCACTAACATCCGTATATGGCATTGGTGATACACGAGCAAAATACATATGTGAAAAAGTTGGTATAGATTCAACTAAGAAAGTAAAAGATTTAGAAGAAAAAGAGCTTGAAACAATAAGACAATTTATAGAAGAATATCAGCTTGAAGGTGATTTAAGACGAGAAAATTCAATAAACATCAAACGGTTAATGGATATAGGATCTTATAGAGGTATCAGGCATAGAAAAGGTCTACCGTTAAGAGGGCAGAAAACTAAAAATAATAGTAGAACTCGTAAGGGTCCAAGAAAATTACTAAAAGCAAAATAATATGGTAAATAAAACAAAAAAGAAGAAAGTTAAAAAGATTGTAAACGAAGGTGTTGCTCATATTAATGCATCATTTAATAACACAATTGTGACAATAACTGATAAGCAAGGAAACACTCTTGCTTGGGCTACATCTGGGGGATCTGGATTTAGAGGTTCAAGAAAAAGTACTCCATTTGCTGCACAGATAGCTGCAGAAAAAGCAGGGCAAAAAGCAATAGATTTTGGGATAAAAAGTTTAGAGGTTCTTGTGAAAGGACCAGGCCCTGGAAGAGATTCAGCTGTAAGAGCTTTAAATAGCGTTGGATACAAAATTACAAATATTAAAGATATTACCCCATTACCACATAATGGATGTAGACCACCTAAAAAGAGGAGAGTCTAATGGCTAAATTTACAGGTTCAAAATGTAAATTAATGCGAAGAGAAGGAACAGATTTATACTTGAAATCTGGGTCTAGAGCCTTAGATACAAAATGTAACCTTGATAGAAAACCTGGTATTGTAGGTGAACGCAGAGAAAAATTATCTGATTATGCACTCCAGTTAAGGGAAAAACAAAAGGTAAAAAGGCTTTATGGTATCCTTGAAAAACAATTTAGAAATTACTATAAAAAATCTGCTAGTAGAAAAGGT
>CBFHLA010000039.1:0-8336 GCA_965656575.1 Gammaproteobacteria bacterium
AAAAAATTCAACCTCGAGTTTACTCTGGATTTTATCCCGTTGATTCTAATGATTATCAAGAATCTAAAAAAGCTTTGGATAAGCTCTCATTGAACGATAATTCATTTACTTATGAACCTGAGAGTTCACAATCATTAGGTCATGGATTCAGATGTGGATTTCTTGGATTGTTACATATGGAAATTATTCGTGAGCGTGTACAAAGAGAGTATAACCTTGAATTCTTGATGACAGTTCCATCCGTTACTTATCGTGTAGAAAATAAAAAAGGGGAGGTTAATGATATTAGAAAACCAAGTGATTTACCTGATGATAATAGTATAAAATGTTATTACGAACCAATAGCATTAATTTCAATCGTCACACCTTCTCAACATTTAGGTTCTGTAATAGAATTATGTACTTCTAAAAGAGGAATTCAGAAAGATTTAATATACCGCTCTAATATGGCTGAAATTAAATATGAAATCCCACTGTCAGAGATAATTTATGACTTCTTCGATACTCTTAAGTCTGCATCTAAAGGATATGCTTCTTATGATTACGATATAATCGACTATCGAGAAAGTAAAATGATAAGGTTAGATATTCATGTAAACAAAAAAAAGATAGATGCTTTATCACAGATACTGCATAAAGATAACTCATATAGAAGATCTAGAGAACTTATTGAAAATCTTAAAAAATTAATCCCAAGACAGAGCTTTGAAATTACTATTCAAGGATGTGTTGGCGCCAAAATACTTTCATCAACTTCTATCAAAGGTTATAGAAAAGATGTTACAGCTAAATTATATGGCGGAGATGTCACACGAAAGATGAAACTGCTAAAAAAGCAAAAAGAAGGTAAGAAAAAAATGAAAAAAATTGGTAATGTAGAAATACCACGGGAAGCATTCTACAAATTTTTATCAACTTCTGAGGAATAGAATGGATTTTACTCTAATACTTGTATTAATTACTATAATTACTGGATTATTTTCATTAATTAAGACTAAGCGGACACCGCTTACTCAAATGTCAGAATTTTCATCTTCTATATTTCCTGTACTTTTTGTCGTACTACTTATTAGGTCATTTTTCATTGAACCCTATAAAATACCGTCTGGGTCAATGATACCCACGTTAATGATAGGAGATTTTATTTTAGTTGATAAGAATATTTATGGATATAAAATTCCATTAACTAGTATCACTCTTCTTGAGAATGAGGAGCCAAAAAGGGGTGATGTGGTTGTCTTTAAATATCCTGAAAATAAAAAAATAAATTATATTAAAAGAGTCATTGCGCTGCCAGGTGATCAAATAATATATAAAGATAAGGTAGTTTTTATTAATGGTATAGAATATTTACAAACCGATATAGAACATAATTTTGATCCGATTGAAATAGCTGATGGCACTGTGTCTTTGGAAAAAAATGAAAATAAAGAATATCTTATTTTAAATCAAAAAGCCCCTACATTTAATTTCAAGTATACGGTACCTGATGACAGCTATTTCGTTATGGGTGATAATAGAGACAATTCGAACGATAGCCGTTATTGGGGCCCAGTACCGAGAGAAAATTTAGTAGGAAAAGCATTTTATATTTGGATGTTTTGGAACTTTGATAGTTATTATGATTTCTTTGATAGGGTAGGAAATCGTATTGAGTGAGAACATTGATCAAGCTGTTTTTGACTCTATAAATATGGCTTTTTGCTATAAACCTAAAGAGATTCATTTATTTATATCTGCTCTGACACATAAATCTACATCTAATGATAATTATGAAAGATTAGAAATATTAGGAGACTCTGTCTTGCAGCTTGTTATAACTGAAATGTTGTATGAAAAGTATCCGAGTTATTCTGAAGGGAAAATAACTGTAGCACGACAAAATCTCGTAAACACACGAAATTTGAAAGATCATTTTCTAAAACTTAATTTAAGGGTTATCTTTAGTAAAATTAATCCGGATTTCAAGGAAGGCAATATATTTTCAGATATATTTGAATCTCTCATTGGCGCCTTGTATATTGACAGTGGTTATGAAAATACCAGGTCGATTATTTATAACTTATTTTCATCTAATATAACAGAACAACTTATTGAGAAAGATCCTAAAACATCTCTTCAAGAATATATGCAATCAAAGAAACTTGATTTACCTATTTATAGTACGAAATATTTAAAAAATGAAAAAACAAAATATATAATCACATGCGAATTAAAAGATCTAAAAATTAAAAAATCTATTGAATCAAATAAAGTAAAACCTGCTGAACAACAATTAGCTAATATAATCTTAAAAAAACTTTATGAAAACAATTAAGCTACTTATCATAGGTAAAAGTAATGTTGGTAAATCTTCATTAATAAATCATTTATTAAAAAATCATTCTGCATTAGTATCAAACAAACTACATGCAACTAGAATTGCATCAACTTATAGATTTAATTATAAGAATTTAAATATTGAAATAATTGATACTCCAGGCGCATCAATAACTGATAATAATTTATTATCTCAAGCTATGAAAAGTAATTCTATGAAACATATCACATCTGCAAATATTATTATTTTACTAACACAGCCACAGAGTAAATATGATTATGAAATGAAGATTATTGATCAAATACGTGAATCTGGTAAAAGCTTTATTATTGTTGTCAATAAAATTGATCTTGATTTAAACAAAACGTTTGAAAATGAATTATTATCTTCTCTTTCAATAAAACAAGCAATTTATATATCTGTAACTGAGTCTATTAACTTTTCGTCATTTTATATGCTACTTGATAAGTATATTGACAGTGTAACTGCATCTTATCAATCATCGGATAAAGACTTGTCTTATAGTAGGTCTAATATTCAAGAATTAATTAGAGAGGCTATTGTAAACAGGACAAACGAGGAATTACCCTATGAATCAGCAGTTCTTATAAATAATTATAAGGAACAAAATAATAGTATTGTGATAAAAGCAGATATAATTGTTTCAAAGGAAAATCATAAGAAAATAATTATAGGAAAGAAAGGTTCAATGATTAAGAATATAGGCATCAAAGCTCGTAAGGTACTAGAAGATTCTTTAGAGAAAAAAGTGCATCTTTCACTTTTTGTTGTTGTTAAAAGTAATTGGAAAAATAATCCTAATATACTTAAAGATCTAGGTTATATTGACTAATGATTGTCTCGTATAATGGGTTTCTTATTCATTCAAGAAAATATCAAGAAACGAGTAGCATAATATATGTGCTATTTCCCAATAAAGGCATCCAGTCTTTGATTTTCAAAGGTAAGTACAATAACAAGGATAAATTTAAGTTTTCATTATTTAACGAATATTTATTTACTTTCAATGATAAATATAATTTTCCATATCTATCAAAATTTGAGAATATGAGCAATCTATCATTCCATAAAAAATATTATTTATTAGGTTTATATGCTAATGAATTACTTTATAAAACAATAAAAGAGGGCTATGACTTTGAGAGAATATATGAATTTTATAAAAGCTTTCTTGCTCAGTTGTCACATTCTACTAGCTCCTCAAGTAGATTGGCAATGCTTTTTGAGAAAAACCTTTTAGATAATCTTGGATATGGTCTTCACATGGGATGCGACACTAATATACTTGATAATTCATTTTATACTTATGATTTTAATGAAGGATTCAAAATTGTAGATAAGAAAACTAATAAATTTATAATTCGTGGTACTGCATTAAAAGAATTCTACTCAAATACACTCGTTAGTATTAACGATATAAATTTATTAAGATTTATTATGAAAAAAATTTTAAAGCAACATTATCCAGATGTTGATTTTTTAGGTGATAAACTATTTTAATTTACCCTTTGAAATTGAAAACTTATTATTCTTCAAAGTCAGGACAAAAAACTTATCATACCAATCACCAAGCACATATCTTGTTACTTGCTTATTATTTACTTTATGACTATGAATATTAGGTCTGTGAGTATGGCCATGGATAATTACTTCCGGCTTATAATCACTTATTAGCTTATCTATTTCATTAACATTAGCATCCATTATTTCTTCATTTTTTTCAGAATTTGCCTCAATACTCTTTTTTCTTAATTCATCAGCTATTTTTAAGCGTTCATCTAATGACTTCGAAAGCATTTCTTTCTGCCACACTTTTGATCTTACCAAAGATCGAAACTTCTGATAATCAATGTCATCTGTACACAGAGTATCGCCATGTAGGAGTAAAATTTTTAATTTATTCGTTTCATACATATATGGATCAGTTAAATTGTTCATTCCTAAGTCGTCACATATTTTTTTTGAGACTAAGAAATCTCGGTTACCATGCATATACCATATATTAATTTTCTTACTGAGCGCTTTTATTGATGTCTTTACCTCTTTTAATCCATCCATTGGGTCATCATCTCCAACCCAATATTCAAATAGGTCTCCTAATATAAATAGGTCTGATGTATTATTATTAATATTATTTATGTAAGCGATAAAGTAATCACTTACATGCGGCCTAGATTTATCAAGGTGTAAATCTGAGATAAAGTCAACTGACATAAAATATCTAATTAATCAATGTTACTTCATTAATAATAATATTTTCAATAGGAACATCTGAATGTCCAGCATTGGTTCCAGTTGCCACACCTCCTATTTGTTCCACAACTTCTATTCCTTCTGTAACTTGCCCAAATACGCAATATCCATAACCATCTGCTGAATTTGCTCGATCAAGAAACTCATTATCTCTCAAATTAATAAAAAATTGAGAGGTAGCCGAGTTCGGACTACTTGTTCTTGCCATTGCTATAGTCCCTTTGTTATTACTGATATTATTTTCAGATTCATTTATTATTGGATCAAATGTATCAATTTGTGACATATCAGGCAGGTGTCCACCTCCTTGTATCATGAAATTTGGGATTACTCTATGAAATATTGTTCCATTTAGTTTTCCTTCTTTTGTGTATTTTAAGAAATTTGCAACTGTTTCAGGAGCCTTATCCTGGAATAATTCAATTGTAATATCACCCATGTTTGTTGAAAGCTTAATCAATTTCGTCTCCTTAGTTTTTTGATTATCATGTATAATATCACTACATGAAGATATAGTTACGAATACGAGAAAAAACAATAAATATTTGTAATTATTATTCTGTAACATTATAAGCAATAATACAGCAAATGAATTTACACATCCATAACACTCTAACAAATAAGAAAGAACTATTTGTACCTTGCTCTAGCACTGAATCCATAAACATGTATGTTTGTGGACCTACTGTATATAGTGAACCACACATCGGTAACGCAAGAGCCGCATTGACTGGTGATTTATTTTATCGAGTACTTAAGGAACTGTTTGAGAATGTTGTATATATGAGAAATCTTACTGATGTTGATGATAAAATTATCGATCAATCAAGTAAAACTGGGATTCCAATTAGTAAACTCACTGAGGATGTAGCGTGTATCTATCAGAAAAATATGCTTGAACTTAACATGCTAAAGCCTACACATGAGCCTAAAGTTACTGATAATATCGATAACATAATTTCTACTATTGAGAAAATATTAATAAATAAATCTGCGTATATATCTGAAAAACATGTAGTATTTGATACAATAGCATTTGAGAATTATGGCACTTTATCTAAAAAAATTGCTAATGACCTCATTGATGGAGCAAGAATAAAACCAGAAGCTTTTAAGAGAAATCAAAAAGATTTTGTACTCTGGAAACCCTCACAAAATGATAAACATGGCTGGGATAGTCCTTGGGGCTACGGACGTCCTGGATGGCACATTGAGTGCACAAGTATGATAAAGAGTATTATTGGTAATAATAATACATTAGATATACATGGTGGAGGTAACGATTTAATTTTTCCTCATCATGAAAATGAGATTGCTCAAGGATCATGCTGTTCCTCTTCAAAATATTGTAATTACTGGTTTCACAACGGGATTGTACTTGTTAATAAGAAGAAGATGTCTAAATCACTTGGTAATGTAATATTAGTCTCAGATATTATTAATAGATACAATCCATCCATCATAAGACTAGCTCTAATGAGCACTCACTATAGGCAACCTCTAAATTGGACTGATGACACTATTAACAATGCGAAAAATATTTATGAGAAAATATCAAGAACTTTAGATGATGCATCAATACTTGATGTAACGAGAGATGATAATTTTCTAGAACTACTGTGCGATGATATAAATACTCCAAACGCGATACAGTACTTGATAAAACAAGCCAAGCTAGCAAGAGACGATATAAAAGAAATGAGTAAGTTGAAATATAATTGTCAGCTTATAGGTATTGTCAGTAATAGAAAGAGTATCGAAATTAATCCTGATGAGAAACAAATGATTGAAAATCTCATTGAAAAAAGAGAAATGGCAAGAAAAAATAGAGACTTCCTTCAAGCAGATTCTATACGTGATCAATTAACTACGTTAAGCGTGGTTCTCGAAGATGGTCCATCGGGCGTAACTTGGAAAATTAAGCGTTAGAATTATTTATTAAATTTTGAGTATAGGTATAATAAGCACACTAACGGGGTGTAGCGCAGCTTGGTAGCGCGGCTGGTTTGGGACCAGTAGGTCGTAGGTTCGAATCCTATCACCCCGAAAAATATGCGCCTGTAGCTCAGTTGGATTAGAGTATATCGCTACGAACGATAGGGTCGGAGGTTCGAGTCCTTCCAGGCGCGTATGTTATAATAATTAACATGGTGGGTGTAGCTCAGTGGTAGAGCCCTGGTTTGTGGTACCGGTTGTCGTGGGTTCGAATCCCATCATCCACCCATAATTTTTGCGAGAGTGGCGGAATTGGTAGACGCGCTGGTTTTAGGTACCAGTACCTTTGGTGTGAGAGTTCGAGTCTCTCCTCTCGTAAAATAATAATACAAGAATATGGCAAAAATTTATCATAAAGAATTTAAAAAAAAATTAGAAGAAAAAAATAAGATTCTTTGGACTAATGAGCCAAAACATGAGAATAAATTTAAATCAAATCTAAAGGAAAAACGATCTTTTTTCAAAGAAGCCTTAACGTCAGTCCTCGACAATGAAGTAATCAAAAAATGTGATAGATCTTACGATATCTGCGCAATGAAATATGGACCTAAAAATTCATTGTTTGAGAATACTCTGATTCTGCAGGAATTCTCCAAAGATGAGGGTGAAATTATTATTACTTGGGAATTTTTGTTGTACAACAGGGAAAAAGATGAATATGATGATTCTAAATTTTTCACTAGCACAGAAAAAGCTTTTACTTATTTTATTGATAAAACCTCAAATATGATTAATAATTGAGCACCAATGACACAACTAAAAACAATTAATGACACAGAATCTGAATTAGTAATTACAGTCACTGTAAGCGATGAAGAGTACCAAAAAGAATATAACACAGAACTCTCTGGAATTTCTAAAACTGCAAAACTAGATGGATTTAGACAAGGCAAAGTGCCAATTTCGGTAGTCAAAAAAAAATATGATGGACAATGTCATCAAAAATCTATCAGTAACTTGATAGAACTTCATACACAAAAAATCAACCTTGATAAAAAACTCGATCTAATTGATTCTCCATCAGTAAAGTTATTAGAAACCCCAACAAAAGACAAAAACTTATCATTTCAAGTAACTTTTAATAAAATGCCTAGTGTCAATCTTGCAGAGATTGAAAATATAAAGATTAACCTTCCTAATTCTGATATTACAGACAAGGATATAGAAAAGGTTATTAACAATATTCAGCAGCAAAATACAGTCTGGGCAGACTCATCAGATAGATCTAAAAGTCTTGATAAGGTAGTTGTTGATTACGAAGGTAAAATTAATGGAGAAAGTTTCAAAAATAACAAGCAAGAAGATTTTTCATTTGTTATTGATGGAGTAGTCAAAGGAGATCCGGCTACTGTAGGATTATTCAATGAATTCTCCAAACAGTGTACTAATAGAAATATTGGCGATACAGTTACTGTTTCAAATAATATGCCAGATGACTTTCAGGATAAAGAACTTGCCGGAAAAACAGTTATATATGATGTAAAAATAAAAAAAATATTAAATGGAACGCTTCCGGAATTGAATAAAGACTTTTTTAGTCAATTAGGTGTTACAACAGATAATCTTGAAGAATTTAAAAACAATGTTAAAAGTCATATGGAATTTGAACTCAAAGATAAAATGGTCTCAAAAAAATATGGTTTGGTTAACGAACAACTAGTTAACTTCTTTAAGTTTACCCCGCCTGAAAGTATGGTTAAAAAGCATCAACTTGAACTTGAACAGCAATACTCCGCATTGAAGAAAT
>CBFHLA010000040.1:0-2828 GCA_965656575.1 Gammaproteobacteria bacterium
AAATTGCTGGTTCATTCAAGTCCGGTGAGAAATTTATGACTTATAGTCCTGAGACTGATAACTCTGCATTGATAGGAGAACTCATCAAAGGTAAAGTTAGGATAAGCGGCAAAGCTCCTGAGAAACAATCATTCCTTGCACAAATATTTATTCATTGGTTCCCATTTTTATTATTGATAGGCGTTTGGATTTTCTTCATGCGACAAATGCAAGGCGGTGGAGGCCGTGGAGGCGCCATGTCTTTTGGGAAAAGTAAAGCAAAAATGCAAACTGAAGATGAAGTCAAAGTTACATTCAAAGATGTCGCTGGCGTAGAAGAAGCAAAAGAAGAAGTTAAAGAACTTGTGGATTTTCTAAGAGACCCTGCAAAATTTCAAAACCTAGGAGGTAACATTCCAAGAGGTGTCTTAATGTCAGGTTCTCCAGGAACAGGGAAAACTCTTCTTGCTAGAGCCATAGCTGGAGAAGCTAAAGTTCCATTCTTTACTATATCAGGCTCTGACTTTGTAGAAATGTTTGTTGGTGTTGGAGCATCAAGAGTAAGAGACATGTTTGAAACTGCAAAGAAACACTCACCATGTATTATCTTTATTGATGAGATTGATGCTGTTGGAAGACACAGAGGAGCTGGCGTAGGAGGTGGAAATGATGAAAGAGAACAAACCCTAAACCAATTACTAGTTGAAATGGATGGATTCGATGGTAACGAAGGTGTAATAGTTATTGCAGCTACCAACAGACCGGACGTGCTTGATCCGGCATTATTGCGCCCAGGAAGATTTGATAGACAAGTAACTGTTCCACTTCCAGATATTCGTGGAAGGGAGCAAATTCTAAAAGTTCATATGAGAAAAATACCTATCGCTAATGACGTTAATCCAAAACTTTTAGCACGAGGTACACCAGGATTCTCTGGTGCTGATTTAGCTAACCTAGCAAATGAAGCAGCTCTTTTTGCTGCCAGAGCAAATAAGAAGATTGTTGATATGGATGATTTTGAGAAAGCTAAAGATAAAATTCTTATGGGTGGTGAAAGAAAATCAATGGTCATGAATGATGACGAAAAAAAACTTACTGCATACCATGAAGCTGGACACGCAGTAGTGGGAAGATTGGTTCCTGATCATGATCCAGTTTACAAAGTAAGTATTATACCAAGAGGTAGAGCGCTCGGTGTGACAATGTTTTTACCTGAAGAAGATAGGTACAGTAACAGTCGTCAGCGTATAAACAGTATGATTGCTGCTTTGTTTGGAGGTAGAGTCGCAGAGGAATTAATTTTTGGTGATGATGCAGTCACCACAGGCGCCTCTAATGATATTGAAAGAGCTACAGACTTAGCAAGAAATATGGTTACCAAGTGGGGCTTATCAGAAAAAATGGGACCACTTGCATACAGCGAGCAGGAACAGGAGGTTTTCCTTGGAAAATCAGCATCGCAAACCAGCAAAAATATGTCTAATGAAACAGCAAGTTCTATTGATTCTGAAATTCGTAAAATTATCGATGACCAATATGAAAGAGCTACGAAATTAATAAAAGATAATCTAGACAAGATGCATTTAATGGCAGATGCATTAATGAAGTATGAGACTATTGATGTGGAACAAATCGATCAAATTATGGATGGAAAAGTTCCTGATGCTCCAGAAAGTTGGTCAGACGATGACAATGACTCATCTGGGCATACAAAAGATGTCACATCAAAAGACAGTCCATCAGCTTCACCAGCATCATAAGACAAAAAAACTAGTTCATGATAGTATAATATAAACTCTATCGTGGACTAGATCATTTGTTACATCTGTGGAAGAAAAAATACTGTTACAAAGAAATTTCCAGAGTAACAGACAAATCCGGAGCAAGGTATTACAGCTCAAATGGTGCAAAAGTACCTTCTGTAACTACTATACTTGATAAAACTAAATCTCAAAAAGATAAAGATGCTCTAGCTGCATGGAAAAAGAAAGTTGGACATATTGAGGCATCAAGAATATCAAAAGAGTCAATGTCGAGAGGAGATAAAATGCATAAGTATCTTGAAGATGCTTTGCATGGTAAACAGTCACTTGATTTTGAAATCATGAATGATAACGAAAAAAAAATGGCACAGGTTATACTTGATCAAGCTTTAGAAAAAAAATTGAATGAAATTTGGGGCTGTGAAACACCACTCTTCTATCCAGAGTCTCATGCAGGTACAACAGATTTATGTGGAATATATGGCAATGAGGAATCTATTGTTGATTTCAAATCATCAACAAAGACAAAAAGAAGAGAATGGATTACAGATTATTTTTTACAAACCGCAGCATATGCACTTGCTCATAATTTGCAACATAATACTAATATTAAGCAAGGTGTTATACTAATTTGTACACCTAAGCTTGAGTTTCAAGAGTTTACAATTAAAGATAATGAATTTTTATGGTTTCAAAAAAAATTTATTGAACGTGTTGAACAGTATAAAATGCTACATAGATATTAAGAATGAATTCTAAAATAGAAATAATGGGAGTTTTAAATATTACTGATAATTCGTTCTATGATGGTGGTAAATTTATAGAACTTAGTAAATCAATTAGTCATGTAAAGCAAATTATAAATGATGGAGCTGATATTATTGATATTGGAGCGGAATCATCCAAACCAGGATCTGATCCTGTTACGAGTGCGGATCAGATAAAAAAAATAGAACCTCTTGTTGAGGCTGTTAGAGAGATATCTGATATTCCAATTTCTATTGATACTAGAAGCTCTGAAGTAATCAAAAAACTACTCAAATATAATATCAATATAGTAAATGATATATCTTCTCTAGAAGACTT
>CBFHLA010000040.1:3563-7598 GCA_965656575.1 Gammaproteobacteria bacterium
TCTATTGGTATCCAAATAACCGCATCACATAATCCATATACAGATAATGGCATAAAAATATTTAATAGCGATGGATATAAAATTTCCTCAGATGATGAAAAATTAATAGAAAAGACTGTTTCATCTACTGATATATTTCAAAATATAGTTACATGTAATTATTCTATTGACTCAGCTTCCACAGAGATTTATCTCGATTATTTATCTGGAAAAGTAGATGGTAATATCGATTCATCAAAAACAATTAATATCGCTATAGATTGTTCCAACGGATCAATCTCTAATATTTTTTCAAATTTGAATATAAAATCTAATCTTTCATTTCAGATATTTAACAATTGTCCAGATGGTAGAAATATAAATTTTAATTGCGGGGCAGTTTATCCTGAAACACTTTCCGAATATATTATAAATAATAATTCAAAATATAAAGAACATGCTGCTGAGTGGATTGATTTTGGTATTGCGTTTGATGGTGATGGTGATAGATCTATTTTAGTAACTAATAGCGGGAGAATTATAGATGGTGATGAGATTCTATATATCTTAGCAAAAGATTATCATGTAAATAATAAAGTAGTTGTCGGAACAGTCATGACTAATTATGGTATTAGATCAGCACTAAATAAGCTTGGTTATTCTTTTATAGAAACAGATGTCGGTGATAAATATGTATTGGAGCAAGTAATTGAAAATAATGCAATTATTGGAGCAGAATCATCAGGCCATGTTGTTCATAATGACATAACTAGTATTGCGATTGGTGATGCGGCAACTACATTAATAAAAATTGCTCATTTAATTCAAAAAACAAACCTTTCAATCGATGAAATCTATCCTAGATCCATCAAAGTTCCATCATCGTTGATAAATATTCCAGTATCAGATAAGGATACCTGGATAGAAAATAATCAAAATATTATTAATAAAATTAAAGAAATATTAAATGGAAATGGTAGAATCCTTTCGAGAGCTTCTGGTACTCAACAATTAATAAGAATTCTTATTGAGCATGAATCTAAAGATGTATTAAATGAGGCAGAGAAATTAATAATGGACAAATTATATTTATGAAAAAAATTATAGCTGGAAATTGGAAACAGAACGGAAAACATAAAACAAGCATCCAGCTTGTTAAGAACATTATATCTGGAATCAAAAAAAATAAATGTAAGCATGAAGTTATAATTTTCCCTCCTAGTATTTACTTATCCTCTTTACAAGGCATAGTTAATAAATCTGATGTTAAAATAGGGGCGCAAAACGTATCAGCTTATAATGATGGGGCATTTACAGGTGAAATCTCATCATCGATGTTGAAAGATACTAAAATACAATATTGTCTTGTTGGACATTCAGAAAGAAGACATGTTTTTAATGAAAGTCCCGATATGTTATTCGAAAAAGTAATTAGACTTTTTGAAAATAATATTAAAGTTATATATTGTATTGGTGAAACACTAGATCAGTTTAAGAATAAAAAAACAAAATCCATACTTAATGCTCAAGTAAAAAAAATATTTAATAAGCTCAAAATTAAATCTAATAATATTATAATTGCATACGAGCCTGTTTGGGCAATAGGCACTGGTTTAGTGCCCTCAGATAAAGATTTGATAGATGCATTTAAATATATCCGCAACACTATCAATAAGTTCAACCCAGCATATAAATCTATAAAAATACTTTATGGCGGAAGTGTATCTCCTGAAAATGCTCACTCGCTTATGAAAACACCGCATATGGACGGTCTTTTAATTGGCGGAGCATCACTTAATGCGAAAAAATTTATTGATATTTGTTCCACAATTTGAGATAACTACACAATGCAAACTACAATACTAACTATTCATATCATATTAGCGGTAATTTTAATTGTTCTAGTGCTTGTTCAACAAGGTAAAGGTGCAGATGCAGGGGCTGCTTTTGGCTCAGGCGCTTCTTCAACTGTTTTTGGAGCAAGAGGTAGTGCAACGTTTATGAATAAGTTAACAACTGTAATTGCGCTAAGTTTTTTTATAACCAGTTTAAGCTTAGCCTACATATCATCAAACAAATCATCAGGTTCAAAAAGTTTGATTAATGATTCTGTAAAAGAAGAAATTACTGATACAAAAGAAGAATTCAATAAACCTTAAGCCGATGTGGTGGAACTGGTAGACACGCTGTCTTGAGGGGGCAGTGGCGCAAGTCGTGCCGGTTCGAGTCCGGCCATCGGCATGTTTACGGACTTACCCATGAGTCGTTCTCTTTATTATTGAAGAAAATATTTGCTCTTCTGTGTCCTTCTCTTTTTAAAAATAACCAATCTATTTTTTGAATTTTTACATCTATCACACAAAAATAATCACTTTCACAGGAAGCTATATTTTTAGAGAAGGTATTATAATTTTTAATTTGATTCCCGGGAGGAGGGTCCTGAAAATAGCATTCTTTAGACATATCATTCATTTTATTCCATGAAGTTATTGTTCTATTATTTTTATGGTTGATTAAAGCATCACCTAAACACCTAATTTGTATTTTAAGAGACTTACTATAAAAAATACAACTCACATGCGGACATTTATTTATATCTTTAATCTTTTGAGCGCGAGAATTTGTATGGAAGGTAATGATATTATTTAATGAATCATATCCACGTAATACTACCGTTCTTCCTGAGGGATAATCTCCCTGTGAACATAATGTAAAAGTTCTAAAATCTGACCTTCTATTTGTCACTCCTTCTGAAAGATTATATGAAATATTTTCTCTTACATTTTCTAGTGTTTCTAGTTTGTTATCTAATACCATCTTTCTATAATGCCTCTTATATTTGTATATATATAGGATATAATAAGACATGTTATTTGAATATCTACCTATATTAATATTTTTAATACTTGCTCTGGCGTTTGCAGTTGTTATGTTATCAGCCGGATTCTTTTTTGGCGGAGCTAATCCTGATAATGAAAAAAATTCTCCCTATGAGTGTGGCTTCGAACCTTTTGAAGATAGTCGAATGAAGTTTGATGTTAGATTTTATCTAGTAGCTATTCTTTTTATCATTTTTGATTTAGAAATTGCATTCTTATTTCCATGGGCTGTTGTTTTAGATCATATTGGTTACGAAGGATTTTTAGCTATGGCAATATTTTTATTTATCCTGCTTGTCGGATTTATATATGAATGGAAAAAAGGGGCATTAGAGTGGGATTAGAAAATATAAAAAGAGATGGGTTTGTTCTTGCAGATTCTGAAAGTTTGTTTGATTGGGCTCGTACAGGATCGCTATGGCCTATGACATTTGGTCTCGCATGTTGTGCTGTTGAAATGATGCATGCTGGTGCGTCAAGATATGATCTGGATCGATTTGGAATGTTATTTAGACCTAGCCCAAGACAGTCCGATGTCATGATTGTAGCTGGGACACTTGTTAATAAAATGGCTCCAGCTTTGAGGAAAGTATATGATCAGATGGCAGATCCAAAATGGGTAATTTCAATGGGTTCTTGTGCTAATGGAGGTGGATACTATCACTATTCATATTCAGTAGTAAGAGGTTGCGATAGAATTGTCCCAGTTGATGTATATGTTCCTGGATGTCCTCCAACAGCTGAAGCACTTTTGTACGGCATTCTTCAATTACAGAATAAAATTAGAAATAAAAATAGAATAAAAATCAAATAACTTATGAACAAGATCAAGAAACTCGTAAATGAGCTGGTTGTCGACTATTCAGAAAATGATATGGTCACTCTTACTGTTCAAAAAACTAATCTTAAAAAACTTCTTAAAATACTCAAAGAATCTCAAGATTTAAAATTTACTCAATTGATCGATCTTTGTGCAGTTGATTTTATTGATTATGGAAAATCAGAATGGGAAACAAAAGAAGCTACATCATCCGGATATAATAGAGGTATAAATCCTCAATCACATAGTAGAATCGATTTTGTCAATGAAGATGAAGTTGAAGAATATAAACTAACTGTTGTCTACCATCTTTTATCTATGGATTTCAACATGCGTATTAGAATTAAATGCAATCTA
>CBFHLA010000041.1:0-7101 GCA_965656575.1 Gammaproteobacteria bacterium
TTCCTGTATTAAAAATTAGATTAATATCTTTTCTATGATTTTCTATAAAGCGATAAAGTGAATCATTATGTATATTCTGCGACTTGAGAAATGTGCCGTCTAAGTCAAAACATAGATTTGTTTTTTTTGAAATATTAATAACATGATTATACTAACATTAACAACTGAATATTTCTATTCGTAAGGTGCTTAAAAAGTTTTGCATGGAATCTTGCAACAAAAACTAAGTTAATTTATTTTTGACAGTAAAAATCACAGAAAAGACACGTATATCTACATTAACAAACAGCAAGTAACGTTGAAGACATTTGGTAATTAGATTTTTACCTACTTACACGCACACTTTTCTTTACAAATATTTTTTCTTTTAAAATTAAGTAGGGGGTCAAATAGGGGGTCAAAATATTACAAGTGTTTACAGGCATTGTACATTAAGGGCTTAATTAAAACTTGACCGTCCCCAAGGGGATTCGAACCCCTGTTGCCGCCGTGAAAGGGCAGTGTCCTAGGCCTCTAGACGATGGGGACTTAACAGTTTGAGATATTATACAGAGATATTTAATAAAAAGATAATATAATTAAACTTATTAAAGGGCATGTTCAGATAACATTTTCCTACTTTTTTCAGGCTAATATAATTTCTTATTTCTTCAAATCAAAGGTACAAGTATGTTACGATGCTGTTTAATATGTCTTCAGCTAACAAGCAAATTCAAAGATTTTGTATAGTATGCGGATCCCCGACGGAATTCAAAATCCCAGAGGGAGATAATAAAGAAAGAGCTATTTGTACAGTATGCGAACATATTCATTATCAAAATCCAAAAGTGGTATCAGGGTGTATATTAGAATGGGAAGATAAAATAGTTTTATGTAAAAGAGCTACTGAACCTAGATCAGGCTACTGGACACTTCCTGCTGGTTTCTTAGAAAATAATGAAACTGTTGCAGAGGGTGCATTAAGAGAGACATTAGAAGAGGCGAATGCTAAATCAGATAACATTCAACTATTTTTTATGTGTGATTTACGCCATATTAGCCAAATTTATATGATGTATGTAGGCAAACTTTTAGATGGTAAATATTCGCCTGGACCTGAAAGTGAAGAAGTTGAATTATTTAGTGAGTCTGAAATTCCATGGGACGATATAGCATTCACGGTGATTGAAAAAACCCTTAAGCTATATTATGAAGATAAGAAAAAAGGGAATTTCTCTATACATTTTGATACTATAGACCCTAGATGAAAAAAATTATTCTAAATCTCTCTCTTATTTTTTTATTAACTAGTCCAATTCAAGCTCATGATGACAATGAATCAAGAATAAAGTTTTGGAAAGAGTACTATAATCCTAAAGTGGAAGTTACAGACAAGAATATACCGTCTGTAAAAGTTACATTAATAAAAAATAAATCTTTTTATCAAATAAGAACGCAAATTGAGAATTTTGTTTTTACGCCTGAAAAAGATATGAAAAATAATATCCCTTCAGAGGGATATGGAAAACTTTTTATAAATGGGAAATATGTAAGCAGAGTTTATGGTGAATACCATTTTTTAAGAATACTCCCTGTTGGAAGTAATGAAATTAAAGTTATCTTGAGTACAAACCTAGACCATGATATTGCTAAAGATGGTAATGTTATATCAGATACTGTTGTTTATCAATTTCCTGAATTCAGTTTTTCTGAAGCAAGAAACAAATCATATAACCAAATGATACAATGTGAGTTTTCTGACAAAGGAAAGGTTTTGCTAAACAAGTTGGCAAAGAAGGGTATGAAGATAACAGAATCTTCAGAACATCTTCAATGCCGATATGATGCTAGGAATGATATATTGACACCTTTTATGAAAAAAATGACTCGTCTTCAGAGACACTACCATCAAGTAACTCTTGATGTCTTGAAAGAGAGGATTCAACTTTGGAAAGATTTTGAAAATAATAAAATTACTTTAAACACTGCTAGAGAAAATAATCTTCAATTAGAAAATAAAATAGATACTCTAATGCAGAAAAAGCTTGAACAGCTTGAGTCCGCAAAAAAATGACATTGGAACTGTTTGTATCTGCTTATACTACAACCTCAATTGTTATGTTTCCAATTTTAGTATTTATAGTTATTTTATTGATAAGAGATTTAGGTAAATACTCAAAACTATCAGAAAAAATTAATAATGTTCTTAAAAATCTCTCTGAAGATATCGAAGAGAAAGGTTTTAGGAAAGATAAGCAAGAATCACTTTTATCTCATATATCTAGATTCATAAATAAATAATTTTTTACATATACTTGAATACTACTTCTGGAGATAAATCTATCATGCATCTATTTTGTTTACATTTTCTCATAACATCTGTGTTGTAACATGGAGAACACTTTAACTTAATATTTGCCTCTATGATTTGATTTTTAAAATTTCCATATGGTCCTGTTTCACTGAATGGTGTAGGACCATGAAGTGATATTACTTTTTTACAGCTCACGCCTGCTACATGCACAGCACCACTATCGTTAGCGATGACACAATCACTATTTTTCATTACTTCATAAAGGTCTGGTAGATCAGTTTTTCCACACAAGTTATGAATCCTCTCGTTGTTCAAATCAATTTGATTAATGAAATCTTTTTCATTCTCTTCACCAGTTATTACTATATCAACATTAGTTTTATTTAGGACTATTTTGATAAGTTCATTCCAATTTTCTATTGGCCATGCTCTATACCCTCTATAATTCTTTTTTTTGAATTTACTATTGGTTGGACATAGAACAATATAGTTATTTTTTATATTATATTTTTCTTCTATATTGATACCAGAGCCTATTAGATATGGATATGCTTTATCATATTGGTTGTTTTTAAAATGTGATTTAATAATCCTCAATTGATGATGTACTCTATGTTCACCTTTTCTATTTTCTGCAATATATTTATACGGCATTCCAACTTTGATAGGTGACCTTGTAAACTTTGCAAGACTCACAAACTTAGTATCTACTTCTAGATTTATTACAGCATTGTATGGATTCAGATAGGAATTAAGTATAATTTTTAGCTTTCCGAAATTAATTAACAATGGTAGTTTTGTAAACTTTAATAATATAGGTGAAATTCTTTTATCATACTTGAAAAGATTTTTTATATTAGGTTTAGTTACCCAGTCTATTTCCAAATCATCACCATAGTGATCAACCAATGGTTTTACAACAGCAGTTGAGTCAATCGTATCACCTAATAGACCGCACCTGATTATTAATATTCTTGGCTTTTTTTTATTCATTAATTCGTTTAGAATACCTACACAAATTATTATATAACATAATGTCGAACTGGATAAGATTTACAAATAATAAACTTAGTTCTTTTGGGTTAATTGAGAATAATATTGTCACCGTTTATGAAGGCGATATGTTTAATAATCCATCTAAGACTGATGTTAGATTAAAAGTCGAAGATGTCACTATCGTAAACCCATGTAAGCCATCTAAAATGATAGCTTTATGGAATAATTATCAATCATTAGCGACTGAAAAAGGTTTGTCTAAGCCAAATAATCCACTTTATTTAAATAAAGCAGTTTCTTGTATTATCGAACAAGGAGAAAATATAATTCGCCCTAAAACATATACTGAAAACATTTTTTTTGAAGGTGAACTGGGAATTGTAATAGGCAAGACTTGTAAAGATGTCTCTATAGAGGGCTCATCAGAATATATTTTTGGTTTTACATGTATAAATGACGTTACAGCAATGGATTTAGTTAAAAAAGATCCTACTTTTGACCAGTGGACAAGATCTAAAAGCTACGACACATTTGGTATATTCGGTCCTTGTATTGCTACTGATGTCGATCCTATGGCTCTATCAGTAAAAACAACTGTCGATGGTCAGATTAAGCAAGATTATAATACTAGCGATATGTTCTTTAATGTTTATGAAATTGTTAGCTTCTTATCACACGACATGACATTGAACCCAGGAGATATAATTGCATGCGGAACCAATTCAGGCCTTGGGCCTATGGTTTCTGGAGAAACTGTAACTGTTTCAATTAGCCAAATTGGCCAGGTAGTAAATAAACTAATTTAAATACACTACCTTCTTTTCCATACATCAGAAGCGCCCTCTGGTCTAGGATTTGGAATTGAGTCAAAATCAATATTTTCTCTACCATTATAAACTAAGAAATGCTTACCCTTCGCTCTGCCCAATAAAATAACGTTTGTCTCTTTAGCAACATTTAGTCCCATCTCTGTAATTCCTGAGCGAGATAATAATACACCTATATTCATTTGAGCAACCTTGATAACCATTTCCGAAGTTAATCTTCCTGTTGTATAGAATAGTTTTCCTTCACCATCTATATTTTTTAGCCACATGTTTCCTGCTATTGCATCTACTGCATTATGTCTACCCACATCTTCAACAAAATCTAATATTTGATTACTATTGCATAATGCGCAACCGTGGACCGCACCAGATGTTCTATAAACTTCATTTTTGTCATGTAGTAATTTTAGAAGTTTGTATATGGTTGATTGTTTGATCATAAATGAACTAACTTTTTTTTCTTTTAGTTCATCCATTATTCCACCAAAGGTTGTTCCTTGACCACAGCCAGAGGTAACAACTTTATGTTTAAGTTTATTATTTACTTTATCAAGATCTAATCCTTTTGAGGTAACTGCTGCAGCATTTACAGACCAATCGACATGAACAGATTTCAAGTCAGAAATTTTATCTATAATACCTTGGTTTCTGAGGTAACCAATAACTAATGCTTCTGGATAGTGTCCTAGGGTCATAAGAGTTACTATTTCTTTTTTATCTAAAAAAATAGTAAGAGGCAGTTCTCCTGTAATAGGAAAACGCCTCTCAGTATTATACTCATCAGTTACTGTAATCTCTGATGTATCCGGTCTCTTTGAATTGGTGAGTTCTATTTTGCTTTTATTATCCATATGAGTTCAATTATATTACAATACAGTGATGAGAAAATTTGTTTTTTTATTTTTAATTATTCTATCAACTAATAACTATGCAGATATCATTAAAATTACTATCTTAGGCAGCGGAACTCCTAGGGTGAATATAGATAGGTTTTCTCAATCAATACTTGTAGAACATAAAAATGATAAATTTCTCTTTGATGCGGGTCGAGGAGCACTTCTTAGACTAAACCAATCAAATATTTATCCTCATGAGATAGATAATATCTTTTTCACACACTTGCATTCTGATCACATACTTGGATTTTCTGATATTTTAATGACTGGTTGGATTTATCATAGACAATCACCTTTGAATGTATTTGGACCGAAAGGCACAAGAAACTTTATTGATAGTACTGTAAAAGCGTTTGAGGAAGATATTAAAGTAAGAAGTATGGCTCCAGAAGAACTTGATAAGAATAATTTAAAAGCAAACATAAAAATTATTTCTGACGGCTATGTTCACAAAGAAAATGGATTAACTATTGAAGCATTTTCAGTAAAACATGAACCATTTACAGATGCATTTGGATTTAAAATATCTAATAATAATTACTGCATGGTTATATCAGGAGATACTACGTACTCTGAGAAGCTTTTAGAAAAAGCAAAAAATTGTGATTTACTGATTCATGAAATTGCTCACGCATCAGAGCATACTTTAAAAAAATATCCTAAAGCTAAAGGTGTAATTTCTTACCACACTGACACTCAACAAATTTCAAAAATTATTAATACCGTTAAGCCAAGGCTTACTATTTTAAATCATGTTCTATCTCTTGACGGCACTTCAGATAATGAAATATTAAAACAAATTAAAAAGAATACTTCGCATGAAGTTATTATAGCTAAAGATTTGATGTCTATTGACCTTAAAAAAGAAATTTATATTTATAAGCAAAAAAAATTATGACAAAAATAATAGGTATTCTAAATTTAACTATGGATAGCTTTTCTGATGGAGGAATGTACTATGACTTATCCTCTGCTAAAAAACATATTTCAGAGATGATAGAGCAGGGTACTGATGTTATTGATATTGGAGCTGAATCTACCAGATCTGGTTTCTCAGATGTAGATGAAGACAATCAAATTAAAACGCTAAAACCTATAATAGAGTTTATAACAAATAAATATACTATCGACATAAGTATTGACACTAGATCAAGTAAAGTTGTTGATGCATTTTCTGATAAGAATATTTCATTCATTAATGATGTATCATCAGGAACTCATGATCAAAAAATGTTGGAGATTGTATCAAAACTTGGTTGTAATTACATAATGACACATATGCCTCATGAACATCAAAAGGGTATCAATAAAGATTACAAAAATATACTTAAGGAGTTAGATACATATTTTAATGAACGTATAAAATTGTGCTTAGATAAGGGGATTGATAAAGATAAAATAATAATTGATCCAGGCATAGGTTTTGGAAAATCTGGTGATGATAATATTACAATCCTTCAGAACATAGACTTTCTTCAGAAAATACATAATAAAATTTGTATAGGAACGAGTAATAAAAGATACTCTTCAACCTTATTCAATGGAATTGAAACGAAAGATGACCTTAAGGTTGCAAATGTAGCATCATTTACATTGTGTGCATTAAAAGGAACTACATACTTGCGTGTTCATGATGTTGGAATCACAAAAGACGCTATACTAATAGTCAATAAAGCTAAAAGCGTTTAGTGATAGCATCTAAAATAATCTTTTCAAATTCTTTAGTAAAATAATTGATATCTAATAATCGAGAAGTCTGCATTTTTTTTTTGATTAAATCTTTAATACCTTGACGTTTTTCATTATTAATAAGAGATACAATTTTATTTTTGTATCCATCATAATTTTTCGTAATAAGCTCTTCTATCTCTAATGTTTTTAAAATACTCGCGCTAACTCTTGATGCAAAATGATTGCCTTCGAGTGTAACAAGTGGAATTCCAGCTTGCAACATTTCAATAGTTGTTGTGTGACCATTGTAAATTCTGGTATCTAGAGCTATATCAATGTGTTGAATACGTTTAAGGTGCTCACCATAGTCAATTCTATCAGCAAATATAATTCTTTCCTTATCAATTCTATTATTTAT
>CBFHLA010000042.1:0-6819 GCA_965656575.1 Gammaproteobacteria bacterium
CTCCATAAAAAATAAGATAAATAATTTAGAGTCAAATAATATAATTAATCTTATTGGCAAGACAAGCCTAAAAGATGCGGTTGAAGTTTTATCAAATGCAGAATGTGTGATTTCAAATGACTCTGGTTTAATGCATTTAAGCTCAGCAGTTGATGTACCTATAGTCGGAATATATGGTTCTTCTTCTCCAAAATACACACCTCCATTATGTGAAAAGAGTAAACATGTAGTTATTTATAAAGATTTAGATTGTAGCCCTTGTTTTAAAAGATCATGTCCTTTAGGACATACCAATTGCCTTAATTATATAACAGTTGATACGGTTTTATCTGCGATAGCTAGATTAACTCAGTAGTCTCTTAAAAATTACTTCTGCAGTTTTTGGAATATTTATAGTTAAATTTGAATCACCTTTACCTGTGTCTGTAAAAAATAATTTCTGATTATCACTATTCATAGTTTCCCATCTTAGAGCAGTAGATGATTTTTTAAATGGATAAAAACCAACAGTCTTTTTATTCATTGCTGCTGCGACATGCAGTGGACCCGTGGAACCTGCTATAAATAGATCACATTGCATAATATTACTAAACATTTTTTTCAAAGTATTAGTTGGTTTTATGGTTTCGATATCTAGTGAATTAGATTTTCTCTCTATGATACGACATTTTTCATAATCATTATGATCACAATGTAATATAAATTTACAATCACAAAATTCTTGCAAAGAATGACAAAGTTTTAAAAAATCATTCTCAGAGAGAGTCTTTGATGACCCGCCAGTATAAGGATGTATAAAGATAATTTTTTTCCCTTTACTATGGATTGACTTATTATTTTCAATAGCTACCAGAGGATTTGAGCTTCTCTGTGCGGCGTATCCATTATCTTTTAAAAAGAAAAATGCTAAATCATTATTATATTCATATTCAGCTTTTATGGATTCTGACCTTCTTTGTTTAATTTTTTTGTTGTAAAAAATCTGAGCAAGCTTAGTTGAAGGCGCATATCTTTTTTTTATGCCTCCTTTCCATAATCTATACGCGACTGAAAAAGTAGAAAAAAAAGATATAGAACATTCATACTTTTTCTCAGAGACTTTAATATTTAATTCATCATCTGTAATAATACTATCTATATATGGAGTAAGATTCTTAAGTTCTTTATAGTTTTTATTTGCTAGACAATCTATAGTTATTCCAGGTATAGATGTTTTAATTATTCTCAGAGCAGGAAGTATAAGCATCAAGTCACCTAAGCGATCGTTTCTAACCACAAGAATCTTTTTCATATGTGTATTACAACAGTAAATAATATTTCTTACAAATTATTCTTTGTTACTCCATTCAGATTAAGTCTATAATAGCCACATCATATGAATACTGAGAAAATATTAGCAATCTGTTTATCTCCAGATCAGGGAGGACTTGAGTTATATTTCATAAAACTAATAAAGTACTATAAGATGTTAGGACGTAAGATACATGTTGGCTGTGCAAGAAAATCTTACATCACACAGACCGTTACTGATAATAAAATAGAATGTTATAATGAAGGTGTATTTCGACTTATTAAAAACTTCATATTACTTCGCAAATACATCTTAATTAAAAATATTGAATTTCTACATGTAAGTTGGGCTAAAGATATCTTTCTTGCTGTTTTATTAAAAATATTTACTCCTGGAAATATTAAAATTATTTTTTATCGACAAATGAAACTGTCTAGATCGAAAAAAGATTTTTATCATAAATTTGTATATAAAAATATTGATTTGTTTTTGGTAATTACAGATAAATTAAAAGCAGAAGCAAAAAAGTATCTGCCAGTACCATCAAATAAGATAAAAAAGCTCACCTATGGAATTGAAATACCACCTTCTTCAAAAGTTGTAGATAAAAAAACATTTTTTAGTAAAAATAGTTTAAATGAAAATATTCCTACTGTAGGCATTTTTTCTCGCATTGAAGAACAAAAAGGTCAACATTTAGTATTAGATGCAATAAATCAATATATTGATAATATTCAATTATGCATCATTGGTCATGCAATGGATAATGAATATAAAAATAGACTATTAAAGGATGCTGCAGATTATAATTTAACTAATAATCTCAGATTTATTGATTTTGTAGAATCACCTATGTCATATATGCCCTGTTTCGACATAATTATTCTTCCAACTTATGAAGAGACATTTGGACTAATTGTTGCAGAAGCTATGTTAATGAAAGTTGCTGTTATTGGTAGTAATGCAGGAGGTGTCCCAGAGATTATATCTAATAGAGAAAATGGACTATTATTTGAAACAAAAAATGCTAAAGATCTCTCAGAACAAATAAATATTTTATTAAATGATTCTGACCTAAGAAATAAACTCATCTTAAACGGTTATGATTATGCGAATAAACAGTATGCTTATGATGCTCATTTTGATAAATTAGAGAAAATGATCGATTCAATTTAAGTATGCACCAGATTACAGGCACTATCATTACTCTCAATGCTGAAAAATATATACTTAGAGCTATAAAAAGCCTAAGTAAAATATGTGATGAGATAATAGTTCTTGATTCTGAAAGCACTGACTCAACAAGGGATATCGCATCTTCAGCTGGTGCTAAAGTTTTTATTCAACCTTTTTTAGGTGATGGTGCTCAAAAAAAAGAAGCCTCAAAATACTCAAAAAATGACTGGATATTTAGTTTAGATGCAGATGAATATTTGGATTCTGATTTGATAGATTTTATGAATAAAATTAATCTAGACGATAAGTCTTTTGATAGTTATTCATTTAGAAGAAAAAACTTTTGTGGCGAAGAGTGGATAAAAGCAGCTGGATTTTATCCTGATTCTGTTACGAGATTATATAATAAGAACTTTGTTAACTATGATACTAGGGCAGATCATGCAGCAGTTAATAGCACCAAAACATATAAGACTAGAGTCCATATTATTCATAATACTTATAGCTCAATGGAAGAATGGGTTAGCAAAATGAACTTTAGAAGTAGTATGAGCGCTCAGCAGCTATTTAAAGATGGAAAGATGCCGTCCTTACTAAGGCCAATTATCAGATCATTATTTGCTTTTTTCAAAAAACTTATCATTAAAGGCGGTTTATTTCAGGGAAGCAATGGATTTAGAGTAGCTCTGACCACAATGTTTAATACGTATCTTAAATATACTAAGCTAAATGAACTACATAAAAAAAAGGATTCATCAGATAACTAATAAATCTTCAAGGCTGTCAATATCTTTGAGTACTCTAGTAAGACTGTAATCAAATTTATATTTTAAACATTCTTCTATCATCCTATTGAGGGTAATATGATCTAGTTTTAAATATTTAAAGACTTCATGAGTATTATTTTTTACACCAACAAAATAAAAACCACCATCCTTTGAAGGACCTAAAACTATATCATATCTATCAAGGAGACCAATACACTCTTCAAAATCACTTGTGTTAATAGACGGGATGTCTGATCCAACTAATATTCTTTTGGATATTGTTTTATCTTGTATATTTAAAACTGAATAAATCTTATCACTCAGAAATCCACCTTTTTGTATAGATACAGATAATTTAAAATCTTCTGACAAGCTTTTAATAAAATCTCCCTTGATATTAGGATATAAATATAATCTTTTTTTTACATCAATCTTGGAAATAGCTTTACATGTCATCTCAAGCATTACTTTTGAGATAAAAGATCTATCATCTTTAGATAAGAGCGTTTTAAGTCTTGTTTTACAATCTGTTTGATCTGGATTTTTTGATAAGATGTTTATTACTGCGTTCATTTATAAAGTTTATTTAATAATTTATCGTTAGCGCCACAATAATAAAATAATCTCAAAAGTCTCATAATAATGACAGTTTTAATAAATCCTTTTTCTTCCCATCTCCTAGCAGACGTAAATGCATATTCATTTATTTGTATAGGCTTTTTTATTCTCTTTATTCTATTAGTAAACTCAATATCTTCCATCAAACATATATTTTTAAAACCTTTATTTTTATTAAAAAAATTCTTTTGGATTATAAGAACTTGATCCCCAGTTGCATAATTAAATATTTTACTTCTTAAATTAATTAGATATGAAAGAACTTTATATTTTGTCTTATTTGAATTGAAATTTACTTTACAGAATCCCCATGTAAAATCGTTTGTAAGTATTTTAATATATTTAATCGCTCCATCACTGATTATAGTGTCTGCATGCATAAAGATTAAAAAATCTCCAGTAGCATATTTTGCACCTATATTTTGCTGTTTTGATCTTGAGGGACTGCTCTTCACTACTTTACAAGAAAATTTTTTTGCTACATGGGTTGTGGCATCATCGCTTCCCCCATCAACAACAATAATCTCTGCATTGAGTTTATCTTTTATTTTTTCAAAAAATGAAGCGTTTTCAGATAGAACATGTTCTTCATTTAGTGTGGGAATGATTATAGAAAACATGATTTTATGAGATTACACCACCACAACTACTTCCAGAACCAGCAGTACAGCCATAACAATGATCACCTGTAGCAATAATCTTATTTACTAACTCATCTTTTTTGATATCTGTAATATGAGTTTTTTTATTTGACATATCTACACCTAGCATTTGATTAAAATCACAATCATATACATAACCTTCATAGTCGATACTAAGTAGATTTCTACACATCACATTTTCTTTTGCTGTTTGAGAAAAAGTTGATTTTAATAAATTCATATAACTATGAAACATTTTCTTGCTGATTAGCATACTACCAAATCTATTTATAGGCATATTCGTAATCGTAAAAAGGTTATTGAACAAGATATTATAATTCTCAAGAAGATATGATTTGTATTCAAGTTCAAGTTCCGTCTGTTTGGGTGGCAACTCAGCGCCTTGTGGATTGTAAACAAGATTCAACATTAATTTCTTATTCATACCATATCCTTTTTTATTTAGTCGCTGCAGAGCTTTTATACTTTTAGTGAATACACCTTTTCCTCTTTGGGCATCTACGTTTATATCTTTATAACATGGAAGTGAAGCTACTATTTCTACTTCATGTTCAGCTAAGAAATCAATCATTCTAGACATTCCTTTTTCTTCTAAAATAGTTAAGTTACATCGATCAATAACATTGATATTTTTCTCTCTTAATTTCTTAATCATATACTTAAAGTAATGATTCATTTCTGGTGCACCACCCGTAAGATCAACGGTTTCAACATTATTCTTAAAAGAAAAATTAATAACCTCATCTATAGTGTCTTTATTCATCATTTCAGTTCTTTTTGGGCTTGCATTGACATGACAATGTAAACAACTTTGATTGCATTTATAACCAAGATTCACTTGAAGTGTTTTCAATGATAATCTTGTGATTTGCGGAAAGTCAGTATCTTTTATTAAAGGATAAATCTTATGCATAACTTTACTTAAATGATACAATGTATTTTCTGCAAAAACATGAAAAACGAATTTTTAACACAAATAAATACATACTTACCAAATGTAGACTATTGTTCATTTAGATTTGTAAATAAATATACTAATGTTCTTTCTGTCACGAGAAATGTTCTGGAACCCATAGAAATTATTGAGGATGAAGGACTCATGGTTACTGTGATACATAATGGTGGATTTGGTTATTCTGCAACCAGTAATCTTACTAAAGAGGGAATTTTGAAAGCTACAAATGAAGCTAAAAGTTGGTCTGAGTTCACAAAAGGTAAATTAATTCATCAACCTATACCTCCGAAAGAGTCTATAGATAATGGTCAATATTTCACTCATGAAAAAGATACATGGGCAAGAGAATCTAATATAGACAAAGTTGATTATCTTATGGAAGTAAATAAGTCCTTAAAATCAAAGCCAGCTATTTCTAATTGGGGAGCTAGTTTTAGATATAATAAATTAGAAACACTTTTTACTGACACTAATGGCAGCAAGTTTAGACAAAATATTTCATATATACTTCCTCAGCTAATCGCATGTGCAGAGTATAAAAAACAAATCCAAACTAGAACATATGGCGGCCATGCTCATGCTAGACAAATAGGTTACAACTTTTTAAAAGATTCTGATTTGATTAATCAGGCAACAACTATTGCAAATGATGCTATCGAATTATCTATGGCTCCCAATTGCCCTAGCGATAGTATTGATGCATTAATAGCTCCTGATCAAATGATATTACAAATTCATGAATCAATAGGGCATCCACTTGAATTAGACAGAATACTTGGAGATGAGAGAAATTATGCAGGTTCTAGTTTTGTAAATCTAGAAATGTTTGGAAATTACAAGTATGGATCAGAATTACTAAACATATCATTTAATCCTGAGCAAGAAACTGAATTAGCCACATATAACTTTGATGACGATGGAACGGCTGCTGAAAAAAAATATCTCATACAAAATGGGGTTCTTAAAAGACCCATAGGTAGTTTCTATTCCGCACAAAGAGCTGAGCAAGATTATGTTGCATGTTCAAGAGCTACTAGCTGGAATAGACCTCCTATTGATAGAATGGGAAATATTAATATGGAGCCAGGTGATTCCTCAATTTCAGATATGATTGCATCTGTGGATGATGGCATTCTATTAGAAACTAATAACTCATGGTCTATTGATGATTATAGAAATAAATTCCAATTTGGTTGTGAAAAAGGAACTATTATAAAAAATGGAGTACTCAAAGGAGTGGTAAAAAATCCAAATTACCGCGGTATCACAAAAGACTTTTGGCACAATCTAAGCATGGTCGGTGATGAATCATCTTTCTCTATACTTGGAACAGCTAACTGTGGAAAAGGC
>CBFHLA010000043.1:0-6590 GCA_965656575.1 Gammaproteobacteria bacterium
ATACCTATTATTAATTGGTTGCCATCTTGGGGTCAAGATAGAATATTTAATATGATTGAAGGAAGGCCGGATTGGTGTCTTTCTAGACAAAGAAACTGGGGAGTTCCCTTGCCTCTCTTCCTACATAAAGAATCTAGTGAGCTACATCCTGATACGCAAACTATACTGAACAAGGCCTCAGAAATAATTAAGGGTGGAAACATAGAAGCTTGGATTGATTATGACAAAAAACTACTGGTAAAAGATATTGAAAGCTATACGGAAGTGAAAGATACATTAGATGTATGGTTTGATTCTGGAGTAACACATCAATCGGTCTTAAAAAATAGAGGGATTGAAGAAACCGCAGATTTGTATCTTGAGGGTTCAGATCAACATAGGGGATGGTTTCAATCCTCTTTGATAACATCTCATGCTATGTATGGGAAGTCCCCCTATAAAAATGTTTTGACACATGGTTTTGTTGTAGATAAAGATGGTCAGAAAATGTCAAAGTCTATCGGCAATATCATATCACCACAAAAAATTATTAAAGATAAAGGTGCTGACATTTTAAGGCTTTGGGTTGCTATGACAGATTACTCAAAAGAAATGACAATTTCAGATGAAATTATTAAACGAGTTTCTGAATCATACAGGAGAATAAGAAATACATCTAAATTTCTTCTATCAAATATAAATGACTATGATGGAACAGACATTGATTTAGATAATATGGTACAGATTGATAAATGGATAATACACAAAGCTAAAAAACTTAATATACAAATTCAGAAAGATTATAGTGAGTTCAAATTTCATAAATTAATGCAAGATATTATAAACTTTTGCACCCTAGAACTCGGAGGCTATTATCTTGATATAATTAAGGATAGGTTATACACATCAAAAAGTGATGGATTATCTAGAAGATCTGCTCAGAAAACTTGTCATATACTTATAAGTTATCTAAATTCGTGGATTGCGCCGATATTGACATTCACAGCAGAAGAAATATATTCAAAGATGCCTAACGCAAAAGATAGTATTTATCTCACAGAATGGTTTGATATTGATTTTTCAATGGATGATCATGAGATAGATATTTACGATAGTCTGTATTCAATTAAACCATTTGTGTCCAGGATGATTGAAGAAGCAAGAAATAACAATAAAGTTGGTTCATCTCTTGAGTGTAAATTAGATCTTATTTGTAACGATAAACTATATGAGAATATAAATAAAATTTCTGATGAGCTAAAGTTTGTATTTATTGTTTCAGAATGTACGCTGAGATTGGGCAATGAAAACGATAGTTTTTCGATTGATAAAAACCCATATAAACTCTCAATAACTATATCAAAGTCACAAAATAATAAATGTGAAAGATGTTGGCATTTGAATGAGACCGTAGGAACGATTGAAGATCATCCGACAATATGTAGAAGATGTTCCGATAATGTATATGGTGATGGAGAATGCAGAAAATTCGCATAAGAGGTTTAATTGCTCTTTTCATTATCATAGCAGTTTTAATAATAGATTATTTTTCTAAACAGTATGCTCTCACATTAAATGAAATTAAAATTGTGAACTCATATATTACTTTTCAAACTATCAATAATTATGGAGTAGCCTTTAGTTTATTTAATGACACAGATAAAAGTTATTTGTGGATACTAACATCAATAATATTTTTAATTTTAATATATATATCTATTGAACTTTATTATACCTTATCTAATGGTTACCTCTATGTTATCTCATTATCTCTTATATTAGGAGGAGGCTGGGGTAACTTATTTGATAGATTTGATAATGACTCAGTAACTGATTTTATAATCATTCATTATGATGATATCTATTTTCCAGCTATTTTTAATTTAGCTGACTTATCTATTAGCTTAGGAGCAATTCTAATAATTATTCATTTTTTCAAGACTAAAAATGAGCATAATTAAATACAATAGCAAGGTTATTTTAAATTATGCATTAAAAGGTAATGGAGTTTTATTTGAAACAACGTTCGATAAAGCCCCTATAGAGATAACTATTGGGCAAAGCAATTTACCGCAAATAATAGAGGCTGCACTATACGGTATGGGATGCGATGAAAAAAAAGAATATAAATTTTCTTCAAAAGATATATTTGGTGTTCATGATGAAAAGAAAGTGACTAAAACATCACTAAAATCCTTTAAAAATAATAAGAAAATCAAACCTGGTGATATCATAGAAACAGTTGATCATGGTAGATCATACTTTATAACAGTTTTAGAAATTCTAAATGATGATATTTTAATTGATATGAATCACCCTTTATGTAATAAAGAAATAATATTTGAAGTAGAAATATTAGAGATATTTAATGAATCTTAAAGATTGTGAATTATTATTAACTAAGCCAAGAGGATTTTGTGCTGGCGTAGATAGAGCTATAGGTATAGTTAATAGAGCAATAGATATGTTTGATGAAAAAATATATGTTAAGCATGAGGTTGTACATAACAAAAATGTAATTGAAGAGCTTACAAAAAAGGGTGTTGAATTCATAGAATCATTAGAGCAAGTACCGGATAAATCGATATTGATTTATAGCGCACACGGTGTCTCAAAAGAGATAAAGGATGCAGCTGAAAAAAAAGAATTGAGGGTTTTCGATGCAACTTGTCCACTAGTTACTAAAGTGCACATTGAAATACATAAATATGCACTTTTAGATACTGATGTTATTTTAATTGGGCATTATGGTCATCCTGAAGTTGAAGGAACGATGGGACAATATAATTCCAACAGAGGAAAGATTCATCTCATAGAGAATATTGAAGATGCAAAAAGCTTAAAGATACAAAATAATAAAATTGCATATGTTACGCAAACAACTCTATCAGTTGATGATACAAAAAATATTATTGACTATATTAAAAAACAATATCCAAAAATAATGGGTCCAAAAAAAGATGATATATGTTACGCCACACAAAATAGACAAGAAGCTGTAAAAAAAATTTTAAAATATTGTGATTGCCTAATAGTTGTTGGTTCACAAAATAGCTCAAACTCACAAAGGCTCAAAGAAATTGCAGTTCAAGCTGGTAAAAGTGCTTACTTAATTGATCATGAAAGTCAGCTTGATATTTCTAGTTTGAGTAATAAAAAAGTTATAGGTATAACAGCTGGAGCATCTGCGCCTGAACATACAGTACAATCTTTGATTAAATATTTAATTGATGAAGGTGCTAAAATTTCGAAAGAGCAGATAGAATTTAAAGAAGAAGCTGTAACATTTTCGTTACCAAAATCTCTCAGGAACTAAGTACTAGTTAAATTCATGAGTAGTATTACTGTCCAACGTTTCATCTGGTTTTTTATGCTCAGGATCATTAGGGTTTATAAAAATAAACTGTTTATCACTACCTTCTAGTTCAACATAATCAAGTTTAGTATTTTTAAGATTAATCATAGAATTTGGATCAATTAGTATGTTTATCCCATTTATTTTTAGTTGTAAATCTTCTTCTTTGGACTGATCGAAACCCATTAAATAGTTAAATTTTCCCCTGTCATCTACATTAAGAGATATACGTAATGGCCATTCAGTACTTTCAGATACTTCTGCTGCTTTTTTAATCTGCTTGGCTGCTTGATCTGTTATTTCAAATATTTGTTGTACCATTAACTTTCTCTATAAATTTAATAAAATATTCAACCCAATTAAATGCATCAGTAGATCTAAGATGAGAGAATGATGCTATTGCATTTTTATAGATTAAACCATCTACCTTTCCATTTATACCATAGCCTCTTTTGATATCAAATGCATATTTGTACTTCTTTTTTCCATTTACAATTGAAGAATAATGGAATTCGTGAGCATGTATATTAATTGTATTTATATCCCAAGGATGAGAGTGGGGCTTCAACACAGTGTAACCTCTACCTATAGGTTTTTTATTCATATTAATTTCAATATCAAATACGTTACACATTTTATTAGTATTATTTTTAAATTTTAATTTTTTTGAAAGATACATTAACCCGCCACATTCTGCATAAACAGGAACATCTTTTTCTATTAATTTTTTTATAGATTTTCTCATATAGATATTAGCTTCAAGTTTCTTTGCTTCAGTTTCAGGGAAACCTCCCCCAATAACTAATGCATCAATTTTAGGTAACTTTGTATCTTTAATAAGATTTATGAATTTTACTTTATGGCCTAATTGACGAATTTTTTCTAGGTCATCTTCATAATAGAAACCGAATGCAGAATCTTTAGCGACTCCTATCGTTAGAACCTGTTTCTTTTTCAATAATATCTTTTGCAGTAAAGGTCTTACTTTTTCTTTTTTATGTTTTGGATATATTTTTTTATAATCGATGTTATTTTTTATCGTAGAGATAATAGTTCTAATTATTTTATTTTTATTAGTATGTTGAAACGCTGGTATTAATCCTAAATGTCTCTCGTCTATCATATTTTTGATTGAAGGGATTGAGCCAATTATTTTGAAATCAGTATATTCTTTTACTGCAGTTATAAGCTTTTGTTCATGCCTAGATGTAGCTACATTGTTAAGAATAATATTATTTAACTTAAGTTTTTTATCAAATTTACTATAACCCAACAATAATGGCGCGATGCCGCGTGTCATTCCATTACAATCAATGACTAGAATTATTCCTACATTTAGTATTTTAGCAAGCTCAGCATTACTATCATTGCCTGAAGTGGCTACGCCATCAAATAAACCTTTTGTTCCCTCTATTAATGAAAAATCTGTATACTTTATTTTATTATGATGACTAGATATAATTTCTTTCTTATTCATTGTATTAAAATCTAAATTATAACAAGGAGCTTTTGAAGCTGCTGATAGCCATGATGGGTCTATAAAATCAGGTCCTTTTTTGAATGTTTGTACATTGTATTTTAGATTTCTAGCTAGTCCAGCTAGACCAATCGAGACAATAGTTTTACCCGATGACTTCTTTGTCGATGATATCAATATTGAGTTCATTAGTAATGAGTGTACTATTTTTTAGATGGAATAAATTTCAAATTAGTAATTAGTACAAGAATAATAATTAAGGCCAAAGATGTACCGCCAATACCAAGCCCATACTCATAAATAGAAGGTGTATATCCGTGAATACCATTATCAAAGAATGTTGATTCTATAATTGCATGGTCAGGGAATATATTAAGTGGAAATGCTTGACCTCCAATAATAATAACCGCTACCGCAAAGAATCCGCCTACAATTATCATTATAGATGTGATTGTTAGTGGAAAGTTTCTGTTCTCCTTGTTAGATAATTCATAGAATAATGGTATTAAGAGACCTAGTCCTACTTGACCTAACCAAAACATAGTTGTGTAACCGCCACCATCAAGTAATATAAATTTTTCAATAGCAATCTGCTTTGAAATATATAGATTAGTAATATGATATAAAATTAGAAAATAAATATTGGCTAATAAGAAAATTATTATTAGTTTACGAATATTTACAGTAATTTCAGTTGGGATAGTTATATTTTGCATCTTGGATATTATTCTTAATAAGATGTAAAATACTGCTGTACCATACAGTAAAGACATTATTATAAATAAAGGTGCCAATACAGCTGTTGAGTATGCCTCCCTAGCAACTAGAAAACCAAATATCGATCCTGTACCTGTAGTTAATATAATTCTCCATCCAAAAGCAAGCTTTCCAACTGTAGACGAGAACCTGCTGACATTAAAATCCAGCATTGTCCAAATATAAATTGATAAAATTACAAAAAAACCCGAGTATAAGAAGATATTCCAAGCAAATATAGATTTAAAATTATACGTTGTCATGGCAACTATTAATCTATCTGGTCTGCCTAAATCAAGTACTAGTATTATCAAGCCTGCAATTAGAAAAGCTATGGCGAAAAGAGCAGAAAGTGGCGCTAAAGGCTTATAAAGTTTTTTATTGAATGCAGACGACATAGAAGCTATGTTAAGTACCCCAGATGCTATCACTATAAGTGTTACAGCAAAAATATGAGGTAGTCCCCATACAATCTGATTATTCATTCCTGTTACATAATGTCCTTCGTGCTCCATATAAGCTGATGATGCTAGCCCTATTAACACAAGAAAACCCAAGAAAAGAAAAGTTCCCCAATATAAATACCTACAGGTTTTTAGTTTTTCTAATGTATAGTTCATATGTTTGAGTAAAAGACTTTTTGATTAAGACTCAGATCATTTCTAAGTCTCCTTGGGTTATTAGACTTCATCACTGATGAAATCTTACTTTTTGAATCATTTAGGTCACCAAAGGTAATAGCCAAATGTCCTGCATTATTACATGCATCTTCACATGCAGTTGTTTCAGACCCGTGATCGATTCTGTTGACACACAAGTTACAACTCTCAACACAACCTTTGCCTCTTGGTGCATTTGTATTTTGTTGCGTGAGTGTTTCATGGACAAAAGAACGAGCCTTAAAAGGACAAGCCATCATACAATATCTACAACCAATACATGTGTGCTGATTAACCATTACTATTCCGTCTACTCTCTTGAATGACGCACCTGTTGGACAAACATCACAACACGGTGGATTCT
>CBFHLA010000044.1:0-6289 GCA_965656575.1 Gammaproteobacteria bacterium
TGAGAGAGTAAATCTGCAATTTTATCAGAATCATATGAATTCATCTGACACCCTTGTGATTTGATGAAATACTTTTTATTATTTAACATCTATTAGAAAGGAATGTCTTCATCCTTAATGATATCTTGATTTGAAAAATCGTTACTGTCTTGGCTTTTTTGAGATCCAAAATTATCTGAAGCATCAGCCTTGCTACCTACAAATGTGAAATTATCTGAAATGATATCTGTAGAATATTTTTCAATACCATCTTTGTCTTGCCACTTTCTGGTTTGTAATCTTCCTTCAACATACAATTGCTGCCCTTTTCGTACATACTGGCCTATAGTCTCCGCAGGTTTATTAAAAAAAACCACTCTGTGCCATTCTGTTTTATCTTCATAAGATCCAGATTCTTGATTTTTAAATTTCCTGTTAGTAGCTAGAGATAGATTTACAACTGCATTACCGCTGGGCATAAATTTAACTTCAGGGTCATTACCTACCCTACCTAACAATATCACTTTATTTACTGACAATATCTGCTCCTATGAAATTACGTGAAAGACAAATTAACGCCCACATAACAGATATTACAGCAGTAAAAAAGAAAATGCCACTTAATCCATATACATCATAAAGATAGCCGCCAATAAAACCACCGAGAAACGTTCCAAAGAACTGGAATGATGTATAAATACTCATCGTCAAACCACGTGTTTCTTGATTAGTTTGTTTTGAGAGTGATGATGGTATACCTGCTTCTAGTACACTGAACGACCCTATATAAAATATTAAAGCAATCATAATTATGAATAAATTAGTATTATAGAATTGGAATGAAAATATTAATGAAAATGAGAGTATTATTAGAGAAATGTTTTTAACTAGAATAGGGTTTTTTCTATCATATCCCAATAAAGGTAAAGTAATTATTAGAGATAATATAAATATCGATGAATAAAGTTGAGGGAATTCACTTACTGAAATCAAATACACATCAGTCATCATTACAGGGATAGCAATAAATAAGGATGTAAGTACAGTATGTAAAACTAAAATATCTATGTAATAAGGTTTTAGCCTTTTATCAAAAACTAGATCCATTATACTAAAATTGAATTGTGCATTTTTAGCAGGTGTGTTTTTAAACGATAACATTAAAAAAATACTTAGCATTGTTAACAAGATAATAAATATGAACAAGCCAGACAATTCAAAATATTTAGACAATACTGGTCCAATAATAAATGCACTGAAAAAAGCAGTGCCAATTGATACGCCAACTATTGCCATAGATATTGTTCTATTATTTTCTGAAGTGCTATCAGATAAAAGAGCCATAAGAGCTCCTGAAATTGCGCCAGCTCCTTGTAATGCTCTACCTATAATAAGGTAGTAAATATTGTCTGTTATTGCGCATATAAATGACCCTAAAAGAAATATGGTCAATCCAACCAAGATGATATTTTTCCTTCCAAAAAAATCAGATAACAAACCGAACGGGATTTGCATAATTGCGTTGGTTAAACCATAGATACCCAGCGTTAGACCAATTAGAAAAGGGGTGGACATATTGTATGAATCAGCAAAAACAGATAGTACAGGAAATATCATGAATGCACCTAACATTCTGAAAAAATATATTAAAGTAATTAAAATAACTGATTTTTTTTCTACACTCGTAAACATCAGATAATTATAGCATATGCAAAGTGTTGAGTTTATGGATATAAAAAATGTTATTATTGTCCGATGGATAAGTTTATCAAAATAAAAGGCGCTCGTACCCATAACCTTAAAAATATTGATCTCAAACTTCCAAAAAATAATCTGATTACTATTACAGGTTTATCTGGTTCAGGAAAATCCTCTCTTGCGTTCGATACAATATTTGCTGAAGGTCAAAGAAGATATGTTGAATCATTATCTGCTTATGCTAGACAATTTTTATCAATAGTAGATAAACCTGACGTAGATAAAATAGAAGGACTGTCACCTGCGATATCTATTGAACAAAAATCAACTTCACATAACCCGCGATCTACAGTTGGAACAGTAACAGAAATATACGATTACCTAAGGCTCTTATATGCTAGGATAGGTACTCCTAAATGCCCACAACATAAGGTTAGCCTAGATGCAATGTCGACATCACAAATGTATCAGAAACTTCTAAAAGAGAATTTTCAAGACACTATCTTAGTATTATCTCCTATAGTAAGAAACCAAAAAGGGGAACATATAAAGACCATTCAATCATATTCTCAACAAGGGTTTAATAGGGTAAGAGTAAATGGAGAGATTCATAAAATAAGTGATATCTCAAAACACATGTTGGGTCATATCATAAATGCAAAAAAGAAAAATGATATTGAAGTTATTATCGATAGGGTTGAAATAAATGAGCAAAATAAACTAAGAATAATAGAATCCCTTAATGCTGCGTCTGATATATCGGATGGCATAATATATGTCTCCTCAATGGTAAATAAAAAAGATCAGATATTTTCAACTAAATATGCATGTCCTCATTGTGGGTATTCAATTGGTAAACTAGAACCAAAATTATTTTCATTTAATTCACCATCTGGAGCATGCAGTAAGTGTGATGGACTGGGAGTTGATGAATTCTTTGATGAAAATAAAATTATTGAAAATTCCGAATTAAGTCTAGCAAAGGGCGCTATAGCTGGTTGGGACGACAAGAATTATCTATATCATTCAATGTTAGTATCGCTTGCTGATCATTTTGATATAGATATTAATAAAAAGTTTTATAGCCTTCCTAATAGTTTTAAAAAAGTACTCTTTTATGGATCAGATGAAGAGATAGATTTTACTATTATTAAACTAGATAAGAAAACAAAAAAATTTATAAGTACAAAAAAAACAGATCTATGGGAAGGTATATGTAATATATTTGAGAGAAATTATAACAATGCATTTAGATACAGTATAAAAAGATATTATGAAAGATTCCTGACTGAAAGTGATTGCAGAGAGTGTAATGGAGAAAGATTGAATATAACTGCACGTAATATTTTTGTTAATGCAATGTCAATCAATCAGATAACCGCCATGAATGTAGAAGAGGCGTTATCTTTTTTTAAAAACATAAAACTTGATAGCATGAAAACAAAAATTTCAGAGAAAATTATTCTTGAAATTATTTCAAGACTCTTGTTTCTCAATAACGTAGGTTTGAAGTATCTTACCTTATCTAGAAGTGCTGAGACTCTATCTGGTGGAGAAGCACAAAGAATAAGATTGGCTAGTCAAATAGGGTCAGGACTTACTGGAGTAATGTATGTATTGGACGAACCCTCGATAGGTTTACATCAAAGAGATAATGATAAATTACTTGATACGCTGAGGAACTTACGTGACCTAGGTAATACTGTAATAGTTGTTGAACATGATGAAGACACTATAATGACTTCTGATTATATTGTTGATATTGGACCTAATGCTGGTGTCCATGGAGGAGAGGTGGTTTTTTCAGGAAAACCATCAAATTTAAACAAGGTGTCATCATCTCACACGTCCGATTTTATTACAGGTAAAAATAAAATTGAAGTACCTCTAAAGAGACTTAAGCCGAAAAAAGAATGGTTGTCCATAGTTGCTGCTAGCGCAAATAATCTTGATAATATTAATGCTGAGATTCCTATAGGTCTATTGACTTGCATTACAGGCGTGTCTGGATCAGGAAAATCATCCCTTATAAATAATGTACTGTATACTTCTATTGTTAACAAACTTTTAGATAATAATGAAGGTTATGTTGACTGCAAAAAAATTGATGGAATAGATTATATTGATAAAATAATTGATATTGATCAAAGTCCTATTGGACGTACACCAAGATCTAATCCTGTTACTTATACAGGTATATTTTCACTAATAAGAGAAGAATTTGCCAAGAAACCTGAATCAAAATCAAGAGGATATCTACCCGGTAGATTTAGTTTTAATGTTAAAGGAAAGAATAACGGAGTTTGTCATCATTGTGATGGTCAAGGACAAATAAAAGTTGAGATGCATTTTTTATCAGACGTTTATGTAAAATGCGAAAAGTGTAATGGACAAAGGTATAATGATGAAACTTTAGAAATAAAATTGAATGATAAAAATATTGGCGAAGTACTCGACATGACTGTTGAAGAAGCTTTGGTTTTTTTTCATAACTATCCTAGAATCTATAAAAAACTATTAATACTTTCAGATGTTGGACTCGGTTATATTAAATTAGGTCAAAGCGCAATTACTCTCTCTGGCGGGGAAGCTCAAAGAATAAAATTAGCAAAAGAACTTATCAGGCCAGATACAGGACACACTCTATATGTTCTTGATGAGCCAACTACCGGTTTACATAGTTATGATGTAAAGAATTTATTGACTGTGCTAGAGCGATTAAAATCGAAAGGTAATACACTAATAATTATTGAACATAACCTAGATGTAATCAAAACAGCTGACTGGATAATTGACCTAGGTCCCGAGGGTGGAACTGGTGGTGGAAAAATTATTGGCTATGGTACCCCTGAAGATCTTATGAAATGTAAAGATTCTTATACTGGAAAATATTTAAAAACTAAGATTTAGACTATTCAGAAAGTAAAACATAAGCTACTGGTGATGCGTCACCTTGCTTATAACCTTTTTTTAGTATCCTAAGATATCCGCCGGGTCTAGCCTTAAACCTAGGGCCAAGTACTTCAAATAATTTCTTAACAATTCTCTTATCGCCAAGTCTTGCATAAGCTAATCTTCTTCTCATTAAAGTATCATTTTTAGCAAGTGTTATTAGAGGTTCTGCCGTTCTTCTTAACTCTTTAGCTTTTGCTACTGAGGTCTCTATATGCTCATGATCAAACAAAGATACAGCCATATTCTTAAACATAGCTTTTCTATGTGATGAGTTTCTGTTGAGTTGTCTTCCTGATTTCTTATGTCTCATTATCTTTTTTCAATATTTTTTGGTGGCCAGTCTTCAATTGTTTGACCTAGGGTTAAGCTATGAGTAGAAAGCACATCTTTAATTTCTGTTAGTGATTTCTTTCCTAAGTTCGGAGTTTTAAGTAATTCATTTTCACTTCTTTGAACTAAGTCACCTATATAATGGATATTTTCAGCTTTTAAACAGTTAGCAGATCGAACTGTTAATTCTAAATCATCTACAGGTCTGAGTAATACAGGATCAATATGATTTTCATCTATCACATCTTGTGTATCATCTTTAACTTCTAAATGACTAAAGACTTCAAGCTGTTCTCTAAGGATTCTTCCGGCTGTTCTTATTGCATCTTCAGGTTCTATCGTCTCATTAGTTTCGAGTTCTATAATAAGTTTATCTAGATCCGCTTTTTGTTTGACCCTTGCATTATCTACGCTGTAGGATACTTTTTCCACTGGCGTAAATGAGGCGTCTATTTGCATCTTACCGATTCCTAAATCTTCTAATTCATTGAATTTTCTTTTGACAGCTGGCTGATATCCTTTACCTTGTGATATTGTCAAATTAATAACCAATTCAGTTTTATCATTAGTCATATTTGCTAGACAAAAATCAGGATTTTTAATTTCAAGGTTTGGATGATCTTCTATGTCTGATGCTAGAACTGGTCCTTTTCCTTTTTTTCTGAGAACTACTTCTATTTTATCTTTTTCGTGAAGCACCAAAGCAAGTTTCTTGATATTTAAAATGATTTCTAAAACGTCCTCTTGAACCCCATCTATAGTACTATATTCATGAAGAATATTATCTATTGAAACTTCCGTAACAGCAGATCCAGGCATAGATGATAATAGTACTCTTCTTAGTGCGTTACCAAGTGTATGACCAAATCCTCTTTCAAGAGGTTGGATGACTATTTTAGATTTTGAATTTGAGATCATCTCAATATCAACTAAGTTTGGTTTTAAAAATGTGATAGTGTTCATATGTTACCTGCTATTTTGAGTATAATTCTACGATTAGTGATTCATTAATTTCTTTTGGAAGTTCTGATCTTTCTGGAGCTCTTAAAAAGGTAGCTACTAGGTTCTTTGTGTCTACATCGATCCAATCGCTTGAGTTTCTAGTTTCTGCTACTGATAGAGCAAACTGAATACGAGATTGATCTTTGCTTTTATTTCTGACAGAGATTTTGTCCGTAGCTTGAACTTGATAAGAAGGTATATTTATAAGATTTCCATTAACTTCTATATTTTTATGATTAACAAGTTGTCTAGATTCTGCTCTAGTAGAGCCAAAACCAGATCTGTAGACAACATTATCTAATCGACATTCAAGATATGAAAGAAG
>CBFHLA010000045.1:0-6223 GCA_965656575.1 Gammaproteobacteria bacterium
ACCTCTTCAACTTGTCCTGTTTGAACTTGTTGCATGAAATCTGTGTAATTAAATTCTTGTGACGCAGTATTTCTACCGCCTACTCCTGTAAATAAAGACATAATTACAACCGCAATTACAGTCCAAATAACTAAATTTTTGACTAAATCTCCCATAATACTCCCTACTTTAGAATCATTCTAAGTTTGACATTGTTAATCGTTAATTTCAATGATATCAGTCTTTGAAACCATTACAAATGAAGAAAATTTCATTGCTGCTGCTTCGAGATGATTGAGGTTTGTATATTGCTACCTTATCAAAAGACTTTTTTAGTTTTTTTCTCGATTCATCATATGATGAACCAATGAAAAACTTCATAATTAACACTCCATTTATTTTTAGTAAATCTAAGCAAATATCAAGTATAGACTCAAGAATCCTCTCAAAGTTAGCCTGATCAACATCTTCTATACCTGTTATGTTAGGGGCAATATCTGATAATACAAGGTCTGCTTTGTTCATTTTTTGAGATATCTTGTCCCTATCAGTTTTATTATTAATGTCACCCCTTATAAAATACGCATTATGTATAGGCTTCATCTCTAGCACATCTATAGCAACAAGGGTTTTATCCTCATAATTTCTAGTGATATATTCTGACCACGAGCCTGGAGCTGAACCTAAATCAAGTATATTTTTTGAAGATTTTAGAATTTTATATTTTTCATCAATTTCATGAAGCTTATGAAAAGCTCTAGACCTATAATCTCCTAATTGCGAAAGTTTAACGTACCTGTCACTACTATGTTTATTTAGCCAATTTTTTGTACTTTTCTTTTTAGCCATATCGTTATACCCTATATCAATGGCTAAGGTAACACTGAAAGGCAATGAAGTTAATACAAATTCCAATATTGTAGAAGTCGGCTCATCTGCACCAAACTTTGTGCTTGTAGATTCCGAATTGAATGATGTAAACCTAGAAAGCTTCTCAGGAAAAAATAAAATATTAAGCATAGTTCCCAGTCTTGATACACCAGTTTGCCAAAAGTCTACTAAAATTTTCAATGAAAAAGTTAATAATTTAGACGATGCAGTAATGCTAATTGTCTCTAGTGATCTTCCTTTTGCAATGAAGAGGTTTTGTACATCAGAATCATTGGAAAATGTAATTCCAGTATCAATGATGAGATCTAGGAACTTTGCTAAGGATTATGGTGTCTTGTTAATCGATGGTCCATTATCAGGGATTACAACTAGAGCAATAGTTACGATTTCAAAAGATAATAAAATTCTTCACTCTGAACTAGTTTCAGAAATTGCAGATGAACCCAACTATCAAGCAGCTTTAGATTCTATAAAATAAACATGTCGTTCACAAAAAAAATCATTGTCGCAATGATTTTAGGTGCAGCAATCGGAATCACCCTAAATTTATTTATCGCTGATACCCTTACGTCTGATTTTATAATAATAAAAGTCTTTAGTTTAGTTTCTGATTTATTTATTTCTGCTCTCAAGCTAATAATTATTCCTTTAATATTCTTTTCAATAGTATGTGGCATCTTATCTTTATCAGATGATGTACCACTTTCTAGATTAGGGATTAAAACAATGGCTTTGTATGTATTTACTACCATAATAGCTATCTCTATTGGCCTGCTATTTTCATCGTTCATTGAATTTGAAGCTGTATTATTAACAAATTTAGATTCAAGTATCTCGCTAGATAATACAAATCAAAAATCTGATATATTTCCTAGCAACATTTTTAAATCACTCAGTGAAGGTAATATTATTCATTTATTGATTTTCTCAGTGTTAATAGGTGTAGCTGCAAGTAGGATCCAAGACAAAATACATACATTTATAGAGTATATTCATCAATTTAACATGGTTGTAAATGAACTTGTTAAAATCATAATCTCATTTACACCTCTAGCTGTATTTTGCATATTATCTAAGACATTCGCTACTCAAGGAACTGAAACTCTAGCTCCGCTAATGGGCTACTTTCTTATTGTTGTCTTTAGCCTTTTTATACACTTCTTTATTACTTTTTCTGTGTTGCTAAAAATTTTTACAAAACTTGATCCTAGAAAATTTTTTAAAAATATTAAAGATCTAATTATTTTCAGTTTTAGTACCTCAAGTAGTAGCGCATCAATACCATTTACACTCAATACAGCAAATGAGAAATGTGGAATCGATAAATCAATTAGCAGTTTTACAGTACCGCTAGGTGCAACTATAAATATGGACGGGACAGCAATTATGCAAGGTTGTGCAACTTTTTTTTTAGCAAGTCTTTATGGTATTGACTTAGGTATTAGTGAGATATTAACAATTGTCATTACAGCAACAATAGCTTCAATAGGAACTGCAGGTATACCAAGTGCAGGTATTATAATGTTAACTGTTATCTTTTCTCAAGTAGGTATTCCCTTAGAAGGAATTCCATTACTTTTAGGTGTTGATAGATTGCTAGACATGATGAGAACATCTGTAAATGTGAGTGGCGATATATGTATAAGTTGTATTGTTGCTAGCAGTGAAAATAAAATTAATGAAGCAACGTTCAAATCATAAAATCTAGACTAGAGATTCATGTCTTTGTTTTAGATCGAGTGCATCAAAATCATCTATAAACTTAATTGCTTTACAAAAAGCTTTAGCTCCTGATACTGTGGTAGTCAGTGAAATTTTATGATTCTGAGCTTCCTTTCTTATAGAAAAAGAGTCTTTTATAGACCGAGCACCCTCGGTAGTATTAATAATTAAATGTACTTCGTTATTTTTAATCATATCCACAATATGCGGATGGCCATCTTTAACTTTATTAATTTTCGAACATGCAATCTCTGAGTCTTTAAGATGTAGAAATGTTCCAGAAGTTGCATAGATACTAAAACCCATATCAATAAGTTCTCTAGCTACTTCACATATAGCATCTTTATCATGATCTCTTACGCTAATAAATACATTGCCTGATTTAGGCAGTATTACACCAGCTGCCCTCTGTGCTTTAAAGTAAGCTTCACCAAATGACTTTCCAAAACCCATGACCTCTCCTGTAGATTTCATTTCTGGCCCAAGCAATACATCAACTTCTGGAAATTTAGAAAATGGAAACACAGCTTCTTTTACGGAAAAATAAGAATTGTTATTTAATTTATTTGGTAAGTTTAATTTATTTATCGTAATGCCTGACATTACAAGAGCGCCAAGTTTTGCCAGTTGCAAGCCTATAGCTTTTGAAACAAAAGGTGCTGTTCGTGATGCCCTTGGATTAGCTTCAAGTAAAAATATTTGATTATCCTTTATTGCAAATTGAGCATTCATTAATCCTACAACTTTTAATGCCAGAGCTAGTTTTGTTGATTGTTCTTTAAGTTCTTCTACAACATCCATACTCAATGTATATGGCGGAAGTGAACATCCAGAATCACCAGAGTGAATACCAGCTTCTTCAATATGCTCCATGATGCCCGCCACATAAACATCTTTCCCATCGCAAAGTAAATCTATATCGACTTCAATTGCATCATTTAGAAATTTATCTAATAGTATTGGTGAGTCTTCAGAAACATTCACTGCTTCTTTCATATATTTCTCTAAATCAGAGTTATTAGTGACTATCTCCATAGCACGACCACCTAAGACATATGACGGCCTCACAACTAGTGGATAACCAATCAGATCAGCAGATATTTTAGCTTGCTCAAAGTTTGTTACAGTCTCATTAAGTGGTTGTTTAAGCCCAAGTGATTGAATCAAAGTTTTAAACCTCTCTCTATCTTCAGCAAGGTCAATTGAATCAGGAGAAGTACCAATTATATTAACACCGCATTTCTCAAGTTCATCAGCAAGCTTGAGAGGGGTTTGTCCTCCGTATTGAACAATAACACCCCAAGGCTTCTCAATATCGATAATAGACATTACATCTTCAACTGTAAGTGGCTCGAAATAAAGTCTATCTGAAGTATCATAATCAGTAGATACTGTTTCTGGGTTACAATTAATCATAATTGTTTCATATCCAGCATCCTTAAGAGCCATAGAAGCATGAACACAGCAATAATCAAACTCTATTCCTTGTCCAATTCTATTCGGTCCACCTCCAAGGATAATAATTTTTTTATTACCAGTTGGTTTAGATTCACAAAATGAGGAGTATGTTGAGTACATGTATGCTGTTGATGATTCAAACTCAGCTGCACAAGTATCAATTCTTTTAAAGACAGGAATAATAGAATTTTCACTTCTAAAATTTCTAATATCTTTCTCATTTTTATTATAAAGTTTTGCTAATCTGCGATCTGAAAATCCATTAGATTTTAAATTAGGTAAACTCTGAACATCTAGCTCTAATGATTTATTTTTTATTTCATTTTCAGAGGAGATTAACTCAAAAATTTGATTCAGAAACCATCTATCTATAAATGATAAGTCAAATACATCATCAACACTCATTCCCTCTCTAAAAGCTTGAGCAACATATAAAATTCTATTTGCAGAGGGTGTAGATATCTCCTTAACAATTAAGTCTTGTCTTTCTTTAGGTGATAGTGACTCCTCAAAATCTATTTCATCAAAACCATCTATACCAATTTCTAAACCTCTTAAAGCTTTTTGAAGAGATTCTTTAAAGGAACCTCCAATAGCCATTACTTCACCAACTGATTTCATTTGTGTTGTTAAATGAGAATCAGCTTCTTTAAATTTTTCAAATGCAAAGCGCGGTATCTTAGTGACTACATAATCTATACTAGGTTCAAATGATGAAGGAATAATATTACCTGTAATTTCATTTCTTAATTCATCCAAAGTGTAGCCAATAGCAAGTTTAGCTGCTACTTTAGCTATTGGAAAACCTGTTGCCTTAGACGCTAGTGCCGAAGACCTAGATACTCTAGGATTCATTTCAATAACATAAATTTTTCCATTATCCGGGTTAATAGCAAATTGTACATTTGATCCGCCAGTATCAACTCCAATTTTCCTGAGAACCTTAATCGATTGATTTCTAAGATTTTGATACTCTTTATCTGTAAGCGTTTGAGCTGGCGCAATAGTAATCGAGTCACCAGTGTGAACTCCCATAGGATCTAGATTTTCGATTGAGCAAATAATTATGCAATTATCATTCTTGTCTCTTACTACTTCCATTTCAAACTCTTTCCATCCAATTACTGATTCTTCTAGAAGAACTTCATTAGTTGGCGATAAATCTAAACCTCTTTTTACGATCTTTTCAAAATCTTGTTTATTATATGCAATACCACCGCCAGAACCGCCTAGTGTAAAAGATGGTCTTATAATAATTGGGAATCCTATGTTTTTTTGAATCGTAAGTGCTTTTTCAAAATCTTTTGCTACAAATGCCCTAGGAGTTTCAAGTCCAATATCAGTCATTGCATTTTTAAACAATTCCCTGTCCTCAGCCATGTCTATAGAATCAACACTAGCGCCAATTATTTTGACATTATATTTTTTCAAAATTTTATGTCTATTTAGGTCTAGTGTCGTGTTAAGAGCTGTTTGTCCTCCCATAGTAGGTAAAATTGCATCAGGTTTCTCTATGGCTATAATTTTTTCAATATTTCTCCAATGTATCGGCTCTATATAGATTTTATCTGCCATATCTGGATCAGTCATTATTGTTGCAGGATTTGAATTCACCAATATAGTTTTTATACCCTCTTCTCTAAGTGCCTTACATGCTTGTACACCTGAATAATCAAATTCACATGCTTGGCCTATCACAATTGGTCCAGCACCAATAACTAGTACACTATTAATACTGCTTTGTTTAGGCATTAGTATTTCTCATATTATGGATAAATTTTGTAAATAAATTATATATATCTTGTGGTCCAGGGCTAGCTTCCGGGTGACCTTGAAAACCATATGCTGGCGTATCTTCCAGTTCCACACCTTGAAGCGAATCATCAAAAAGAGATTTATGAGTAATTTTATGATTATCACTTAAAGAATCAATATCAACAGCAAATCCATGATTTTGGCTAGTTATAAAAACTTTTTTAGTTTGAACGTCAATAACAGGGTGATTAGCACCATGGTGACCAAATTTCATTTTATATGTTTTTGCTCCACTTGCTAAACACATTAATTGGAATCCCAAGCAAATACCGAAGATAGGTACTTTTTTACTTAATAAGTTTTTTATATTATCAATAGCATATTCACATGCAGCAGGATCCCCTGGTCCATTTGATAG
>CBFHLA010000046.1:0-5696 GCA_965656575.1 Gammaproteobacteria bacterium
TTACATAACACTTCGATTAGTTTAAGCCTGTCGATATTTTCCTCACCTAATCCTAATATCCCACCCGTACATACTTTTATTCCAGCATCTCTGACATACCCAAGAGTATTTAATCTATCTTGATAAGTTCTTGTTGATACTACTTTACTATAATACTCCTCAGAACTATCTAGATTATGGTTATAATAATCTAAGCCACACTCTTTCAATGATTCAGCTTGTTCTTTTTTTAACATGCCTAAAGTAAGACAAGTTTCTAATTTTAGATCTTTTACAGCTTTGACCATACCTTTAATTTTCTCAAGGTTGCTATCATTCAAGTTTCTCCAAGCTGCACCCATACAAAATCTTGATGCACCTGATGCTTTTGCAGCTTTAGCCTGGTCAATAACCTCATCAACTGAGAGGAGTTTTTCTATTTCAACATCAGTATTATATTTGATACTTTGTGAACAATACTTACAATCTTCCGGACAGCCACCAGTCTTTATAGACATCAATGTCGAGACTTGTATCTTATTTGGATCATGATTCTCTCTATGAACGGTCTGAGCTTTAAAGATTAAATCATTAAAAGGCAACCTATATAAATCCTCAATATCATCCAGTGTCCATTTCTTTAGATCTTTATTCATAAATGTAGCTTAATAGTAGTCCAAAAAAGATTATTAATCCAAAATAATTATTATTTTCAAATGCGGAAATGCACTGGTAAGGTATTCTTTTTGTAGCTAATATTTTTTGATATACAGATAGCATAAGCGCAATGAGTAGAGAAATATAAAAAAATAATCCCAACTCATTTATTAATCCAACTATGAATAGTAAGGCTAGAGTTAGGACATGAAGCTGGAAAGGATAGCTTATATCTTTGGCGCCAAATAAAATGGCAGATGATTTATTTCCTATTTTTAAATCATCGTTTTTATCTGCGATAGCATAATAGGTATCGTACGCTATAGCCCATGATATTGTGGCTAAATATAACAGTATACATGAGGCAGTTACTTCGCCTATTTCAGCAATGTAAACCATTGGAATACTCGAGCCAAAGGCTATGCCTAAGATTAGTTGCGGTATTTTGATAACTCTTTTTGCTAACGGGTAAACTACTATCAAACAAAATGAGACGATTGCATAGATTAAAATATCAAAACCAATCATAAGTAACAATAAAATACATAAAGCAATGAGACCAAGAAAAAGAATGAGAGCTTCGGTGGTACTTACTTTACCATTAGCGACTACTCTTTCTTTTGTTCTCACCACTTTTGAATCAATTTCTTTATCAAAAAAATCATTGATCACACAGCCTGCTGATCTTGTCAATATTACACCTACTATGAATAGAAACATGATAAACATATTGGGTTGGCCGTTTGTTGCTATAAAAAACGCCCATAACATTGGCCATAACAACAAATAAATTCCTATTGGCTTATTAAGTCTCATTAATAATAAATAGTTATTTATTTGGCTAATCATTTTAGATTTTTCCGTCAAGACCCATTTGATAATACTTATGAATTAAATTATCTTGATTTTCTAACAGCCAATCTATTGAAGGTTCGTTATTCATAGCTTTCTTAATAGCTTGATGTGTAGCTTTTCTATGAATATCAAAAAGTATTTTATGATCTAAGTTGTCATCTTTAGATACACTTGGGTTGAGCCAAACTGAAACTATAATACCAAGTTCATTAGCTTTATTTTTATCTATAGTGCCGTCCCTGACAGAATCTAAAACACCATTTGCAATAGCACCCTGAACAGTTCCCATTAATATGTTGGTGTATCTTGTATTGTCTACTGACACTTTACTGACCATCAGCGTTGCTGGCTTGACCATGATATCAGTATTCATGATTGCTAGTACTTTTGAATGCCCTTTTGCCTGATCGCCTAAGAGATTTGCAAACGCAGTTCCAAAGGGCCCGTCTAATTCACCAATAATTACTTCTGGTTCAGCAGCTGTCCCTGCTGGTCCACCAGCTACCAGGGCTTCTCCTACACGCATTGTCATTTTTTCGCTCATTATCTACTCCTACTTTTAATTTTTTGACTATGATATAGTTTTTACATAATTATTTAAACATACATTATGATAAGAAAATTCAAAGAATTCATACCATCTTTAGGGAATCAGGTGTTTGTTGATGAACAAGCAACAGTAATAGGGGATGTTTCATTAGGAGATGACGTAAGTATTTGGCCTCAATCAGTAGTAAGAGGAGATATAAACCCGATCTCTATAGGTAGCAGAACAAATATACAGGATGGTAGCGTTATCCACGTAACTCATAAAAGTGAATATTCTCCCGGGCATGAATGTAAGATTGGTGCAGATGTAACAGTTGGGCATGGATGTATAATTCACGCATGTACCATTGAAGATATGGCATTAATTGGAATGGGTAGCGTGTTACTTGATGGATCAACTATTCAATCAAATGTAATTATTGGTGCAAAGTCTTTAGTTCCCTCAGGTAAAGTTCTAGAGTCTGGTTATCTTTATATAGGCTCTCCATGTAAGAAGATGCGACCATTAAAAAATTCCGAAATAAAATTTTTAAAGTATTCGGCAGAACATTATGTAAACATAAAGAATGATTTTTTAAAGTTCTCTTAATTTTTCTTCCAAGTTATTTACGTCAGGGATAAGACCATTCCATATCACAAAAGAGTGTTTAGCTTGTTGAATTAACATCCCAAGTCCATCATGGCATATCTTTGCTCCGTTATCATAAGACCATGACTGAAACGCTGTTCTTGTCTTACTATAAAATAAGTCATAGCAAATTGTCTTTGCATTAATTAAATCATTCGGTAGAACTATTTCTTCTTTCGACATGCTCATAGGTGTTGTATTTATGACCAAGTCATAATCTGTGTCGCTTTTATGGAGCGTTAGTCTATCATTTTCGAAAAATGTAATTAAATTATCTGCATTGATTTTCGTTCTATTTAAAATTGCAATGTTTGATTTCGTTGATTGTTGAAGAAGAGAGCTTATTATGCTCATCGAAGATCCTCCAGCGCCGATGACTAGTATATTTGAGCAGCTATATGCGATTTCCTTTTTAGCTAAATCATCTATAAAGCCAATTCCATCTGTATTGTAACCTTTGATTTTATTCGACTCACATATAAGCGTATTAGCGCTTCCGCAGAAGATAGCCGATGTATCTAATGAATCACATAATTTGAATGCAGATACTTTAAATGGGATAGTTACATTTAAGCCTTTACCTCCATTTAAAAAAAAAGTTTCTATATTTTTTCTAAAACTTTCTTTAGTCGCTTCAATCTTTTCATATACAAAATCATTTAAGTTAAACTGTGAAGCAAAATATTTATGTATTTCTGGAGATAAGCTATGTTTAATTGGATTCCCTATTACAGAAAACTTTAGTTTAGCCATTGTGCAACTTCTTTAGCATAGTAAGTAATGATTGATGAAGCGCCAGCTCTTCTGATAGATGTTAAAGTCTCTAATACAAGTGCTTGCTCATTTATTGCTTTATTTTTAGCAACAGCTTTTATCATTAAATATTCACCACTGACATGATATGCAAATACAGGTATTTTATAGGACTCTTTAATAGATGATATTATATCTAAGTATGGGAGTGCAGGTTTCACCATCACAATATCAGCCCCTTCCCTAAGATCTAAATCAACCTCTCTTAAAGCTTCTGTTTTATTAGAGTAATCCATTTGATAAGTCTTCTTGTCAGCTTTACCTAATGAATTTGCTGATCCAACTGCATCCCTGAATGGGCCATAGTAATTAGATGCATACTTAGCTGAATACGATAATAACTTTGTATTAAAGAATTTGTTTTTTTCTAGTCCATTTCTAATAACTTTTATCCTTCCATCCATCATATCTGACGGAGCAATAATATCTGAGCCAGCCTTTGCTTGGCTAATTGCTTGTTTAAGTAGAACAGCATTAGTTACGTCATTTAGTATATATCCCCTCTTATCAAGAACGCCATCCTGTCCATGTGATGTATAAGGATCTAATGCGACGTCACTTATTACAATTAAATTTGGGAACCTATTTTTTATTCGTTTGATACATTCTTGAATAAGACCATTTTCATTAAAAGCTTCAGCTCCATCATCTGTTTTCAATTTATTTGAAATTTTTGGAAATAGTGCTACTGCAATTATTCCTAATGACATTATTTTTCTAATTTCTTTTAGAAGATTATCGATAGAGTACCTATTAATATCTGGCAATGAGGTAATTTTTTCTGTTTTATTTTTACCTTCGATAACAAACATTGGCTGTATGAGATTATGAGGAGATAGCGAGGTTTCCGTGACCAGCTTCCGCATACTAGCATCACTTCTAAGTCTACGCATTCTTAGTGTTGGAAAATTTTGCTTTGATATGTTTTTCATTTACCTTTTTATTTTAAGAGAAGATGATATATTAATCTATCAAGTTTTAACATATGAGGGTCTTAGATGAGAATTTGGCATGAAAACTATACACTTGAGCACGTAATTGCTCTAAGAGATAACAATTTAAATAAACATTTAGGCATAAAGTTTACAGAAATTACTGATGACTCGATAACAGCAACTATGCCTGTTGAAGATTTTACACGTCAATCTAGAGGTGTATTACATGGAGGTGCATCTTGTGTTCTAGCAGAAGCATTGGGGAGTATCGCTTCAAATCTATGTCTTGATATGAAAAAACAAAAAGCTGTAGGTCTAGAAATCAACGCAAACCATATTAGACCTGTTAGGTCAGGTATTGTAACAGGCATTACTAAAGCCGTTGCACTCGGCAAGTCTGTACATGTTTGGAATATTGAAATTTTCAATGAAGCAGGCAAGATGAATTGTGTATCACGACTTACTACTGCGGTTGTTAATTTAAAAGAAGACGAAAAAGAAAAAAATATAAAGTTAGTTGATAGTTTACTTTCTAGCTAGTTTAAATATTTTTAATAATTTATTTTCGTAATCTTTAAAATCATAATCTTTGTTCCATGATACTAACGGTGGCATAGACATTAATATTGATTCTGGTCTACCTCCAGACTGCAATCCAAATAATGTGCCCCTATCATAAAGTAAATTGAATTCAACATATCTCCCTCTTCGATAAAGTTGGAATGCCCTTTCTTTTTTTGTAAACTTTAATAGCTTTTTCTTATTAAAGATAGTCGAGTATGAATCAATAAATGTCTTAGCACACTGCAAAGAAAAGTCTTTACATTTTGCATAATCAAGTATGTTTAGCTGATCATAGAAAATTCCCCCTATACCTCTGGGTTCATCTCTATGGGGTAAGTAAAAATAATTATTGCAAGTGTTGTTATATTCTTTGTAAAAGTTTTTGTTGAATTTATCACATAATGCTTTTGCAGAGTTCTTCCAGAACAACACATCTTTTTCTGTTATAAAATATGGGGTTAAATCAAATCCTCCACCAAACCACCAAATATTTTTAGAGCCTATATTTGCCTCAAAAAATCTTATATTCATATGTGAGCATGGGATTTTTGGGTTCCAAGGATGAATAATTACTGACACACCTGTAGCATTAAAACTTTTCAAGCCTTTTATGCCTGTCTTTTCTAATGCGCTTGCTGGTAATTCTTTACCGGCAATGCTTGAAAAATTAACAGCGGCTTTTTCAATATACCTTTTACCTATTATTTCACAGCTTC
>CBFHLA010000047.1:0-5561 GCA_965656575.1 Gammaproteobacteria bacterium
AAGAATAAATAAAACTAAGGTTTATTATCATATCTTAATTTCTTCGATAACATTTTAAAGTAATCGTAATCGCATGGATGTATTATTTGAAGTTGTCTTGCAGCTTTTTTAATCAAAATAGTATCAGGACATTTTATAGTTAAGTTATTTGAACCATCAAATGTAACTTGAGAATCTTTAATAGATTTTTTATTTAATTTAATTGATATGTTGTCAGTATTATTAATTATAACTGATCTTTGTCCATATGAATGTGGTGCGATTGGCACTATACACATAACATTTGATTGTGGACTAACTATTGGACAGCCATTTGACATAGCGTAAGCAGTTGATCCTGTTGGAGTCGAAATAATAACACCGTCAGATCTTTGTTTATTGATTAGATTTTGATTTACATAAATATCCATTTCAATCATTTTCAACTTGCCACAATTGTTTATAACTATATCGTTTAGAGATATAGATTTATGTTGAGTATCATTAGAAATAACAGAACCTGACAATAATGTTCTTTTATCAATTACATAATTACCATCAAGTATATCAAGTATTTTTGATTGAAAATGCTTTTTATCAAGATCAGCTAAGAATCCGATTCTGCCAAAATTAAGACCTAAAACAGGAACTGCTTTTTTGTACGCATATTTTGAAGCAGAAATAAATACACCATCACCGCCAATAGATAAAACAAGGTCGTATTTTTTCTTGTTAATACCAGTATCTTTAGCTTCGAGTGCATAAATATCAACACAAGAGTTTTTTTTTGATAGATACTTTATGACATCTTTTGTTTCAGTCTTTTCAATAAAAATAGATGATGTATAGATTAGAATTTTTTTAAACTTTTTCATTACTATCTCCTACTAAAAAACTTGATAATGTATTATAAATACATATGTATAACTTTACAGAAGAATTAAAAAAAATACATGTTTTCTTTATAAAACATAAGCTATCTATTGCTACCGCCGAATCATGTACCGGAGGATTTATTTCCAAATCAATAACTGATTTATCAAACTCTTCTAAATACTATAAAGGCTCAATAATCGCCTACTCAAATGAAGTTAAAGTAAACCTTTTAGGTATACCAGACAATATTATCAATAATCATGGTGCAGTCTCTGAGAAAGTCTCAACGGAGATGGCGCGAGGATTATTAGAAGTTTTGAAATCAGATATCGCTTTATCCGCCACCGGTATAATGGAAAAAAATGATGATTATTCTTCCAAAGAACCTCAAGTTTTTATAACTATAAAATCCTCACAGTACCAGAGCACTTACTTTCAGGAACTTTATGGCTGTCGAGATGACAATCGTAAAAAAACAGTATATTTTGCTTTTAAGTGTTTATCCGATTTCATTAACAAAAATTACTTGCTATCATAGATTATTCAAAGTTCACTTGAGGAGTAATATGGAAGAGAACACACAAAAAGCATTAGATTCAGCTATCAGCCAAATTGAAAAAGACCATGGAAAAGGTGCATTAATGAAATTAGGTGCTGGATCCGCTTATCCTGACATCGAATCCATATCTACAGGCTCATTAACACTAGATACAGCCCTTGGAATAGGGGGATTACCCAAAGGACGAGTTGTGGAGATATATGGACCAGAATCATCTGGAAAAACTACTATGGCTCTTCAAGTTATAGCACAAGCACAAAAACAAGGTGGTACAGCTGCATTCATAGATGCTGAACATGCATTAGATCCAAAGTATGCTGAAAATTTAGGTGTCAATATTGACGAGCTTCTTTTATCTCAACCAGATTCTGGTGAGCAGGCTTTGGAAATTGCAGATACTCTCGTACGTTCAGGTGCAATATCTACACTTGTCATAGATTCTGTTGCAGCATTAACGCCCAAGGCGGAAATAGATGGAGATATGGGAGACTCACACATGGGTTTACAAGCTCGACTAATGTCACAGGCTTTAAGAAAATTGACTGCGAATATAAAAAAGTCAAACACATTACTAATTTTTATTAATCAAATTCGAATGAAAATAGGCGTAATGTTTGGAAGCCCTGAGACTACTACGGGTGGTAATGCACTAAAATTTTATTCATCTGTAAGAATGGATATTAGAAGAGTAGGTGCGATCAAACAAGGCGATGAAATAATTGGCAACGAAACAAGAGTCAAAGTTGTAAAGAATAAAGTCGCACCACCTTTTAAGATTGCAGAATTCGACATCTATTATGGTCAAGGTGTATCTAAAGAGTCTGAATTAATTGATTTAGGTGTTAAGCATAACATAGTTGATAAAGCCGGCGCATGGTATAGCTATGGCAGCGAGAGAATTGGACAAGGAAAAGAAAATTCTCGTATCTTCTTAAAAGATAATCCGGATATTGCTAGAGATATTGAAGATAAAATTATTGCAACAACAACAGGCAAAGAGGTTACAAAAGAAGATAACAAGAACGATGCCAAAGAATCTGAATAGTGATATTACGAAACTTATTACAAAGTATTTGAGCATAAGAGAACACTCAAAATTAGAACTCAAAAATAAACTTTTTTCAAAAGGATATGAGAGTGATCAAATTGACGTTTGTCTAAATGAATTTTCTTTGAAGAATATTCAGTGCGATGTAAGATTTACCGAAGAATTCATTAGATCAAGGTTAAAAAAAAATAAAGGACCTAGATTGATATCATCTGAATTATCTGCAAGAGGAATATCAGATAGTCTAATAAATAATAAGCTTTACGAAATATCAGATGAAATTTGGCAAACATGCGCCTTTAATGCGTTAGAAAAAAAAATAAAGGAAGCATCATCAGATATTAATAAGGAAAAAATATATTCCTTTTTAATTGGTCGAGGCTTTGACCATAAAATGATAAAATATGCTTTAGATGAATACAAAGATGAATGTTAAAAAGCTCTTTATAGATTACTTTAAAGGTAAAGGGCATATAGAATATTCATCAAGCCCGCTAATTCCTAACAATGACAAATCATTATTATTTGTTAACTCTGGTATGGTGCAATTTAAAGATATTTTCTTAGGTAATATAAAACCAAAAGATAAAGCGATTGTCTCCTGTCAGAAATGCATGAGAGCAGGTGGTAAACACAATGATTTAGATAATATTGGCTTCACTACTAGACATCATTCATTTTTTGAAATGTTAGGAAATTTTAGTTTTGGCGATTACTTTAAAGAAAATGCTATTGAATATGCTTGGGACTTTCTTACAAATAATCTATCACTTGATGAAGAAAAACTTTATGTATCTGTTCATGAATCTGATGAAGAATCAAAGAATATATGGATTGATAAAATAAAGATTAATCCAAATAAAGTTTTAGTATTAGGTGACGAGGATAATTTTTGGCAAATGGGTGAGACTGGACCTTGTGGACCATGTTCTGAAATATATTATGATCTTGGGGATAAATATGATGGTGTGCTTCCAACTGAAGGAGATCCTAAAGATAGATATATTGAAATATGGAATCTTGTTTTTACACAATACAATAAAACCTCTTCAGGTAATCTAGAAGAACTTCCTCAAAAATGCGTTGATACAGGTATGGGCTTAGAGAGAATTCAAGCTATCGTGGAAGGATTATCAGATAATTATGATTCTTCAATTTTTTATGAATTAAATAAATTTATCAATTCTAGAATTAAACTTACTGGCAATTTAAGATATGTAAAGAAAATCCTATTGGACCACATACGGGCTTGCTGCCATCTGATAAATGATAATGTAATACCTGATCGAGAAGGTAGAGGCTACGTCTTGAGAAGAATATTGAGAAGATCCTCTCGTTTTCTATACAAACATAATATTAAAGATCCATTTTTATACGAATGTTCAGAAGTTATCTGTAACACAAGTTTAGACTTTCCTGACCTTAAAAAAAATATAAATAAAATTTCAGAAACCATTAAAACCGAGGAAATAAAATACCTTAAAACACTTGGTAAAGGAATTGATATGATTGATGCACATTTAAAAAATAATGCTACTCTTGATGCAGATACGATATTCACTCTTTATGACACGTATGGATTTCCTTATGAAATTACAGAAGAGATAGCTCTAGAGAACAAAATATTATTGGATAAACAAGGTTATGAAAAATTAATGTTGGCTCAAAAAGAGAAAGCCAGAGGCAGTAAATCATTTAAGGATAAATCAATTCTTAAATTAGATACTAATCATCAAACAAGCTTCATTGGTTACAACAAGAACAATCAAAAAGCTAAAGTATTAGCAATTTATCATGAAAACAATGAGGTTAAGGAAGCTTCATCAATAAATAATAATTATTCCGTAATTCTATCTGATTCATGTCTCTATCCAGAAGGCGGTGGACAGATTTCTGATATAGGAAAAATATCATTAGCAGATTCTGAGTTTAACGTAGTAGATGTTCAAAAAATTAATAATATCATTATCCACAAATGTATTTTAGTTTCAGGTGAATTTCACGTAAATGATAATGTAGTTTCAAGTTATGATGCAATTCATAGAAAAAGAGTTGCATGCAATCATTCCTCAACTCATCTTCTGCATCATTACCTTAGAAATGTTTTAGGGGAGCATGTCCAGCAAAGAGGCTCATCAGTTTCACAAACTGGATTCAGATTTGATTTTACGCATAATAAACCGCTAAGTGAAAATGACATTGATAATATAGAACAGTCCATTAATAGTGAAATTGATAAATCATATATTACTAAGAGTAAAATAGTAAGTTATGACAAAGCAATTGAATCAGGTGCTCTCGCTTTTTTTGATGAAAAGTATGATAGTGATGTTCGAGTAGTTAGTATTGGGAAAAGTTCGGTCGAATTATGTGGTGGCACACATGTTCAATCTACCTCTGAAATTGGCGCTTTTAAGATAATAAATCAATCTAGCGTAGCTAATGGGGTAAGACGTATTGAATGCGTGACGGGACCTCATGTAGTTAATTATTTGAATGAAAATATTTCTATCCTTAATAAGGTTTGTAAAGAGTTTCAAGCTACACCTGATAATGTTATCAATAAGATTAATCTTCTTAAAAAGAATAACAAAGATCTTAAGAATAAAAATATTTTGTATTCGAAAGATTATTTAACAAATTTGTTTTTAACCTACCAACCTATAAAGATAAAAAATAAAATTTCATTGTTCATTGAGGAGTTAGATAATATTGATTCTAATGAAGTCAAGTTACTATCAGATATAATTAAATCAAATGCTAATGAATGTATTTCATTTTTTATTACTTCTTTTGATAATAATATTTATTGCTACATATCAGTTTCTAAAAATATTCTTTCTAGTTATAATGCGAAACAATTATCAAAGGCTGTGAATGACAAATTTTCAGGAAAGGGTGGAGGCAGTGATACTTTCTCTACTTGTATACTAAATGATATTAACACTGTTGATTTAAAAGATTACTTAAAAGAAATAACTCAATGAGATTAATTGTAAAGAAATATGGCGGCACATCAGTTGCAACTGCTACAAAAATCAAAAATATTGCTAAGAAAGTTGCATCGGAATCCAAAATTAATAAAATCGTTGTTGTTTT
>CBFHLA010000048.1:0-5524 GCA_965656575.1 Gammaproteobacteria bacterium
TGGGCAGGGCAACAACCCTACCTAACTGACTTATATAGACAGGCACAAACACAATTTCAACAAGGACCACAACAGTTCTATCCAGGCAGAACTTATGCTGAAGCTAGTCCTACAGTTTATCAAGCTGAAGAACTACAAAGACAAGCAGCATTAGCTCAAGCAGGGTTAGGATTAGGTTCTATTGTTCCAGGATTTCAAGAAGCATTAATGAGTCCTGCACAAAGATTTCAAGATCCAATGCTACAAGAAGCATTAGCAGCAAATCTTAGACCTATAGAAGAAACTGGCTCAAGATTACTACAACAAGCAAGACGTGGTGCAACCCAAGCAGGACAGCTAGGTGGCACAAGACAAGCAATACTAGAATCAGAAGTAATAAAAGATATTACTCAGAAACAAGCAGATGTTGCATCAAAAATGTATGGTGATGTGTATGGTGACGTTCTTAGAACACAAGCTGCAACATTAGGTCTTGCTCCTAGTATTATGAGTACATTTACTCAACCTGCAGCAACACTAGGACAAGTGGGTGCAGCAGAAACAGCAAGAGCACAACAACCTATAACAGAAGCTATGCAACGATTTGCATTTGAACAGGAAGCTCCAGGCAAAGCATTAACTCAATATGGAAATATTGTAGCAGGAAGTATACTCCCACCAACAACAACAACGACAGGACCAGGTGCACAAGGACCAGGATTTCTAGGTGGTGCATTGGGTGGAGCAGGTCTAGCTTACGCAACAGGATTAGGAACACCGATTGCAACAGGTGCTTTAGCAGGATTAAACCCTGTCATAGCAGGTGGAGCATTATTAGGAGGATTATTAGGATAATGAATTTTTTAGATTATATGCCAAGCAGCATTATGAATATGTTTGGACCTAATACAGGTGTTAATGTAGATGACATGTCAATGGCACAAAAAAGAGGTTTGTATGGGAGTATGTTTGATCCTATGGAAGCAGGTCGTGAAAGACTAAGAGCCATGACAGTACCTGAAGTAACACCAGGAGCAGGAATGAATCCAATGTTAGCACAAGCATTACTAAGTGGAAGTATGGGTTTACTTAGCCCACAACAACCACAGATGATGCCAATAGTGCCACAACAAGCAACACCTGGCTTAAACTTACAAACACCTAATTTAAATAGATTCTATGGAGGACTTTTATAATGGCTAAAGGATTTGAAGGTTTATTAGGAAATTTAGTTTTTCCACAGCTCGTAAATCAAAATGTTACTAACAAACAACTCATAGATGCAGCAATACTTAGAGGTAGTTTAGAGTTTTTAAAACCTAGACAACCTGGTGAAAACTTAGCATCACAAGCAGGTCGTGCATTAGAAGCAGGTACACAATTTGGTAAAGATGTTTTTGAACAGCAACAAGCTTCTTTAGTATCACAGCTTAAACAGCAAAAGTTACAAAAAGAATTATCTGATGGAACACAACTATCTTTAACAAAACCAGAAATAGCAGGTATAGCCCAAATTGTTAGAACAAAATCACTTTCAAATGAAAATATAAAAGAAAAAAGAGAAAAATTTGCAAAGAAAATAGGTGATACATTTGAGTTTCCATTTACAGATATAAACACAACAACAGATATGGCTATTGCTACTGAAGTAGGGGCATTACAAAATGTTTTTAAAGACAAGACTCCTGCTGAATTAGTTGATAAAGCTTTAGATAATTTATTAGGAAATAAAAGTGTTTTAAACTCTAAGTCTAATAATGACCCTAAAAAACCTGATTTAACTAAAGTAGGCAAACCAAAATAGGTAAATAATATATGGCTAAACCATACTCTTTAACATTAGAAGATATACAACAAAATGAAAATCTACAAGACTTGGCAGCTATGCCAGGAGACGAAATTTTAAATAATAAGCTTGTAAGGAAATTTTCATCTGAAGAGGACTCTATGGTAGATGGATATAAATTAACAGAACAAGATATTATTGATAACCCAAACTTACAAGAAATAGAGGCAAAGCCAGGGGATAGAGTTGTAGATAATCAACTTAAACGTACAGAAAAAGATAACGTTTTTAAACAAATGATGTATCAGTTTGATAAAACACCAACCGATATTAATTATTTAGCAGATGTTATAGAAAGTAAAATTCCTTTTGGGTTAACAAGAAAAGACTACGTTATAGGTCTTTTAAATCCACAATATTTAGCAAGGTCGATACAAAATAATGTAGATTTTGATGTAAATTTTAGTGATGGAATAAGTGGAAAGTTTACAAAAAATCCTGACAACATTTGGGGAGAGGGGTTTATGAAAGCAGATCCTCAAACAAGAAGAGAAATGATTGCTCGAAAATATGAAAGAGATTTGGTTGATGAGTATGGTCATTATTTTGAAGAAGATGATGGAGCAGCAGGTGTTGTTGGCATGGTTGCAGGAGCAGTATCTAGCCCAACATCAGTCATTCCTTTTGGAAAAGGGCTAGGAACAACAGCTATAGGTGGTGCAGGAATAAGTGGAGGATATAGCGTTTTAGAAGACTTAGCGTTACAAGGTGAAATAAATCCAGAAAAAGCTTTTGTTTATGGAGTAACTGGAGCTGGAGTAGCAACAGGACTAGGTTTGTTAGGAAGAGGTATATCAAAAGGAATTACCAAAAGAAGAGAAGCAAAAATAAAAAAAGCAGAAGAACAAGAAATAAAAGATGCTAACAAAACAATTGATGAAGCAGAACAAAGGTTGGCTAGAGATATAGAGGTTCGTGGGTATACTCCATCTGCTGCTGTAGAAAGACTAACAGAATTAAATGATGTTTTAAAACCTGCAATAGCTTTAACAGGAAGAAAACTAAAAGTTCCTCAAAGTAAATCACATGCAAAACAAATTTTACAAGATGCTATAGTAAACGATAGCGTAATAACAAGGAAAAGAGCAGGGAAAATAGACCAAATGTTCGGAAGTTTGTTGACTAGAATTAGAAATGAGTCTGAAGCAACAGCAGGAAGATTAAGAAAATATGAACTTGATTTAGGTGTAAATACAGCAGAAGCTTTAAATAAAGTTAGACCATTTTTAGATAACTTAAGATCATTATCATCTGAATTAAAAGTTCCATTAACAAGACACTTATTTAATGGAAACTTTGATGAAGCATCTAAATTAATGGGAAAATCAGATGTTCCAGAAGATATGTTAAAAAACTTTGAAGATACAAAAGTACTTCTTAACAAAATATTTAAAGAATCAAAAGATTCAGGAATACCTCTACACGAATTAGAAAATTATTTTCCAAGAATAGTAAAAGATTACAATGGATTATTAACTCATTTTGGTACAAAAGCAGAGTCACAATTGGACAGAATGTTTAATCAATATGCAGAACGTATAGGTAAAACAATTAGCGAATTAACCCCACAAGAAAGAGAAATAGTAGCTAACCAATATGCAAGAGGATATAGACCATCAATTGATAATAAACCAAGGTTTTCTAAATCAAGAAAGGTAGATATAGATTATTTAGGAGATGAGGCAATAAATAAATTTTATGAAACACCAGAAGATTCATTATCTTTATATATAAGAAATGCTATAAATAATATAGAAAAATACAAGTTCTTTGGAAGAAATGTTGTAAAAAACAAAAAAGGATTTTTTGATACAAAAAGTTCTATTGGTAGTGTAGTTCAAGCAGAAAAAGCAACAGGTAAATTAAAAAACGAAGATATTTTAGCAGATTTATTACAAGCAAGGTTTATTGGTGGTGAACAACAAATGACAGCATCAATATCTAAATTAAGAGATTTGGGTTACATGGGAACTATTGCTAACCCATATTCAGCTATAACACAGTTTGGTGATTTAGGTAACTCTGGTGCATTACATGGTTTTAAAAATACTATTTCTAGTATGTTCGGTGAAAAAGATATTAAATTACCAGACATAGGGATAGAAGATATATCTTCTGATTTAGCAGAAGGAAACATTAGAAAAACAGCACGAGCATTAAATTGGCTTTTTGATAAAACAGGTTTTAGAAAAGTAGACAGATTAGGAAAAGAAACTTTAATCAATGCTGCTTTTAAAAAAGCAATTAAACAAGTTGAAACAAAAGAAGGAGAATCTGCTTTTAGAAAAGAATGGTCTGATTTATATAGTTTTGATCCTAATTTAATAGACAATTTAATAAATGATTTAAAAAACTTTAAAGAAACAAAAAAAATTACTCCAGATATAAAATTTCATGCTTTTAATGAACTAGCAGAGGTTCAACCTATTTCTTTGTCAGAAATGCCACAAGGGTATTTGAACAATCCAGATTTAAGATTTATGTATTCATTAAAAACATTTACTTTAAAACAAATAGATGTTGTAAGAAAAAAAGTTATACAACAATATAAAAAAGGGAACAAAAAAGAAGCTTTTAAAAATGCAGCTTTGTTAGCAGGTTATCTTTCTATAATGAACACAGGAACGAAAACAGTCAAAGACTTAATAACTGGAAGAGATGTTGACCCAGATAGATTAGGAACTGATTTAGTTTTTGGGCTTTTAGGTGTTTATGGTATGAACGAATATAACGTTGAAAGACTTGCTCAAGATGGAGATATTATTTCTGCAGCAGGAAGAATAGTTGCTCCACCTTTGAATATGTTAGAGGCATTATATGGTATTCCTTACGAACTTTACAAACAACATACAGACGAATTTGGAATGTATGATGCAAAACTAGAAAAGTATATGAGGGATATACCAGGAGTCGGACCATTTCTTTATAATTGGTTTGGTGGGGGGGCAGAAAAGTATAACGAAAGACTTTTTGATAGGAAGTTTGATTTATGATACCTTTTGAAGTCATCACAATGCTTGGCTCTAGTTTATTTACTGGATTACTTTCTATATGGTCACAAAAATCTAAAGACGCAGCAGATCAACAAAAGTATCTTATGCAAAGAGCAGAGATAAATCGTGCATCAGTAGAAGATGCAAGAAAGGATAACAGTCAATATCAATCTACAACAAGAAGATGGATGGCATTGTTAGCTGTGTTCTTTATTATCTGTTTACCTAAGATAGCAGTATTCTTAGACCCGTCAGTACAAGTACATCTTATGTATCTTGAGCAAGTTAAAGAGGGTTGGTGGATATTCGGCAGTATCGAAGAAGTAACAACATTTCAAGGAATATCAGGTGTAGTTATTACTACAGCAGACACACATTTTTTAGCAGCGATATCAGGATTCTATTTCGGTTCTGCTGCAACAAGGAGATAACATGGTAGCTAAGAGATATCAAAGTAAAACTGGTGGACTTAACGAAGCAGGAAGAAAGTATTTTAAAAGAACTACAGGTGCTAATTTAAAAAGACCTGTAACAGGTAAAGTCAAACCAGGATCAAAAGCAGCAGGAAGACGTGCAAGTTTTTGTGCAAGAATGTCTGGTGTTAAAGGTCCTATGAAAGACTCTAAAGGTAGACCAACTCGTAAAGCACTAGCACTTCGTAAATGGAAATGTCGTGGATAGAATATATATAGCACTCGTTATAGTA
>CBFHLA010000049.1:0-5459 GCA_965656575.1 Gammaproteobacteria bacterium
CATGGAGCTTTTACTTGATTAAAAATCTCATGCATTTTTTGTGCTTCTATTATCTTTTTTCTTTTGTCAGGTTTCATTACAATACCAATTGCCAAAAGATACTAATAAGTGATACAAATATAACTGCCTTAACTACATCAGGTAGTTGATTACAAATCTCTGTGATCTTGTCTATCATCTTTTTTGCCCTCCATCATTTGATACATTCTTTCCATTTCCCCATCTATGCTTTCTTGAATTACTGATATAAGTTCATCACAATGTTTTACTAAAATACTTGCTATTGAATTTGTAGACTTCTCAATAATATCTTCTGCATTTTTTGTTTGCATACCTTTACATAAAGTTTTTATTTCTTTGTATGCTTTCTCCATTCCTCTTAGTTCATCTATACTCATTGTTTTCCTCCCATTGATTTAATTGATTTAGAACATTTGACTGTTCTTCTTGTCTTTTACCATGTGTTTTACCTCTAAGCAAAGGATTATCTTCTTGTATTTTTCTTCTGGCTCTTGTAACCGATTCAGGTTTAGCAAGATATCCAAGTTGCATAACATCAAGAAAATCCCTCGATCCTATATAGTCTTTTTGTTTGAGTTGTACATCCCAGACCAGAGATATCAACAACGTGTCGTTATCTCTAGTCATAGGGGAGGAACTCAGTAATTCAAAAACTATGTCTTTGTATTTTAATATATTCATACCCTCTCCTATTGTTTACCCTTGTTTTTTCTTTAATTCAGCTTTCCACCAATCAGGATATTGTCCTGTTTTTTCCCTGATAGAGTTTGCTCTGTGTTCAAATCCAGATATTTTCCCATTGATTACATCTTCATAATATATAACTTTTTCCATAATTGACCTGATTAAATCATACTGTGATACAGCATTTTCGTAAGGGAAACACCCACTTTGATATTCACGAGCATCATGTACAGCATCTTCTGAATTGTCAGCTACTTCTTTAACAACTTTTAGTTCAAGTTTTTTTATGTAATCTATCAACTCATTTAGATACATATTTTCTGCTTCAGATCTAGCTAACATACCTCTTAACTCATTATTTTCTTTAGTTATTTCAGCTTTCGTTTTCATTTTAGTCTCCAATATTAATTAACCTAACTCTCCATAGAGTTTTTTCTCACCTCTTAGGTTTGCTGACTTTGTTCTAAACAAGTTACAGCTTTCTAAGATGCTCGAAATCGTGTGCCTGAGTGCTATATATTTTTGCTTTTGTTCTTTAATCAAAGGTATATATTTCACTACATCTTTGTGTGTTTCAGCAATAGCTTCTCTTTCTTTAATTGTTAATCCTTGTTGTTTGGTTTCTAGAAATACAGTAGCTTTAGTGGTCTTTTGCATAGCCACAAGATACTCATATTCTCCCTCAGCAATGCCAAGTTCTTTACCTTTTTCTCTTAATTCAATAATCGCTTGTTCAAGCTCGGTATCATGTAGTCTAATCATTTCTTCTCCAATAGTGTTTTCTTAGCTGTAGGTGGTAGATTTTGTATCTTTTCTACTGATTTCTTATTCATGTATAGATCAATAAATGTTCTCTTTTTAACGTCTAATTCCTTAGAAGTTAAGCGATTTAAGGATAACCCACCCATTCTTTCATATATTTCTACTGCTAATTTATCATCAACAGTCTTTCTGTCAAAGAATTTCTGCCAAGTTTCATCTAATTGTGAATTATCTTGTGATAAATACCTCATGATATCTGATATCTCTGGTCGCCACCTACCTCGTTCTACATCTTTAGTGTGTTCATGTAGACATCTGACTAAGTCTTCAATGTCATATTCTCTGAAAGCCAAATACCAAAATCTTTTCTGATCTTGATTCAATTTGGGTTGATTTGGATATAAATTATCCATCATTTTATAAAATCTTGCTAAATCATCATTTTCCATTGTACTTCCCTCTCTTTTCGTGATATATATTTAATTTTTTCTTTACAAGTATTTAATATACTTGTTTCTTTGTTTTGTTTTTGTTTGTTTTTATTACAAACCTAAATAAAACCACTTACTGATAATAATACTATCATATATGTTGATTATATCAACTCATATGCTAATATATTCGTATATAGTAAATGGAGAATAATATGAGTAAAGATAATTCAAGAAGTGAGTTTGCTGATAAGTATAATCTTACTAAACCTAAGAGCAAAGATGATCGTGATGCTGATTTTTGGTTTCATGGTCAATCAAGACAATGGTTAATAACACATGATGCAATTGAGAAAGTAGCAGGAATCGAGGGAATTACCTGTAAATTCCATGATGTAGAGAGCAGATATGATGTGTGTGTAGCAATCAAATGTATTGCCACTAAAGGCGATATGTTTATTGAAAGCTATGGGGAAGCAAGTCCTCAAAACTGTATGTCTAAGTATTACTATGCAATGGCAGAGAAAAGAGGGTTTGATCGTGCAGTCCTCAAGATTCTCAATGTGTATGATTTGTTTTATTCAGATGCAGAAATCGAGCCAACACCTAAACCTGTTAGCAAGAAAGCCAAATCAGAACAAGACCTAGACAATGCGTAAGTATTACAACCTGTCATCTAGCCAATTTATTGACTATTTGGGGTTTAACAAATACATCAAAGGTAGAGGAAGTCATGGTAAGCGAAATACACGACTTCAAATGGATATTTTGGGTGAAAAACCTGAAATGTCTGACTTCGCCAAGCCCTTTGCTGAGTTTGGTCGAAATAACGAAATCAACGCCCTTAAATCGTATGCTGATTTTAGAGGAAAAAAGGGTAAAGACTTTTATTTTATCTTAGATAACCAGAAATCTTTTGAATTGCATGATTTTGCACAAACAGACAAAGGAATAGTCAGTCTGTCATCAACACCAGATGGCATAACTGACTGCTTCAAAGTTGTTGTAGAATGTAAGGCAGGCAAGCTAGGAAAGGATATCTATACCTTAGATGAAATAAAATCTAAGTATACAACCCAAATATTCGGTCAGCAGTATGTACTAGATCGGTTGGGGTATGCACCAGAGAAGACACATTTTATTAATTGGTGTCCACACAAATTCCAAGTCTATGAAATCGAGAGAAACCCAGAATATGAGGAATATCTCGAACAAAGACTTATGGAATATGCTTTTGCTTTGTTATCAGAGCAAGAGTTTACAGAAAAAACAGAAGAATTTGTTGTAGATGACAAATTATTTAACTTAATACACGAGGTAGACAATGGCACAGAATGACAAACAATTTAGTGAGGGTTTGTATTTTAATGAATCAGACAAAGACTTTATTGAAATGCGAATAGGTTTGAATAAAAAACAGCTTATAGCATGGATGAAAAAGGAAATAGGTAATCCTAATGAATGGATAAATGTAGATGTTAAGAAAGCCAAGAATGGTAAATTATATGGCGAAATCAACACATACAATCCAAAAGACAAGCTAGGTAGCCAAGATAAGAAAAATATTAATGATATTGAAGCAATATTCAATGACGATACACCACCATTCTAGGAGAGAAATATGGAAAAAAAACAATCATGGGCAGAAAGGAATCCAGATAAGATAAGAGAACATAAGAAACGATATTATGAAAAGAATCTGGAAGAAGCAAAACTTCGTTCTCGTAGGCAAAATCTAAGAGGTAAAATGGCTTATTCTATGCTCTCAGATAGCGATAAAAAGAAGTGCGATAAAGAAGTAGAAAAGTTATTGACATCAGATATATGATACTGTAATAATAGTTATAGTTTAGTTAGAGGGTAACTAAACAGAGATGTTATAAAGGTAGATAGGTAATAGCATACAAACTAATTGGGCGATCAGTATGCAGAATACACCCAAACCTATCTGCCAGAGAGGAAAACATGGAAATAATTAAAATAAAAGCATATCAATATAATGAGCTAAATGAAGATGCAAAAATAGAGGTTAAGTGTTGGTTAAACGAAACACCATATGACTATGAAGATGAAGATGAAAATGGAAGACTTATTGCTAAATGTGATTATCTAGGCGACATGGAAGACAAAGAAATACAAGAGTATTGTGAACATGAGGGATATTTATTTAGCGAAAGTGGTAGTCGTGTTGATTATTTAGAAACTAAAGAGGAATTAGAGAAAGAGCCAGGAACACCAAAAAATATACAAGAACACTTTGATAAATGTTTAAGACATTGGAGTAGACATGGGAAAAGGCAGTAAACAACGACCAACCAACACTAAAAACTTTAGTGAGGGTTACGATAGAATATTTAAAAAGAGAGGTAGTATGAGCAGCAAGAACGATTTCCTAGAGCAGCATGAAGATACAATCAACCAAGAATGGAGCTGCTATTGTAACGAGATCAATTCAACCAGACATAAATATGGCTTAGATTCTAAGGTGTTTACAGAAAACGACAAAGAACGATTCGCCATAGCATACATAGAAAGTAAATTAATCTAGTTTCATATAACTTGGACATGGAAGTCCACTCAATCCTAGTCGTTCATTCATTCAATCCTAGTCGTTCATTCAATCAGTCAATCCTAGTCGTTCTTATTCAATCCAAGAAGTAAAGCGATCTAGCATAATTCAATCTAAAAATCATTAGAATTAAATGATATTAATTAAATTCATGAGATATCAATAAGTTTTGACATGTAAGAATATATATCATATATTTGTTATTAATTAATTTATGCGAGGGTTAAGCATGGAATACATAAAAACTTCAATCGGATCGGGTAAAATGTTAGATATAAGATCAATTAATACTAATCCACTGACTAATGATTATTGTAAAAAATGCACTTTTTATAAAACTAAAAAGATAAGAAAAAATGGTAATAAAGCTGTTTATTGTTATTCAGTAGATATGTTAATGACATCTAGAAAAAACTGTATAAAACCATTTCAATATAATTCTGATATTTTAAGTAATAGCATTATAGAATGGGATCTTTTACCCAGATATTTCAATCAAAAAGTCATTAGATTTAATTCTCATGGTGAATTGATTAATGAAATTCATTTAGAAAATTTAAATAATATAGTTAAAAAAAATGATGATGTATTTTTTGGTTTATGGACTAAACAATTTAAATTAATAAAAGAGTTTTATAGTAAGAATGAAAAACCTAAGAATATTAATATTATTTTTAGTAATTCAAAATTTAATGCACCAATGAAAAAAATACCATTATATTTTGATAAGACATTCAACGTAATCACAAAAGATAGCGAAATAAAACCTAATTGTATGGGTAAATGTAAAGATTGCATGATCTGTTACACAAAAGGTAGTAAAGAAACACAAATAATAGAGGTGCTAAAATGAAAAATAATATTTATAGAATTGTAGCAAAAATACCTAACATACAAGGGTTACATGTTGCATTTTATGGTGCTATAAATGAGTATCAAGCAATATTTCAAATGTTAGATCAATTTGAAATGATGTCTAAATATGATATTAA
>CBFHLA010000050.1:0-5437 GCA_965656575.1 Gammaproteobacteria bacterium
ATTTAATAGAATCTTTTAGTTTAGTAATTGCTTGATCAACATTATCCTTTAAGGGAATAATTTTACCTCCTCTAACTCCTTCATCTGCAGTAATAATATATTTTGAATCACAATCTTTAAGTCTGCCTGCAAGTGCATCAGGAGAAAAGCCACCAAAAACAACAGAGTGTATTGCTCCGATTCTTGTACAAGCCAACATTGCAATAGCTGCTTCAGGAATCATGGGCATATATATCGTTACACGATCACCCTTTTTAATTCCTATAGATTTAAGTCCGTTTGAGAATCTACAAACTTCTTGGTGTAACTCCTCATATGTTATTTTTTTTGTTTGTTCTGGGCTATCTCCTTCCCAAATTACAGCCACTTTGTCTGCTTTGTCCTTTAAATGTCTATCGAGACAATTATATGAGGCATTAAGTACGCCATCTTCATACCATTTAATGAATAGATTTTTGCAATCAAACGAATAATCGCTAACTTTGGTGTATGGCTTATACCAATCTATACGTTTCCCTTGCTCTCCCCAGAATAGAACAGGGTTTTCGATAGATTTCTGATATAGCTTTTGATATTCGTCTTTAGAAAGTAATGCGGTCTTTTTAATCCAATCTTTAGATTTGTAAACTGTTTCCATGCTAATACAGCAGATGTATATCCTTATAAAATATTTTAATTTCTACTTTTGAATCCACAACAAAATAACCACATAAGTGCAACAAAAGCTATTATTGATAATATCATAATCAAACCTCCACTTTCTGAGTATCTTCTTTTAAAAAATAAAATCAAGAACGATAATAATATTATAATAATCTAATTTAGTAGTAAGTTACTTACTATTATTTTCATAATAAATATTCAGAATTAAATGGGGCAATGTTAGGCATGCAAGAGTTATAAAAATATATTGGATTATTACATGTTGAAAAGTGTATGTGGTTAGTTCCAACATTAAGCTAATAGCTATAACAGTAAATGTAATAGTAAGAATTATAAAAAATAACGCAGGCTTTCTTAAATTTAAACTATTTGTAATTATTTTCGAATCACTCATTGAATATAAATAATGTCTTAAAGAGTGATGAAAACAAAAGTAGAGAATGAAAGATATGAGCGGTGGCAGAAAGATAAAATTAATTAAAAGTAAAATATATATGAATAGTAGTTTTTTATAATTAATAAGAAATAATAGAAATAAAATTACATAAATATATTTTAATTCATTCAAAACAAATAATGGCTGAAAATTATAGTTCAAGAGAATACTGAAGAATGAAAAAACTTCAGAAGTATGAAATAGTATTGGTATAAATATTGGAGCACTTCCAAGAAGAAAAATTAATAAATAATTCTTATCTTCGACTTCTTCCGTCTCTTCTATGCCGAAGTGATAAATAGATATTACCAAAAAGAACATTAATGCAATTTCGGGGAAATGCAACCAACCCATTAAATAAATTATTGATATAGATAAGTACGAAAAGATAAATTTAATCAACCATGATTTGTAATTATTGAAAAGTTTTTTTGCAATTAGAAAATCAAAGTAACCATGCGGTATTCCTATTATCGATACTGTTATTAAAAGTAGGGTAAGTTGAATATTAATAGCAAATAATTCTGGCAAGATGATCATGCACACCCAGCTAATGACACTTAAATTTGCTAATAGCAATAGCTGGTATTTTCTAAAGATTTCTTGCTGTAAGTGATTTAATAGCATATTTTATAAATATTATTTTTGGCATATTCCAGATAATAATTAATATATCAATAATTGACGGAGCATCTGATAGAAACCTAATAATTCTATTATCCTCATTACGTTCAAATAATCTAAAAAGGATGGACTTGCTATATACAGGTCTATCTTTAATGATCATTAATAAAATATTATCCATTTTTCTAAGGATGACATTTTTGAACGTTCTTGAGTATTCTTTATAGTCTTCACCTGCAAGTTTTTTAATATATTCATCTGCTTGTTTTTGTATATTCAAAAAAGTATATCCTGTGGATGCTCTAGTTGAGCCAGCTGGAATGCCAATATTTGTTAGTTTAGAATTTTTATTGTTTATCCTTATATTTGTTGTTAGTGGTATCTCGCCATATTCCTCTCTAATTACTGAATAGTTTATTTGATAGTTTTCTTTTATATATTTATTAATCTCTTTTGTCATTTCAGATTGTTCTTTCTTTAAAGAGGTGTAATAAGTTGACTCAAATAAATATGTATTATTTCCCATGTCCAGACAGTAGAAAAAATGGAATTCATTGCTATCGCTAAAATCCATCAAAGTGGGTTTGAATGTTTTAAGTTGCTCATCAGTTTTAATAAATAGACCCTTGAAAACTTGTCTCATTTTGCTAGGTTTAGAAGCTGGTCTGCTATCAAAAACATATTTTGATTGTATACTTTTATTCGGCATATTTATTTTAAAACTTCCTTCATATTCAGAGATATCAATTATTTCTGTTTCAAAAGTTATTTCTATATTTGATGAGTCATCTATTTTTTTAAAAATGAATTTATCAAAGTCATAAGAGTCTATGCTTGAATAGTTGTGTCTAGAACAATCAAGATTAACCTTCGAGTTATTTGATATACGAAGGTTATTGTTAAATGATTTAGCAAGTTCTTTGAAAGGGTGTTTGTATGTATCCCAATAAGACCATGTCTTCCTTATTCTATTTGTTTTTGAATTATTATCTATCACGCAAACTTTGTATTTTGTATTAATCAATCTATAAGCAAGACTGAGACCGGAACAGCCAGCTCCAACAATTATAATGTCATATTCTTTCATGAGTATTTGGTAACCCTTTAAGTGAAGAATGAAGAGATTGATTATGATTTTTAGGACTACAGAATAAATACTGTGAAACAAACATATAAAACGTTTTTACTAGAATCTTGACTTTGTCAAATTTTGAAGTATTGACTTTATTTAGCACAAATGTTTTCTTGTTTTTCAAGATTTTGTGACCAATTTCCTTATACAGTTGTAATGCATAAAGTATCGAGAATCTTGAACTCAATGGTATATACTTTATACCTTCTAAAGCACTTGAATAATAATCATTAGACAGTCTAATTAAATCTGAAGTAACCTCATATATTTTATCATTATCATGATTTAATATTTCATCTTTACTTATTTTATCTTTAGGTAAATAAACTCTATTCATCAAAAAATCTTCATTTATATCTCTACATATGTTTGTTATCTGCATGGCGATACCAAGATCAATGGCATGATATTTTGCTTCTTTATTTTTTATATCTAAGACATCGCACATCATAATGCCTACACATCCTGCAACCTTATAACAATAGTTCAATAAATCATTAAATGATGTGATATGCCCTGAATACATATCTGAACTAATACCTTCTTTAAGCTGATTTATGACAGGGGTTTCGATTCCATACCTTTTAATACTATTTTCTAGATCTTTCGTATCTATAGATCGCTCGCAATCAACATTATCATCATATAAACGGCAGAATGCATAAACAGTTAAGACTTTATTTCTAGTTTTTTTTGGGAGAAATAGTGATGCAACATAAAATGTTTTACTATTTTTTTTCAGTATGTTTTTATTATTATCCATTATATTTAAGTATAAGCTTTTCTGTAACTTTTGCAGATGATATTACACCAGGTACACCCGCACCTGGATGACTTCCTGCTCCAACAAAATATAAGTTATTTAATTCCTTAGATTTATTAGAATATCTGAAATATGCTGATTGTCTAAAAATTGGTTGTATGCCAAAACCGCTACCTTTAAATGAATTTAGATCTGATTCGAAATAGTTAGGAGTAATAAAGAACTTATCAATAATTTCATTTTTAAGATTAGGTAATATCTTTTCAGATAAAATTTGAATAATATGAGATGAAAACTCTTCCCCTTTGATGTCCCAATCAATAGTGCTCTCATTATTAGCAACTGGAGCAAGGACATAAAATGAATCTGAATTATTTTGAATATTTTTTTTATCTGTAGCAGCTGGTCTATGTAAATATAGGCTTGGATCGTCAATAAAAACTTTTTTATCAAATATATCTTCTAATAAATCTTTGTGTCTCTTATTAAAGATGATTGTATGATGTTTGACATCATCATAATGCTTTTTTGTTGAAAAATATAAAACGAATAGACCCATAGAATGTTTCAAAATAGCGGGTTTATTAAATATTTTTTTAGGTTTAATTTTAAGAATCTCTGGATAAAAGTATGATGGGTCAGTATTACTAACAACTAAGTTTGTTTGATAAACGCCATTATTTGTAACGACTGAGTGAATATTATTATTCTTGTTCTCAATGCCAATTACTTCACAATTTGTTTCATATTCAATATTTAACTTTTTAAAAAGTTTTTCAAATCCATTAACAATAGAGCGTGTACCACCTTCGGCATAGTAAACTCCCCATTTCCATTCTAAATACTGAATAAGTAGATAGATTGAAGTTGTTGTGTAAGGATTACCTCCTACTAAGAGTGGGTGCATGCTCATTGCCTGTATAAGATGCGGACTATTGAGATAACTTTTAACAGAAGAGTGTACTGATTTATAAAATTTTATTTTCATTAGCTCAGAAATATAAGGAAGCATGCTATTTAGTGTTTCAAAAGGATAGTCTGATAACTTTAAATAAGCTGTGTTAAATATTCTTTTTGAATGCTTAAGAAGTTTTAGATACCCTGTTGCATCTTCTTTAGAATATTTAGCCTTCATCTCAGTAAGCATTCTTTTTAATGAAGAGCCGTAATCAAAGTATGATCCATCATTAAATAAGAATCTGTAAAACGGTTCAACTTTTAACAAATTGAAATAGTCTCTTGAGTCTTCTTGATGCAATGAGAAAAGTTCGTTGATTAGATATGGAGCGGTTATCACTGTTGGCCCGGCATCGTATTCGAAACCATTATGATTTAATGTTCTTGCTCGTCCACCTAAGTTCGGTTGTTTTTCTAATACTTTAACATCATATTGCATTGCTCTAAGTCTGCAAGCAATAGCAAGTCCGCCAAAGCCTGAGCCTATGACAATTGCTTTTTTCATTTGAGTTCATACAAGGAGCTTTCACTCCTTGTATGTTATGTTATTTAGTTATTTTTAAGCTGATTCTTCTGAATCTGTTACAGCTGCTGCCCAGATAAATATACCAAATCCAATTTTGTTAACAAAATCAGCAAGGTTATATACTAAGTTGAGACTAGCTGCATCAGCGGCTCCCATCAGATATCCAAGTAGATATCCTAATGGATAAATCGCCCAGCCAACTAATACGATTGTACGACAAGCATTGAATGCCATTTGAGCGCCTGCGCTTCCACAAGACTCAGATTTTTGTGCTGCTTCACCAGCAAAGATTTCATATAGAATGTATATCCAGCCAGCCATTCCTATAATGAATCC
>CBFHLA010000051.1:0-3834 GCA_965656575.1 Gammaproteobacteria bacterium
TGTCAGATATAGATTTACCAAATTGATAATTTCTAGATTTTAACTGTTTACATGTAAGGTTCATATCTCCAATACACGCAGGAGAGTTTACTATCTCGTCTCTTAAATCATTTTCCTGGATCTTATTGAGTGAGCAATACATACTTAACACTTCGTCGCATGCTATTTTAATTAGTAAATCTGATTTTCTTTCAGAGAAAGTGTTATCAGAAATCCCACAAAGTATTGCAGTTATATTTTTTAAAAAGCTTGCAATTTCTATTGCCTCTAAGTGGACAGTTTGTTTAAGTTTCAGTGAATTTGATGAAATTAATTCAAATAATTTGTCGCTAAAACTAGAAGAATTTGATGCTAAAGATAATGTAATATCAAGGCCATTACATAAATCCTCTGCAAATGATGGACCAGATATTAGTGCTAATTCTATTCCACTAAATTTTTCATTAAGGTACTCACTAAATAATTTCCCAGTTTTATGATCTAATCCCTTAGTCAACCAGGCTATTTTTTTCAAGCCACTAAAATATATTTTATTAGTGTCAAATAAATCAGAAAAGCCATTGCTGTTTGTAGCAATTATATCAATAGCATCATTACAATCATAATTTGATAAGGAAGATAAAGGTTGTACATAACTTGAGAGGTTAGAATGAAAATTTAACTTATTTAGATTTTTGTTAGAACGATTAAAATCTCTACAAAATATCTCAACATCACAACCATTATTTATAAGGTAATCTGAGAATGCTAATCCCCAAACACCAGCACCAATGACTCTAAAGCTATGCGGCATTAATCATTTTTTCGCTTATCTAATTCGTTTTGATAGATAGTATGAAAATCTATTGGAGAGAGAAATAAAGGCGGGAATCCTCCCTTCTGAATAATAGATGAAATATTTTCTCTCGCGTAAGGATAAACTATTTCTGCACAGTGGACATTTAAAAATCTTTTCTTTAAATCTGCATCATCAATTGAAACAGTAAATACTCCACATTGTTTGAGTTCCACTAGGTACATCACTTCATTTTCTACTTCAGCTTTGACATTAAAAGTGAGAGTAAGCTCATGCGTATCAGTGTTAATTTCTTTTATGCCTGATTCAAAATTGAATCCTACTTTAGGCGTAGATGACATATTAGTGAATACCTCAGGTGTCATTGGTGATTCGAAAGATAAATCTTTAAGATAAATTCTTTGTATGTTGAACTGAACTTTATTTTCTGTCATTTTTTCTCCGCTAAAGGTAAATTATTTTCAATCCAAGATTGAACGCCGCCTTCCAAGTAATAGACTTTCAATGATTGATTAGCTGATAATTTTTCTGCACTACTAACGCTTGCCATTTCATCTTTGTCGTAAACTACAACATCCTTGTCATCTATGGGCTTACCAGATGATACATCGTAATTTACAGCATTGGAAATATGACCTTTTTTGAAATCTGATTTTTCTCTTGTATCTAAAATAGTAACACTATTTTCATTAATTTTAGTTACGAGGTCATTACAGTTGATTGATTTATATTTTTTTGTGAAATTTTTGATTTCGAAAGAAATAATTAAATAAATAAATATAAAAAGAGCGACGGATAATACTGGGTGGTTAGAGACAAATTCCATTGAGTCACCCATCTATGGATTAATTATGTTTTGAACAGAAAACTTCTCTCATCATATCAATGAGCTTTAGTGTTTTAAAGTCAGTTACTTTGTAGAAAACCTTATTGGCATCTTTTCTAGCAGACAAGATACCTTTATCTCTTAATATAGCTAAATGTTGAGATATGTTACTTTGTGATGTCCCGACATTATCTACAATATCTTGAACACTAAATTCTTCTTCCCCAAGCTTGCAGAGTATCATTAGCCTTAGAGGATGTGACATAGCCTTAAGTGATCTGGATGCGGTCTCTACATCCTTTTGTTGGTCACCTGAAGAGTAGTCTATTTTCTCTTCGGTATGTAATTGCTCGTTTTCCATTTTATTATTATATACCTATATTAGCTAAAACTAATAATAAATTTAATAATAAAGTGCTATTATTGAATTTGATCAAAATGTTTACTAAAAACCTTAAAAATATAGCTTTTTTTTTAATTTTCACACATTTAAGTGTGCCATTGCATGCAGATAATACAGAAATCCCCTCTGACAAAATCCAACAATTTGTTGATGTTTATAAAAAGATTAAAGACCAGTACGTTGATGAAGTAGATGATAGTACATTATTTAATTATGCAATTGAAGGCATGGTGTCGAAACTTGACCCATACTCTGACTATCTATCAAAAGATGACTTCTCAGAACTCAAAATAGGCACAACTGGCAGATTTGGCGGCATAGGAATTGAAATTACTATGGAAGATGGTTTTGTGAAAATTATTGCTCCAATAGATGACACGCCAGCACAAAAAGCTGGTCTGAAATCGGGTGATCTTGTCATAGAAGTCCAAGATGTCTCGCTAAAAGATAAATCACTCAATGATGCAGTGAAGCTGATGAGGGGTGAGCCCGGAACTAAAGTAAAAGTTAAAATTTTAAGAGAAAAAGAGAAACAACCATTAGACTTTGAGCTAACAAGACAGATTATTGTTTCCAAAGGTATAAAAACAAAAGTTTTTAATGAAGATATTGGTTATTTAAGATTATCAAGCTTTCAATCAAACTCTACAACAAATGTAAGAAAAGAGACAAATAAAAAGATGTCGGCATTGATTCTAGATCTACGTAATAATCCTGGTGGGGTTTTAGGAGCGGCAGTTGGAATCTCTGATTTATTCTTGGAGTCTGGAAAAATTGTGTATACGAAAGGAAGAACGAATAATTCTGATTTAGAATACGTTGCTAATAGTGAGGATATGCTTCAAGGAATACCTTTATATGTTTTAATTAATGGAGGTTCTGCATCTGCATCTGAAATTGTAGCAGGCGCACTACAGGACCACAAAAGAGCAATTATATATGGTGAAAAATCCTTTGGTAAAGCATCTGTGCAGTCTATACAAGAAATGTTTGATGGCTCTGCTTTAAAACTTACAACAGCAAGATATTACACCCCTAATGATAGGAATATTCATGGGAACGGAATTGAGCCTGACATTAAAATTGAATTCAAAGAGATGGAAACTCCAAGTACTCTAGTACCAGAGCCATATAATAAAGATAATCAGATCCTTGCAGTCATTGAAGATCATATAAATAAATATTCAAAAGCTAACTAATATCTATGTATAGAAGTTTATTTTTGATACTCGCTTGTCTATCTATACTGTCTTCATGTTCAAGAGAAATTCAAGATCCATGTGCTAATAAAAAACCTTCCGTCCAGCTTACACAGATGGATATTGGCGTAGTGTGTTTTGAAACGGTTGATAGTTACGATTTAAATTATACAAATAAAAATAAAATAATAATTAATGGCAATATATTCTACCCAAATGTACAACAAGATTCATACAATGCTGTAATCATGACACATGGTTCTGGTGGACAACGAAGATATCATAATAAATATATAGAGTTACTAACTGATATGGGTTTAGTTGTATTTCAATTGGATCATTATTCCGCAAGAAAAATAAAATATGATAAAAAGTTTTCTAAAGTTTCTGGCTTAACATTTATGAATGATGCATATGCTGCATTAAAACTTATTAAAACAAATCCAGTGATAAATAATGTTGGTTATTTAGGATGGTCACAAGGTGGCGTTGGGCCAATCCTCTCTCACTTTAAATTCGTAAATGATATTCTACCGTTTGATGAAAGATTTAATGCATCCATTGCACTTTATCCTTACTGTGGCTTTACCTTTCCAAATAATTCAAAAAC
>CBFHLA010000051.1:3844-5383 GCA_965656575.1 Gammaproteobacteria bacterium
TATTTATTCAAAATTTTTTAGAAATGATAAAAAAATTAAGTTTATATCAATGGAGAATGCTAGACATGGATTTGATAACCCATTTTTATATTTTGGTTTTACATTTGATAAATTACCTAATTTAAAGATAATCAATAAAGAGTGCACATTAACAATCAATAAAAATGGAGAGATAAATAATATGGAAGGGGTGCTTATAAATACGCCAGAGATGAGTGAATATTTTCTTAATAAGTGTTCTTTTAAAGGAGTAACAGTGAAATATAATTCTCAAGCTACTAAAAAGACTCTCAATGAAGTTAAACAGTTTTTCAATGAAAATCTTATAAATAAATGATTTCAATTTCTATAAGTATTATAATGTATCTATGAAATATTTCTTTTTGTTAATTATATTACTCTCTTTTAATTCGTATTCGGATGAAAAAGTAAGACCGGGCCCTCACAATAAAATGGGGCATACAAAACAATCAGCCGAACAAAAAAAAGATGGGTTCTTCTACAAACTCTTTAATGATGAACTTAATTTTTCTAGTTCATCTGATCAATCTAATAATGATCAAGTACTATCACAAATCGAGAAATTAGCAGACCTTAACAAGCGTGGGATAATCACAGATGATGAATTCAAAGATAAGAAGTCTGTATTGCTTGAAAAAATCCAATAAATGTTTCTTTTTTTAATTTGGCTGGTTTTGATAATTTTATGGAACTATGGCTACCCTGATGCACAACCTTTATATGATGTCATAGCTTCAGTTATACTATTTTTTTTTACAAAATTTACAAGCATAATATTTAAATAGGCTGGACACACTTGTAGTCGTTATTTTTTGTAGAATTTACATGAGATGATACTTTATGAATCAGAACATTCTTAGAGATAGAATCTCTCATAACATGATCACCGTTTAACCATTTTTGAATCTGATTCTCTTCCAACAGAACAGGCTGTCTATTATGAATATCAGAAATAGGCTTAACTGCTTCTTTTGTAACACAAACACAGCCTGTGTCGTTATACAAACCACCAACATAAATGAGGTCGCTATTTAAGTGATGATAATATGGTTCCTTAACATTTTGTCTTCTTTTCCAATCAAAATATCTTTTCCATTCATACCAGCCGTCCATAATAAATACACATCTTTTTGATTCTTTAAAAGATGGCTTTTCATAGATAGTTTCAAATCTAGCATTTATTAAGTTCATAGGAGCTTTTGCCCAGTGTGGCGAGTAGCCCCATTTAATTTTCCTTATTTCGTTGGTTAGTACTACAACATCCGTACTAGGACATACATTAAAGTTTTCATTAAGCTCGACGTCAAACTTTTTTTTGACTGCTGCCTTGTTAGTTAGAGTATATCTACCACACATTATTACTTAATAAATTTATCCCAATTATTTTGTGATTTAAACTCATCAAGTTTCTGATCCCATTCTCTAAAGTCATTCTGGTTATCAGTATTATCTTTATCTGAGTCAGGTTCATCTCCTATTTTATAGAATGCTGCACTTCTATTTTTGCAAATATGAGAG
>CBFHLA010000052.1:0-5362 GCA_965656575.1 Gammaproteobacteria bacterium
TTTCTTTTAAATTATCTATTTTTAACCAATCACTTGGTCCCGTAAAACCATTATATAACATTTCATCTACGTGCTCTGAAGCTGACAGGTAATCTCTATTATCTACCTGATAATCAGCAAGTTGATCCACAAGATATTGATTTATATTCATTACAAAATTACTTGATGATTGAATAGTTTTAGCTTTATCATTATAAGTTTTTTTATTCTCAATAAATTTCTGTTTTAGACCATCACTCATATGTTCTATTTTTAGAAATATAGGATAATCATTACTTTTAACTTTTTTTAAAGTTTTATTTCTAAATAGACCTCCAATACCTCTCGTTCTTGCATTTGTCACATCATCTGTTACATCTTCATTCAAATTGTAAAATATCATTTCTTTAGCATTATCAGGATTCCTTGTTATGAACGACGCCGGGATATATTCACCAGTAGCGGTTGTTGGCGGCATGATAACAATATTATTCTCATCAATGTACTTACTAACATTATTATGATTGTTAAACTGAATCATATGCTCCCAAAATTCTGGCTCGTTAGATTTTATGATATTTGCAATTCCAATAGTTGCATCTACATCACTCATTGCATCATGTGCGAATTCATGTTTAATCCCATTATTTTCTGATAGCTTTTCAAGCTTCAAACTTCTTTTTCCTGAAATACTATCGGTAGGTATGTTTAGATATGACTTTTTCAAATTACAAAGAGCAAGAATTATTTTAAATAAATCAGCTCTTGAATTTTTATTCGTATTGGTTAGATATGGTGCATGCAAAGATTGATAAAAGCTTGATCTTAAAAACTTCTCATCAAAATTAATATTATTATACCCGATAAATATCGCAGGTGACCATGATTTAAATTTTTTATGTACTTTATCCATGAATTCATAAAAAGATTGTTCTTGATTTAACTGACATAGATCAGTTTTTGTTATCAACATTGCTATAGGAGAGGGAATAACACCGTCTCTGAGACGACATCTTTCATCAAAATTATCTATAACGTTAAATTTATCATCAACTAACTTTGCTGCAAGTTGGATAGGTTGATCAAAGTAATAATTTAACCCTGAGGTTTCAAAATCATAAAATACATAATTCATTTATATTGCATGTGGGATAGTGTAATCTTATTATACACAACAATGGTTAAAAAAACATACACTGCATCTGATATCGAAATCTTAAAGGGTATCGAGCCGGTTCAAAAAAGACCAGGTATGTATACAGATACATCTAACCCGAATCATCTGCTGCAAGAGGTGATTGATAACTGCGTTGATGAGTCGATAGCTGGATTTTGTAACAGCATTGATGTTCAAATTAATAATGATGGATCATATACAGTTAGTGATGATGGAAGAGGCATGCCTGTTGATGTACATCCTGAATATAAAAAAACAGGCGTAGAGGTAATTATGACTAATTTACACTCTGGAGCTAAATTCAGTAATAAAAATTACAAATACTCAGGAGGCTTACATGGTGTAGGTGTTTCTGTAGTTAGCGCTTTATCAGAATCATTAATTATTAATATAGAGAGGAGCGGTGATACAAACCTTTATCAAATTACATTCTCTAATGGTCTAGTAAAAAACAAACTAAATGTCATAGGTAAATCATCTAAAAGTTCTCATGGTACAAGTATTACATTTAAGCCTAATAATGAATATTTTGATACCCAAGATATAGAAATTGCTAGATTACACAAGCTAATAGAAGCTAAATCAATTCTGAAACCGGGCCTAGAAATAACGATTGATGATTCTAAATATAATACGGGCAAGAAGGTATATTGCCATAGCGGCTCATTAGATAAATTTTTAAAAAGTAAACTTAACTTGTCTAATCTTCTCCCTGATAAACCTTTTTTAATTGAATTAGAAAATGACTCTTTTGAGGTAGCTGCTACAGTCTGCTGGCATGATGATATTGAAAATATTATTCAAGATAGTTATGTGAACTTAATCCCCACATCAGATGGAGGTACTCATGTAAACTCTCTAAAATCAGCTGTAGCTGACTCTATTCGTGATTTTATGATTTCACATAAAATTACACCAAAAAATTTAAAAATTATCCCTGATGATATTTGGAAAAACACATCATATCTGATGTCTATCAAATTATCAGACCCCCAATTTGTGGGGCAAACAAAAAATAAACTTCAATCTACATCTATTGCCTCTAAGTTATCAACTCAACTAAAAGATAGACTGGAATTATGGCTAAATAATCACTCTGAATCTGCTGAGGGAATATGTAGTCTTGCTATCCAAAATGCCCAAGAAAGGCTTATAAATAGTAAGAATAAAACAACTAAAAACACAACAAAAAATTCTATAATGCCAAGTCGACTGTCGGACTGTTCTAGTAAAGATATTAATATAAATGAATTATTTCTTGTTGAAGGTGATTCTGCTGGCGGCTCTGCTAAACAAGCTAGAGATAGAAAGTTCCAAGCTATTTTACCCTTAAGAGGAAAAATTCTTAATACATGGGAAGTAAGTTCCTCTAAAATATTAGAATCCAAAGAAGTTCAAGACATTACTACTGCTATAGGAGTTCGACCTGGCGATAGCGATCTGTCGTCTTTGAGATATGGAAAAATATGTATATTAGCAGACGCTGACTCTGATGGACTTCACATAGCAACTCTACTTATCGCATTATTTGTAAAACACTTTCCCGATTTAGTATTAAATGATCATATTTATGTTGCACTACCACCCTTATATCGTTTGGATTATAAAAATAGTACTTTGTATGCTATTTCTGACGATCACATGAATGAACTATTAAGTAAGCATAATATAAAGTCTGATAATAACAATTTAGCTATTACTAGATTTAAAGGTCTTGGGGAGATGAATCCTTCGCAGTTGAGAGATACAACATTAAGTCCAATATCAAGAAAACTTCTCTTATTATCTCTTGATGATAAAAGTAAAGATGTAAAAAAACTCAATATGATGCTTTCTAAGAAAACTGCAGCAGATAGAAAATTATGGCTAGAAAAAAAAGGTAATCTAGCACAAACAAGTTAATGACAAAGAATAGAGATTTATTTTCAACAAATATTGATAGAGTTTCCATAGGAAGCTTCAGTGAAGACGCCTATTTAAATTATTCGATGTATGTCATATTGGATCGAGCTCTCCCAAGTTTGTTAGATGGCTTAAAACCTGTACAAAGAAGAATTATTTATGCGATGAGTGAACTTGGTTTAAAACACTCCACTAAGTATAAAAAATCTGCAAGAACGGTAGGTGATGTATTAGGTAAATTTCATCCTCATGGTGATACAGCTTGTTATGAAGCAATGGTTATTATGGCTCAATCATTTGCTTACAATATGCCATTAATTGATGGGCAAGGTAATTGGGGAACACAAGATGATCCAAAATCTTTTGCGGCTATGAGGTATACAGAATCTAAGCTCACAAAATATTCTGAATTACTCCTTAAAGATCTAAAGAATGGCACCGTCGATTGGATTGCTAATTTTGATGGAACATTAAATGAGCCTAAATTTTTACCATCGCAAATTCCAAATATACTTATTAATGGTAGTTCTGGTATAGCAGTAGGTATGTCTACCGATATTCCGCCACATAACTTAGGAGAAGTAGTTCTTGCCACCCAGTATGTCATTAATAATCCTCAATGTACTGTAAACGAACTCATGGATTTTATCCCCGCTCCTGATTATCCAACTGCTGGGCATCTGATTAAAAACGAATCTGATATTGACGCAATATATCAAGAAGGAACCGGTAATATAAAATTAAGAGCTGAATATAGTACCAATGGAAAATACATAGAGATAAATTCTTTACCATACCAGGCATCAACAACTAAAATTATTGAACAAATTCAATCTCAAATAATTGATAAAAAAATTTCTTTCATAAGTTCTATTGAAGATCAGTCCGATGAGAAAAGCCCTGTCAAGATTATGATTAAAACTAAAGGTAATAGCCATAATCAAGCAGATGTTATGAATCATTTATATTTCACTACTGATCTCGAGAGAAACTATAGAGTCAACTTAAATATGATATCAGCAGACGGAAAGCCAAAAGTAATGAATCTAAAAGAAGTCTTATCTGAGTGGGTGATATTTAGAATCCAAACATATAAGCGTAAGCTAAATCATGAAAATACACAGATACTTGATCGGTTGCATATTCTTGAAGGCTTTTTAATTGTATATAAGCACCTTGATAAGATTATTGAAATTTTGAGAAATGAAGATAACCCTAAACCTAAAATAATTAAAATTGCTAAATTTTCTGAAAAACAATATGAGTCAATTATTAATATGCGACTTAGAAATATAGCAAAACTTGAAGAAGTTAAAATCAAAGATGAGTATGATCAGCTGAAACTTAGAAATAAAGAAATAAATTCAATTCTAAAATCTAAATCAAAATTAAATAAATTGATTATTGATGAACTAGATAATTTAAGTGATGAGTATGCTTATGACAGAAAAACAAATATTCTTGAGGATGCAATCTCATCAAAACAAATAATTAAAGAGGTCAAAGTTTCTGCCGAGCCAATGTCATTGATTCTGTCAATCAACGGTTGGATTAAATCTAATAAAGGAGAAACTGAGTCTATAGATAAACTGGCGTTTAAATCTGGTGACCATTATCACTCACACATAAATATCAACAATGATCAAGAAGTGTCATTTTTTGATCAAAATGGTTTCTTATATTCAATGTTGGTTAATGATGTACCTTCTGGAAGGGGTTATGGTGAGTCTTTGAAAAAATATTTTAATATTGCTGATGGAATACAAGTTACAGGCATGATTAATTCATCTGAAGACAAACATACAATGTTAGTAACGGAGTCTGGTTATGGTTTTTTATGTTTAAATAAAGATTTATCTTCTTCAAACCGTAATGGTAAATCTATCGTAAAGAATAAATCATCTAATATTATCAAACCTATATCAGTTGATATTAAATCTTATATCTATTATGTCTTGATTACAGATAATCACTACATGATAGTTGGTAAGCTAGATGACGCCCCAATATTATCAAAAGGTAAAGGTGTTAAATTAATCAATATTCCTAAGTCTGAGAGACAAGAAAATATTATATTTTCTGGGGTAATAAAAAAAGGTCAGCGACTAGAGATATCTGCTGAAAATAAAAGAAGTAAATACATTGAATTTAAAGACCTTCAACCATATATTATGGGTAGGACGAGGCGTGGTAAAAAGATTGAACAGAAATTTATCCACAAGAATGCAAAATTAAATTATAATATAGGTTAATTATGAAACGTATTTTTTATTTTATCATTGTAAACATAGCAATATTATTTGT
>CBFHLA010000053.1:0-5322 GCA_965656575.1 Gammaproteobacteria bacterium
TGCCCAATTTCATGCGCAAGAACTGCTTTAACTTCACGTGGCGTGAGGATACTAAGCAGTGTATCAAAAAATACTATTCTTCTGTTATTTTTAAATCCCGTAAAATATGCATTTGGATGTTTAGATCTTTTTGATCTATCCATAACATATAAATTATTTACTGGGAAACTGGTTTTTTCAGACAGATCCTTAATTTCATTTTTAATATCATCATCGTTTAAATTCTGAAACTTATTAAATAGTGGAGAAATATATGTGGGGTAAATAAATATACTTATAATTATCATAAATAATATCGTCACGGACATTAGAAACCACCATAAATCAGGAAAACTAAATAAGTAAAAAAATATTAAGCTCAACATTGAAACTAATGCAATAGATAATACTAAAGAGATTATATTATCTTTAAAAAATAGAGACTTTGAAGATGTATTAAACCCATATTTTTCCTCTACGACAAAATTTGAATAAAAAGCAAAAACAAGCATTGTTATACTTATCATTATGTATAGCGATACAATCACCAATAAATCTAATAAAGATGTATCTAAATCTGTTGAACCAAAAAAAATATTCAACTCTTTTATTAAACCACCTTGAAATATAATATATATCCATCCTACATAGGTAATGTTTTTTATTATAGATACATTTAATTTTGAAATATTGTATTTACGTGAAATCTTGTCATCATCCTGATTTATATCTAATAATTTCAATGACACCTTGTCTACAGATGCATTTTTAATGGTATAGATTTGTGATAAATCTAATACCAACTTTACAGAAAGATAGAAAGTAAGAATTATTGAAACTTCACTCATTTATATTGTGGTTTTACTTTAATCATTAATTATAATAATCTTACCAGATGAAAGATAGAAGTAACATGATTTGGATTGATTTAGAGATGACAGGTCTAGATACCCAACGTGATTACATTATTGAAATTGCATCTATTGTTACTGATAAAAATCTCAATATTCTTGAGGAAGGCCCTAATCTTGTTATAAACCAACCTAATGAAATTCTTAATGGTATGGATAAATGGAATACAGATCATCACAATCGAAGCGGTTTGGTTCAGAAGGTACTAGAAAGTAATGTCACAGAATCTATTGCTGAAAAGAAAACAATTGATTTTTTGTCTAAGTATGTCCCCAAAGGAGAGTCCCCTTTATGTGGTAATACTATTTGTCAAGATAGAAGGTTTTTGGCAAGATGTATGCCTGATTTGGAGAAGTTTTGTCATTACAGAAGCATTGATGTTAGTTCGATACGTGAACTTGGTAAAAGGTGGTATTTTGAAGATATGGATAACTTTCAAAAGAATTCTAATCATCGAGCATTAGACGACATAAGAGATTCGATTGATGAATTACGTTATTATAGAAAAACAATATTTAAGCTTTAGACACAAGCTTCATTATAAAGTCTTTTTTTGTATTCTTTAATTCTGTAGGTTTATTAAACTCATCTTTTGTAACTGGATAGTCTTTATTGTAGTGCAAACCTCGACTTTCTTTTCTTATAATGGCAGCATCAGTTATAATATTAGCTACATCAATAATATTTCGTAATTCTAGCAAGTCTTTGCTTATCTTGTGTGTGTGGTAAAATTCATTAATTTCACTGTTAATAACAGACAATTTTTCTTTTGCTCTATTAAGCATTTTATCTGTTCTTAGAATACCAACATAATTCCACATTATTTTTCTTAACTCAGCCCAATTGTGTGAAATTAATATATTCTCATCGCAACCTTCTGTTACATAGCTATCATTCCACAAAGGTAGAACTTTCTCGCTTGATGGTATATTTTTTTTATTAATCATTTTACAGCACTCCATAGCCATAACAGAACATTCCAATAAAGAGTTGCTAGCTAATCTGTTAGCACCATGTAATCCAGTATGAGCTACTTCTCCAATGGCAAATAAATTTGAGCAATCTGTTTCACCAGATACGTTTGTTCTTATCCCGCCACAGGTATAATGAGCAGCAGGCACTACAGGAATAGTAGATTTGCTAATATCAATGCCTAACTTCAAACATTTTTTATATATATTTGGAAAACGCTTTAAAATATAACTTCTATCTTTAAACGATATATCTAGGTATACACATTTATAGGAGTTATTTTTCATTTCTATATCTATTGCTCTTGCCACAACATCTCGCGGCGCTAGTTCACCCCTAATATCATATTTATTCATAAAGTATTCACCATCAGGATTTACAAGCTTTGCTCCTTCTCCTCTAAGTGATTCTGATATGAGAAAACTTTTCTCCTCGGAGTGATATAAACAGGTTGGATGAAACTGTATAAATTCCATGTTTGATATCGTACAACCAAACCTATAAGCTAAGGCTACACCATCACCTGTAGATGTATCAGGGTTAGTTGTGTATTGATAAATTTTACTCGCACCACCTGTAGCTAGAATTGTAATGTTAGCTTGAACCGTAATAACAGATTGACTAATATCATCATAAGCATATAGGCCTTCGCAATGTTTATCTTTATCTCCGATTAAATCTATCGCCATAATATTTTCTTTAATAGTAATGTTCTTATTACTCTTAGCTTTCTTTAAAAGAGATGTATGAATTTCTTCGCCTGTATTATCATTGTGGTAGGCAATTCTTCGTTTTGAATGACCACCTTCTAATGTCTGTTTAAGTTTTTCACCATTTTTGTTAAATTCAACGCCATATTTGATTAGTAAATCGATACTATCTTTTCCTTGTTTTATTATTTTTAATACTGACTCATTGTCGCAGATATAATGTCCGTTTAAGATCGTATCTTCTGCATGCTTCTTAACATCATCCTGATCATTGATAGCAGCAGCAATCCCGCCTTGAGCCCATGATGTTGAACAATCACCGGTATGTGATTTACTCAAAATTAAGACTTTATGACTCTTAGCTAATTCAATGGCACATAATAGTCCAGATATTCCAGAACCAACTATTAAAACTTCAGTATTAAGTCTAGTAAACATATACTATAAAGTACCATATCAGCCTTATACTAGAAATATGATTATTAAAGAAGATGAAGAAATCATTTTAGAATGCCTTTCTGGAAATACAGATTCATATAAATATTTAGTTGAAAAGTACCAATTTCGAATTATCAACACTTGTTATAAATATACAAAGAATATTGTAGATGCTGAGGATGTAGCTCAAGAGGTTTTTTTAAAAGCATATCAGAATCTCTCGACATTTAAATCAAATAGTAAGTTTTACTCGTGGCTATATAGAATAGCGGTAAATACAAGCCTTAACTATATTAACTCAAAAGAAAAACGAAATGAAAAGGAAACTATTTCAGAAGAAAATTGTCTTATAGACATGAATATATCTAAGGATAACCCGAGAGATTACTATCAGCTAAATGAACTAATTAATACACTACAACCACTAATGGATAATTTACCAGATGATTTGAGAACATTGATAGAATTATATGAAATAAAAGATTTTACGTATGATGAAATATCTAAAAAATTATCTATTCCAATTGGAACTGTTCGCTCTAGGTTACATAGAGCTAGAAACATGTTAATCTCAGATTTTAAAAGGATAAATGATGAAGAATAAAAATTATAGTGTTCTTGGAAAAATATTGGGTATTTTAAATAATGATTTTCCTCCTTATGTGTCAAAGACATTTTCAGATAATGTTATGAAAAATATACATATGAACACTGATTCTAAAAACTTTAATTACAAAAATTTTATCAACATTGCTGCATCAGTGTTTTTTGCTGTTGTAACAGCTTATGGATTAATGAGTTTTCAACAAACAGAAAATAATATTATTTCCCAAGAAAATATTCAAAAAGAGAATGATTTAATTAAACGTGTCACTGATGACAATTCATGTATAAAATTAGAAAACCAGGAAGGTGAACAAAATGATGAATGTAAATAATATGAAGTATTCTTTTATTGCTACTTTTTTATTGGTACTGAGCCACATGCCTTTTTCAGTATATGCAGCATCTTATCCAGATTTTACGGAAATTGTTGAGCAAAATATGCCGGCAGTGGTTATTGTAAATGCAACAAGATCAACGAATCCAAATAATAGCAATCAATTTCAGACACCTCCTGGCATGCCTGATGAGTTTAATGATCTCTTCAAAAAATTTTTTGACGAGCGACAAAATCAACCTAGAAAAAGTCAGCCTAGTTCTGGTTCTGGATTTATCCTGTCAAGTGACGGTTATATTATGACGAATCATCATGTTGTAGTTGGGGCAAATAAGATAACTATTCTTACCAATGATAAAACTTCATATGATGCAGAACTGATTGGTTCTGATAAAAGAAGCGATCTCGCCTTGTTAAAAATAAATGCAAAGAATTTACCAGTTGTAAAGATAGCTTCTCAAGATAATGTAAAGCTAGGAGAATGGGTTTTAGCCATAGGTTCACCATTTGGATTTAATCAGACGGTTACCGCAGGGATAGTTAGTGGTAAACAAAGAAAATTAGCTGGCGATAATTATGTACCATATATCCAAACTGATGTTGCTATTAATCCTGGTAATTCTGGAGGTCCTCTTTTCAATCTTTCCGGAGAGGTTATAGGTGTCAATGCTCAGATCTATAGTAGAACAGGCGGATTTATGGGCGTGTCATTTGCTATTCCTTCCGATACAGTTAATGACGTATATTATCAGTTAAAAACTAAAGGTAAGGTAAGTAGAGGCTGGCTGGGTGTTTATATACAAGAGATAGATGATAAGCTTGCAAAAACTTTTGGATTAGATAAAGCAAAAGGCGCGCTAGTAAGTAAAATATTACCTAACAGTCCAGCAGAGAAAGCACGCTTCAAGCAGGGAGATGTAATTTTAAAATTCAATAACACTGACATTAATAAATCAACTGATTTACCATTAGTAGTGGGTCAGTCAAGAGTCGGTAAATCTTTTCAGGTGCAGATATTAAGAAATAAACTTATTAGAAACTTGTCTGTAACTTTAGAGGAGTTACCTACAGATGAAAAAATCGCTTCAATAGGGTCTAGAAAAGTTATATCTAACTCTGTTTCTGGTATTTCAGTAAGAAATTTAAACCCACAAGATATGAAATCTCTTGATATTAAAACAGGTGTATTGGTAACATCAGTTGATAGTAACCTTAATAATAACTATGACGTTAAGATCAATGATATTATTACGAAGATAAATAATACTGTAATTAAAGATTCAGATGATTTCACGAAGATAATGAAAAAAGCGAAAAATAATTCATATGTTAATCTTCTAATTTACAGACAGTCCTCGCCTTTATTTATTG
>CBFHLA010000054.1:0-5227 GCA_965656575.1 Gammaproteobacteria bacterium
GTGAATATGTGATTAAGCGTATTTTTAGAAACTCTAGCTTACATCACATACTTAATACAATTATCAAATTTCATTCATTTAATTTAATTCCAGATTTTTATAGAAGAATATTCTTAAATATTTTTGATAGATCTATATTTCTTAAACCAACTATTATTAGAAATGCAACTGGATTTGATAATTTAATCAAATAGTAAATACACTGCGACCACTAACAATAAAGTAGAAAAAATATTTTTTACTTTCTCGGGATTTAAGCTTGTCAAAAGATAAACGCCAGCATAAGAACCTAAGATCCCGGAAGGTATGAATATGAATAAAGCAATATGATTAATTTTTTCACTATATATTGATGGATTTAAAACAAACATGTAAAACAAAGATGATACGGCAATAATTAAACCAATAGCGGAAGCAGATGCAATTGATCTTTTAATATCAGCAATCAAAAATGATAAATATGGAACTGATAAAGTACCACCCCCAATACCCATTAGCGAACTAATTGATCCATTAGCAAAAAAATAAAGATTACCTGCTTTATTAAGATAATTAATATTATTTCTAATTATCTTCGCATCACTGATAAGGAGTAGAGCAAGAATAATCAGTATTACGCTATAAATGAGCTCCAATAATTCTGATGAAACATGTTCAAGGATATAAATACCAAAAAAAGAACCTAAAATGACGTATATGGAGTATTTCTTCACAACACCCAAATCTATCAGTCTATTTTTATAATGGAGTATAGAGCTTGTTGAACCTGCGAAAATTATACTTATCAACGAAGTATATACTGCAACTTGTAGTTCATAACCGCTGAACAGTCCATAATATTTATGAATAATCATCAAGCCAGGAACAAATATAATCCCACCTCCCAAGCCAAGCATTCCAGCAGTGATGCCACCTAAGAAGCCAATAAGTATGTATATGTATATATGTTCCATAGGTTATAAGTCCAATGTGGGTACATTCTAGTTTAAAATTTAACTAAATGTGGCATAATAAACCGAATTATTTAGGGTAACCCCAATCAATTAACAGTTATTTAGGAAAAATCATATGTCAGGATATCACTTTTTATTCGTACCCGGCCCATCAAATGTGCCATCTGCGGTCCAACAAGCAATTCATTGCCCAATGGAAGATCATAGAAACCCAACAATACCAGATCTTATCCAACCTATTACACAAGATTTGAAGAAACTTTTAAGAACAGAAACAGGAAAAGTAGTGTTCTTTCCATCATCAGGTACAGGTTGCTGGGAAGCAGCCTTGCAGAGTACTCTGAATATAGGAGATAAAGTACTTGGAGCTAGCTTCGGGCAATTCAGCATGTTGTGGTTAGATATGTGCAAAAGATTACAATTTGAACCAATTACAATGGAAGAGGAATGGGGTACGGGAGCTAATCCTGAGAGTTATCATAAACACCTTTCAGAAGATAAAAACCATGAAATAAAAGCTGTGCTTGTATGTCAAAATGAAACAGCTACAGGTGTTCGAAGTGACGTCCAAGCGATAAGAAAAATTTTAGATGACTTGAATCATCCAGCACTTCTGTTTGTAGATGGAGTAAGTTCTGTCGCAAGTTATGAATTTGAAATGGATAAATGGGGCGTAGATTGCATAGTAAGTGGATCCCAAAAAGGATTTATGATGCCAGCTGGACTTGGTATTTTAGGTGTTAGTCAAAAAGCTATTGCTGCTATGAAAGACTCAAATTACCCAACATGTTATTTCGATGTTGCTGATATGATTGAGAAACTTGATGGCGGATATCTTCCATATACCCCACCTGTTAATTTATTAAGAGGTTTTCGAGTAGCCATAGATATGATATTTGAAGAAGGGCTAGAGAATGTATGGAAAAGACATCATCGTTTAGCTGAAGGTACCAGAAAGGCCATAACAGAAGGTTGGGGTCTCAAACTGTGTGCTAAAGATGAAAAATGGTACTCAGACACAGTATCTGCAATTATGGTTCCAGAGGGTATTGATGGCGCGAAAGTAATTAGTACTGCATTTAATAAATATAATTTAGCTCTAGGAGCTGGTTTATCTAAAGTGGCAGGTAAAGTATTCAGAATTGGTCACCTAGGTGATTTAAATGAATGCATGTTATTTGGTGCGATATCTGGTGCTGAGATGGCAATGCTTGATAATGGTATAAAAGTTGAGCCTGGTAGTGGTGCAGCGGCTGCATCTAAGTATTGGTCATCAAACTAGGAGATATGAGATGAGTAAACCTAAAGCTATAGTTACAAGACGTTGGCCTGAGGCTAATGAAGAGAGACTAAGAGAACATTTTGATGTGACTTTTAATGAGTCTGACACACCCTTCACATCAGATCAACTAAAGGATGCGCTTAAGAATTGTGATGTCTTTATGCCTACAGTAACCGATAAAGTTACACGCGAAGTTCTGAGTGTCGAGGGAAGAACAGCAAATATGATTGCTAACTTTGGTGTTGGTTTTAATCATATTGATATCGAAGCTGCTAAAGAACTTGGCATAACAGTTTCTAACACACCATCTGTACTAACAGACTGTACAGCAGATATTGCAATGTCATTACTATTAATGGTTGCAAGAAGAGTTGGTGAGGGCGAAAGAGAGCTTAGAGCAGAAAACTGGACAGGATGGAGACCGACACATTTACTTGGAACAAAAGTTACAGGTAAAAAATTAGGTGTTATTGGTTTTGGAAGGATTGGACAAGCAGTTGCTCAAAGGGCTAAATTTGGATTTAATATGGATATTCTTTATTGGGACCCATATGATATTCCTTCTGACGTTGTTAATAAATTTGAAGCAACTAAACTTGATACAATCGAAGACATATGTAGAGAATCTGATTTTGTTTCTGTTAATTGTCCTGCTACAAAAGAAACATTTCATTTAATGAACAAAGAAAGATTTGAGCTCATGAAACCAAGTGCGTTTGTCATTAATACTGCTCGAGGTGATATTATTGATGAAAAAGCATTAGTAGATGCTCTTGTAAATAAAGAAATAGCCGGTGCAGGACTTGATGTCTTTGAAACCGAACCTAATATACCAACTGAGTTAAAAACACTTGAAAATGTAGTATCATTTCCTCATCTTGGAAGCGCAACTATAGAAACAAGGATTGCAATGGGAGATACTGCTATCAATAATGCACTTGCTTATTTTGATGGAAAGGATCTGCCAAACAAAGTTGTTTAATCTATCTAGATGACATTGAGAGCTATTGCACATTCATTATTTGAAGAGGCTATAGCTCTCCAAAGTCCATCTAATATTGTTCGTAAATCTTCAGAAACATATGAACCACATTTTTCTAATTCATCAAGAATTTTTCCTGTTGCTATAGGTAAAGCTTCTGTAATGATGATGGATGGATTATTAAATTATCTAAGCAAAAAACATCAATCAAAAATCTATAAACAACCTATTGTAGTTAGTAATCCTCAAGTAAATAATTCACATTATGATTTTAAACACATTATTTCATCTCATCCTACACCTGATGATAAGAGTGTTGCAGCTTCAAAAGAAATCCTAGAGTACGTAAGCAATTCAAATGCTAATGATTTAGTAGTTTTTTTGATTAGTGGTGGTGGATCATCTTTATTATCACTACCTGCTGACGGGATTCAATTAGAAGATAAAATTGCACTCACAAATTTATTATTAGCGTCTGGATGCAATATAAATGAAATTAATACAGTCAGGAAACATGTCTCTAAAATTAAGGGGGGAAGATTAAACTCAGCCGCATTGCCAAGCAAAACAATTTCTTTGATTATTTCAGATGTTATAAATGATGATTTAAGTTCTATAGCGAGTGGACCTACGGTTGCTGATTCATCAACATTTTCTGATGCTATCGATGTTCTTAATAAATATAATATCTTTGATAAAACGCCTCTATCAATAAGGGAACATCTAAGAAAAGGCAAAGATAATTCTTCTTATGAAACGCCAAAAGATTTTAGTAATAATATGACTGAGATTATAAGTAGCAATAATGTCTTTAAAGAAACATTATATACACTTGCTAAAAACAAAAACTTTAATGTCATAAAAGTAGATAAGCCTTATGAGAATTTAGCAGTGGATGATGCTATAAAGTTATTTGAACATGTTAATAGTATAGATAATCAAAATACTATTTTAATTTCTGGAGGGGAAACTCTTGTAAATCTCACGGGTACTGGAAAAGGGGGTAGGAATCAGGAATTTGCACTTTCTTTTCTTAAAAAATATATCAATAGCAAATGTAAAAAAGATATTTGCTTATATTCTGTAGGCACAGATGGCATTGATGGTCCAACTGATGCTGCTGGCGCAATAGTGGATAACGAAACTTTAAATCATTACCACAAAGGTGATCTTGATATTGATTTATATTTGTCTAACAATGATTCTTATTCTTTCTTTGAGAAGACCAAATCCTTGGTGCAAGTTGGTGCTACCGGTACTAATGTGGCAGATGTTCAAATTACTATTATCAAGTAATAGATTTAATAAATTTAGTAAATAATTTATATACTTCACTAAAATCCTTTTGAGTATGAGCTTCAGATATAAACCCCGCTTCATAAGCAGAAGGTGCAAAAAAAACACCATTACTCAACATATAATTAAAAAATTTATTGAAATGCTTTATATTAGAATTTTTAATGTCTTCAATATTTTTGGGTTTATTGTTTGTGAAATATAAACCAAACATTCCTCCCTCTGAATCTGCATGGAAAGGGTAATTATTCTTTTTTGCAATCTTGTTTAAGCCATTAACAAATGATTTTGTTTTTGTATTTAATTTCTTAAAGAAAGATTTATTTGATATGATTTTAAGAGTTTCTAATCCACAATGCATAGCTAATGGATTACCAGAAAGAGTTCCTGCTTGGTAGATAGGGCCATCAGGGGCAAGCATATCCATTATCTTTGATTTACCACCAAATGCACCGACCGGTAAACCACCTCCTATAACTTTACCAAAGGTTGTTAAATCGGGTTTGATGCCATATAAATGTTGTGCGCCTTTGAAATGCACTCTAAAACCTGTCATAACCTCATCAAATATTAAAAGAGATTTATTTATTGTACATAGCTGTCTAGCTAATTTCAGGAAATCCTTATTTGATTTTACAAAGTTCATATTCCCAGCAATTGGCTCAATAATCACACATGCAATTTTATCTTTATATCTATTAAATGTTTTTTTTA
>CBFHLA010000055.1:0-5023 GCA_965656575.1 Gammaproteobacteria bacterium
TATTTCCTTTGGTTATTGTTGCAAATACTCAGAGAGCGGCACGAGGACGAAATAAAAAAACATGGCTGAGTTTAAATCAAAAATCTATTTCATTTAGTTTATGTTTTAAAATCAACGCACAGGATTTTGATTTGAGACGCCTTAGTTATATATCTTGTATCTCATTATTGAATGTACTAAAAAAAAATACATCTAATAAAAATATTAAAATCAAATGGCCAAATGATTTATATTTAGATAATAAAAAAGTTTCTGGAATATTAATTGAATCATTGTCTGCTAATAAAGAGGTTTATGTTGCAATAGGTGTTGGTATAAATCTGGATATCCCTAACAATTCTTATATTGATAGACCATTTTCAAATTTAGATATGATTGAAGATGCATCGTTAATAATTTCGTTATTTTGTGAATCATTATTTAAAAACATTAATGAAACGAACTTAGATAAAATTATAAAACTCTTTAATACAAACTTAATTTGGCATCAAGAAAAAGTTTGTATAAGTGATCATGAGAGTGTCTATGAAGGCAGGCTGTTGGGTATTAACAATCATGGAGAGTTAGCTATAGAAAGTGATGGAGACATTAAATATATTAATAATATTGATAGCACTATGAGGCTTGTATGAAATTAATTGCAGATATTGGTAACAGTCAGATAAAAATTGCTGAAACTGATAATCAAAAACTCCTGAAGATAAAATCTTTTCCAATAGAAGGTATTGAACAATTACGTGAGTACATAAGTAGAAAGTACATTAATAAAAAATGTTCATTATTTTATTCATCAGTTCTGAGTGATCAATTTAATAATAAGTTCAAAAAAACTCTTAAAGGCATGCTAATTAAAGAAACTAAATTTAAATCGACTAAAACTCTATTGTCTGTAAGGAATTGTTATCTTCAGCCAAGCAAGCTAGGTTCTGATAGATGGGCTCAGATAGTAGCAGCGCATAAATTATTTAAAAGTAATACTTTGATTGTAAGCTGTGGTAGCGCAATAAGTATTGATTTCGTTGCGGCAACTGGTAATCATATGGGAGGACTAATATTAGCTGGTGCTGAGAGGTACAGTAATTGTTTTTCAGGTATACATAATTTGAAAAATATTAAACTTAGAAATAGTCAGAGTAAAAATTCAAATATTTTTCAATCAAATACAGCCAAACAGATCACTTCAGGTTATAGAGTTATGATTTCTTCATCAGTCTCTGCAATATATTCTAGTTTGTGTGAGAAAGGAAAAGCTAAGCCAAAGTTACTATTAACCGGAAGTTATTCAAAAAATTTATCAAATGATTTAGAGATGGAATGTCTAGTAGAACCATACTTTGTATTAAAAAGTCTCGCTCTAATTCAAAATGCAACTAAATTATTCTGATAAAAGTTTATCAATCATACTGACAAGCTTATTACCGTTCGGATTAGTTACCATTGAGTAACTTTTTACAACTTTGCCATCTTTATCGATGAGGTATTTCCAAAAATTCCACTTAGGTGTGCTATTTGTTTCTTTTGCAAGATTTTTGTAGAATGGATGAGCTTTTGCACCTCTTACATTAACTTTAGTGAACATAGGGAATTTAACATCATAAGTAAGGTTACAGAAATCTTTTATGTCTTGTTCGGGCGCAGGCTCTTGATAAAAATCATGTGAAGGGAATCCTAGAACAACAAATCCTTTATCTTTCTTTTCGCTGTATAGTTTTTCAAGACCTTCATATTGAGGTGTAAACCCACACTTGCTCGCAGTATTAACTACTAAAATAACATTCCCTTTGTAGTCACAAAGATTTTCTACTTTATCCTCACCGAGACGTTTAATCTCAAAGTCTAAAGCTTTAGGGCATTGGTTTGCTGAGACATCCATAAGTGATAATGATAATAGCATGAATGCCATATAAAATAATTTGTTCATATAACGATTATTCTTTTTGAATGATACAAAGTCAAGAAATGTCTAGAGCGAATTCTTTTAAACTATCTAAATCTATTTTTTCAAGCGCTTTTATATTTGTCGATTTAATCTTCACATACGGTGCTTTATTATTTTGATAAGCCTCAAGCCACCTATCAGCACACAGACACCAAGAGTCACCATGGACTAAGCCATTAAAATCTAATTCTGGAATAGGGGTTGTTAAATCATTGCCACGAGATTTAGAGAATTCTAAAAATTCATCTGTTACAACTGCACATACCGTATGAGAACCTCTGTCAAAGTTATCTGTATTGCAACAGCCATCTCTATGGTAGCCAGTTATTGGATCTGAACCGCATAGTTCAATATTTTCACCAAGGACATTTTTTTGAGGCTCAGACATATTTAACCTCAATAATTTCATATTGAATATCGCCCGATGGCGTCTTAATGGAAACATCATCACCTTCATTTTTACCTACTAGTGCTCTAGAGATAGGAGACGTGACAGATATTTTACCTTTCTTTAAATCAGCTTCGTCTTCACCTACGATTTTGTAAGTAATTTTTTTATTGTTTTCATCAGCTACTACTACAGTAGTACCAAAGATCACTTTATCTGATACAGGGATTCTCGAGATATCTATAATTTGTGCATTTGATAGTTTGCCTTCAATATCTTTTATTCGACCCTCAACAAAACTTTGTTGCTCTCTGGCCGCATGATACTCAGCATTTTCTTTTAAGTCACCTTTTTCTCTTGCTTCTTTTATTGCTTCTGATATCTGAGGTCGATTTACTGTTTTTAACAAAGAGAGCTCTTCTCTAAGTAACTTTTCTCCCTCTACTGTCATTGGTATTTTGTCCATTGGAACCACCGATTATTCTGAGCCACCTGTCAGATTCGAACTGACGACCTGAGGTTTACAAAACCCCTGCTCTGGCCAACTGAGCTAAGGTGGCGATTTATAAAATCTATTATAGACATAATGATATAATAAAGACGTATAATATCGAAGTTTTAGCAATGAATAAAGATTTACCTCTAAAAGTTAGACATATATTTTCCGATTTAGATCCTACCATATGGAACGGAGTATGGCTTGATACACTGCAAAAGCTTTTATCATCTAGTAACATGGTACCTGTATGGAAAAAAATTATTGATCAAGCACATCTTAATAAGAAGAACTTTCCATCTTTAGGCAATTCTCAGTTCATTAAATGGGAACTTAAAGCTTTTGTAGCACAGGCTGTAAATTTGGTCGATAAGAACTATAATAAAGATCTGTTTATTAGAAACTTTGAAAATTTTTTTCATATAAAAGGATACAATATCAATAAGGAAATTATAAAAGAGATATATGAGAGTATTTATAGTTAAGTTCTTTATTTTGGCATTATTTTTTTCTAATATAGCTGCAGCTAATCCTAATAAAGTATTTTTAGATCTTGCTAATTATTCAGCGAGTATTGACGGATATAGTTCTCTTTGTGTGAAAAATTATAATGATGAGCAAGAATCAGCCAATCTTTTTATTTTATTAAGTGACATTAAGAAGAAATACTTTCTTATCACGAATGATGACTATAATATGTTAAGATCGTCTTATATAAAAACAAAGTCCGCCACCATCAATCAGCTTTCGAAGCTAAAGCTTAATTCACAAAAAAATATGTGCGGTAAATATCTAAAAATTTTTGAGAGATTTGATAGAAAAAAACAAAAAAGTCTAAACGATTTAGAGGAAATGATTAATGCGTACAAATAAGAATATCAAAACTTTTTTGCATACCTTTTTTATTTTAAAAACTGTGGATTATTATAAATCAAATAAAACCATCATAAATTCATTCAAGAAAAAACCCGGTCTTTATCACATTGCAAAAAAGGAACAACTCAAGGTAGAGGAAGTCTATAATATTATTAAGACTCATGATATAAATGTACTTAATACAAATATTATTAAGCTAATGGAGAATACATGAAACCTTTAGGGCCGCCACCAAGAATATATGGAATGAAGATAACATCGAATAGAATCGAAGCATTCTTTGTATTGTTTGCAACTATAGTACTCTCCTTAATTTTCTATGCTAATAATTTTAATCAAACAAGTCAGGTTATATTCTCTCTTGGCATTGCTTGGGTGTTGTATCTATGGTTTATTAAAAAACCAGAACGACCATACTAAGCATACCTAATTTCATTCTTTCGAATAAAGAAAACTAGTGCTAATTTTTACATGCTTTGTTAATATACACAGGTTGATTTTCGGAGGGGTACTCAAGCGGTCAACGAGGGCAGACTGTAAATCTGCTGGCCCTGCCTTCGCAGGTTCGAATCCTGCCCCCTCCAAAATCACATTGATGCGGGTATGGTACAATGGTAGAACTTCAGCCTTCCAAGCTGACGATGCGGGTTCGATTCCCGCTACCCGCTCAATATAATCTAAACAAATACTTAACTTATAAGTAATCAAATTTTCATAATTACCTTTTAATATAAGATCAACTTTTCCTCCAGAAAGGTAAATTAGGAGCTAATTAATTCATCCCTTATTAATTAGCTCTGAAGTATTAGATATAGATTAATCTTTGTTGTATAAAAGACTTCTTTTTAATATCATCCCATTGACTGATAGATTGCCCATATAGCTCAGTCGGTAGAGCACTTCCTTGGTAAGGAAGAGGTCACCGGTTCAAATCCGGTTATGGGCTTTTTTCATTGATTTTATTAAAATTTTAGTGTAATTGCGCACAAAAGTGGTTTATTATATCATCCACTTGAAACTTAACTAACCCGGGAATTAAAAAATGGCTAAGGAAAAATTTGAACGAAATAAAGCCCATGTAAACGTTGGCACAATTGGCCACGTGGATCATGGAAAAACAACATTAACAGCAGCTATCACAAAAGTGATGGGTGAAAAATTTGGTGGTGAAGCGAGAGCTTATGACCAAATCGATAATGCGCCTGAAGAAAGAGAGCGTGGTATTACAATCGCTACAGCTCATGTAGAGTACGAATCTACTGATAGACATTATGCACACGTTGATTGTCCAGGACATGCTGACTATGTTAAAAATATGATTACA
>CBFHLA010000056.1:0-4879 GCA_965656575.1 Gammaproteobacteria bacterium
TCAAAGAATGCTGTGTCATACTCATCTGCTTCTATTATAAAGTATTTTGATTTAGTTAATTTTACAGAATTCATTGTGCCCGATGGATCACCTCCAATTAGGTAACTAGGATTTAATTTTAACTTGTTCATTATATGAGCAATCATCGTAGTTGTAGTTGTTTTGCCATGGGTCCCACTAACAGCTATAACTTGTTTGTTTTTTAATATATTTTTACTTAGCCATTCCGGGCCTGAAGTATAGCTTATGTCATTTTTTAGAATATACTCAATAACAGGATTACCTCTGGACATTACGTTGCCTATTATTATCAAGTCTTTATTTTTTATATCTTTAATTTTGTGACCAATAGTCACCTTTATATTGTGTCTATCTAAAACAGACTTTATAGGATCATATGCGGTTCGATCAGAACCCGTAACAGTATGTCCTGTCTTCTTTGCTAAGATAGCAATGCCAGACATAAATGTTCCGCATATCCCAAGAATATGAATCTTCATATAAGAAAGGAAAGAACAATGATAAGCATAAAGCCAATTATCATGCTGTACAAAAATGAAATTGATAAACCCATAAAGGTTGTGCAGTCTAAAGTATGTTTAAATACATGGCCATAAACAAGCCATGAGTATACTGTCGCAATGAGTATTATAAAAATTACTGAGTTTGAATTTCCGCTTAATAGAAAAACAATACTTGTTACAAAACCTATAACTGCATGTATACCCAATATTGTTGTAGCTGACTGAACATAGCGGATTCTATACCCTGAGCTTGCAGTCATGTTTTCTTTTATACTAAGAATTGTTTGAATAAAGAATAGGCTTGCACCAACATATATTAATGCAGTTATTACTGCTATCCCTAAGTTATAGTTAATATCATTAGGAATTAGACTAACAAGGATATTTATAATTATGAGTATATTCAGGAGACTTTTACTTGATGGAAGATCCTGAGGCCCTTTCTTGAAGAGCATTATATCTGTGAAAGTTGTGAATATTCCATTCATAAAGTGGTATAATTTTGGTCAATATATTTATTTTTAAGGATAGCATATTGGACGACAAGTCTATAATTAAATCATACAAAAGAGTGTCTAGTTTTTATGATTACACGTTTGGTAAGGTATTTAGACCTGGCCAGAAAAAGCTAGTAAGCATGATGGAGTGCGACTCTAAGGATAGAGTTCTTGAGATAGGCATTGGTACGGGTACATCATATAGCTTTTATCCGGAAGAAACATCTGTTGTTGGTATAGATATTTCTCCTGATATGTTGAAAAAAGCTGAAAACCATATAAAAAAATCTAACCTTAAAAATAAAAGAGTCATGATGATGAACGGTGAAGATTTAGATTTTGAAGATAACTCTTTTGATAAAGTGGTTGGAATGTATGTAGTCTCTGTAACTCAAAATCCTGACTTATTAATTAAAGAAATGAAGAGGGTATGTAAGCCTAACGGAGATATTTATCTTGTGAATCATTTTAGTTTTGATACAGATAATTTAATAATAAAATTTTTAGAAAAAGGATTAATGCCAGTCAGCAAGTATCTCGGATGGAGACCTTACTTTCCATTTTCTGAATTCAATGCCTATGCAAAATTGAATGTTCAGTCTATATCAAAAATTAATATTTTTGATTATTGGGGAATAATACACGCTATAAATAGTCCAGCTGATTAAGATACAGCCTCATCTATCATTTTTTGCAGTTCACCAGATTTATGTAAATCTAATGTTATGTCGCAGCCACCAATTAGCTCACCTTTTATGTAAAGCTGAGGGAATGTTGGCCAGTCAGCAAACTTAGGAAGTTCCTGCATGATTTCAGAGTCAAGAATGACGTTTACGTATGAAAACTCTTTACCACAGCTTTTAAGTGCCTCAACAGTCCTAGATGAAAATCCGCACATTGGCATCTGAGGTGTCCCTTTCATGTAAATTATAACCGGGCTCTCTTCGACCTGTTTCTTTATTCTTTCTAATGCTGACATAATCTCTCCTTTGTTATTTTCGAATTATATATCTAGTGTACCTACACATCAATATTAAGTTGTAACCATCTTTCTAGCAAGGTAAAGTGCCAAAGTTCATTACCATTTAAATTAGTAAAGTTAGTGTTAGGTTCATTAAGCAATCTATCAATATATTTTCTGTTATATATATCTCTATTTAATGCTGCATCACTATTAAGTACTTTTTTACAATAATCATAAAATTTGTCTTCGATTATTTTAAGTGGTGGCACAGGGAAATAGAACTTATCTCTATAAATAATTTCCTTTTTAAGAAAATCCTCAGATAGTTTTTTTAAGTAATATTTACTTGTTTTTTTGATTTTACTAGATCCTTCAACAGATAACACAAAAGTAATTAAATCTATATCAAGAAAAGGCACTCTTGCTTCTAATGCATGTGACATTGTCATATTATCTACACGTTTTACTGGATCGTCTATAATGAACATTGAAAGCTCTAATCGAAGTACTTTATCTAAAGTAGATAAACTAGGATTCATTTCATTCATTGCCCTGCTTATATCATCATGAACATAATTACTGTCAACATATTTATCATTAATAATGTTTTTATAATTATCAAATGATCTATCAAAATAATATTTAGATAATGTATCAATTTCATTTAAGCTTTCCTCATTCATAATTTGCTCATACCAAAAATACCCTCCAAAAACTTCATCAGCACCTTGACCGCTTAAAACAACTTTATTATTCTTGGAAACTCTATTTGCTAGTAAAAAAAATGCTGATGAGTCTTGACTAAACATAGGTTCACTCATGTTAGATATAACCAAATCTAGATTATTAAATAACTCATCATCATTAATTTTGTATTTAATATGTGAGGTCTTAAAATCCTTTGCTACTAAATCTGAATAATAAAATTCATTACCCACTTCTTCATTGACAGTATTAAACCCAATGGAGTATGTATCTATTTGTTCTTTGATTTTTTTTGCTAGCGCAGTAATTAAACTTGAGTCCAGACCTCCAGACAATAGAATACCAACTGGTACATCAGCTATATTAACCCTTTTCTCTACAGCTTTTTTGAGAAGATATGTAGAACGCTCTATAATTTCTTGTTCTTTATGATCCTTTATTTCAACTTCATTAATATCAGAATATTTATTTAAATAAGATTCCCCAGATTGTGTAATTTTCAAATTGTGACCTGGCTCTAATTTATGTATACCACTTATTATTGTATGCGGAGCAGGCACCACTGAGTGAAGCATGAATTGATACTGAAGTGCTATAGGATTAATTTGAGGTTTTTCATTCTTATTTATGAGACCATTCATTGAAGATGAAAATCTAAACTTATTATTATCTAGAGTATAATAGAGGGGTTTTATTCCTATTCTGTCCCTAGCTAGAAACAAGTTATTCTTTTTTGTGTCATAGATTGCAAATGAAAAAACACCATCTAGATAATTTACACATTCACTCCCATACTCAATATATAAACGTATAATTACTTCTGTGTCTCCTGAAGAATTGAAAATATGACCTTTTGTAATGAGATTTTTTCTAAGTTCTTTATAATTATAAATGACGCCATTAAATATAATGACTAAATCATTAATTTTCATTGGCTGATTAGATTTATCAGAGGTATCAATTATTGATAATCTATGATGGCCAAGAAATATATTTTTTTCTTTGTAGGTACCTTTTGAATCATTCCCACGGCTCGCAATTGAGTCCATCAACTTTGTTAATTTAAAATTATCAAATTGACTTTTATTAAATCTAAATTCACCGCATATCCCGCACATTTTAAGAGTATCTCCTATAGATTAAAAACACATCTTCATTTATCATTAACATAATTTTAATCAACAAATGAGGTATATATGAATCCTTTATTATCAATCAAAGGTACTATAATTCTAGGTTTTGTTCTAGCTGTAGTATTTACAATGATATTGGCTGATGGTTCTTTCCCTATTAATGGAGAAGGTTATATTAGATGGTTGCATTATCTATCAGGAATTACCTGGATAGGTCTTCTTTACTATTTTAATTTTGTACAAGTACCGGCTATGGCTAAGGCTACAGCTGATAAAGAACCAGGACCTGCTGCTATTGGTAAATATGTAGCTCCTTTAGCTCTATTATGGTTTAGATGGGGAGCTGTTGTAACTTGGGTTACAGGCGCAGCTTACCTAGGACATTATGGACAGTTCGTTGCTGCCTTTACTTTTGCTGGCGGTTATAGCTCAGTTATTGGTGCTGGAGCTTGGCTTGGTACAATTATGTTGTTTAACGTATGGGTTTTAATCTGGCCAAATCAACAAAAAGTATTGGGAATGGTTGAAGCTACAGCCGATGAGATAGCTTCTGCTAAAAAGACAGCTCTTTTAGCATCTAGGACTAATACTGCTCTAAGTATTCCAATGTTATTATTTATGGGCGCTGCTCATCATACTGAATTATCAAGTGTGGCACTTACAATCTTAAACACTTTAGTTTAATCAAAAAAAAACCTAACCTGATTTCTCAGGTTAGGTTTTTAAATAAAAATACAACTAGTTTAGAATCTATGTGTAAGACCAATACCTCTAGTTGTTACATCAGAATCGGTTAAATCAAAATCTTGTTTAGCATAACCGAATGTAATATCCGAAACTTTACTTAGTTTCATTTTTGCAGATAAAGCAAGAGTTTTATAATCTCCTGTTACCCCATCAGCATCACCTTTAGCATATACAGCTTGTAGATCCGTAGATCCTAAAGAATAATGAGTACCAATAGTCGTAATTTCACCATCAGTTGCAATACTATTAAAAGAGGTATCTATTTCGAGGTCTTCTAGACTAACGAATACTCCTGCATTTGGCATTACT
>CBFHLA010000057.1:0-4830 GCA_965656575.1 Gammaproteobacteria bacterium
GTGTCATCTAGTAAATACGGGAAGCTAAAACCCAATTTTTTTGAGATTTTTTGCATGTTATCAAAGGAGTCCTCCGGATATGTATCATAATCATTGGAATTAATCGCGACACAACCAACACCTTTTTTTTGCAAAACGCTTACTTCAACTACCAATTGTTCAAGAATAGATTGGACGTATGGACAGTGATTACAGATGAACATTATTAGGGTTGCCTTTGAACCTTGACATGACTGAAGAGTATGGAGCTTTTCATCAACCCCCTTAAGCTTGAAATTAGGAGCTTGCATATTATAGTCACACTCGGGTGTATAAGTTTCGGTCATGAATTATCTTGAAATTTGTAAATATGACCCCAATATTAGCTGGAAATCACATTTTTTTATTATTTACAATATTATTAGTGATATAATAGCTCACTTTCGAAGAAGAATATATCAATGCCAAGCAATAATTTATCTAAAACTAAACAAAAAGAAATCAAAGAGCTTATAGAGAAAGGTAGACAACAAGGCTTTCTGACAATTGGAGAAATAAACGATCTATTGCCTACTAATCTATACGATGCAGATCAGATCGATGGGATTATAAAGCTCATAACAGATCTTAAAATTAAGGTTGTTGAAAGCAATAAAGATGTAGAGACAGAGGTTGTCATTGGTGATGAAGAAATATCTGATGATGATGATAACGAAATTACAGAACAAGAAGCAGTAGAAGTCCTCTCAAATCTAGATGAAGAATTTGGAAGAACATCTGATCCTGTCAGGATGTATATGAGGGAGATGGGGACAGTTGAGCTTTTAAACAGAGCTGGTGAAATTGTAATAGCTAAGAAGATAGAAGAGGGTCAGAAATTAATATATAAAGCCATACAAAGATTCCCAGAATCTGTTAACTTTTTTCTAAAACTGTTTAAAAATGAAGAAGAGATAGAGTCTCAAATTTCTGATTATATTTTAGATGTTAAGGAAAATGCTGATGAAGAGTTTAAAACAGAGCAAATTCCAGAAGAAAACTCATCTGAAGATAAAGAAAGCATAGATGAGTCTGAAGAAGAAGAGATTATTGATAATTCGCCAGATAAGGAGTTAGTGGCTCAAAAGGTAGAAATAATAAAAGAATACTTTGAAAAATACAAATCACAAAAGGATGCTACGAAAGCTGAAAAAATATTTGATAAAATAAGAAATGAGATTTCTACTTTCAAATTTACTAGTTTATTCATTGAGAAACTAACAGATAGAATAGAAAACATATCAAGAAATATTGTTAAATATGAAAAAGATATATTCGCTTTATGTTTAAAACAAACCACATTATCGAAAAAAGAATTTTTAAAAATTTTTAAAAACAATGAGACAGACATTAATATACTTGATGAAATTAAAAATAATCATCTTAAAGCGGCATCGGATGAAGAAACCTTTAATAAAGAATTTATAAAAATAAATAAAAAATTAAGTTTGATTGAATCAAGTCAAAGAATAACGATTCAAGAAATAAAACTCATAAATAAAGATAGAAGATCAGGGGAAATTAAAGAGAGAAATGCAAAACGTGAGATGGTAGAGGCTAACCTCCGTCTAGTAATTTCTATTGCTAAAAAGTATACAAATCGTGGTCTGCAATTCTTAGATTTGATACAAGAGGGCAATATTGGTTTAATGAAAGCTGTGGATAAGTTCGAATACCGAAGAGGATATAAGTTTTCTACATATGCAACATGGTGGATTAGACAAGCGATTACAAGATCTATTGCGGATCAAGCAAGAACAATTCGTATACCGGTCCATATGATTGAAACTATAAATAAGCTAAATAGGATACAAAGAAAACTACTTCAAGAAAATGGAAAGGAAGCAACACCTGAAGAGTTGGCAGAGCACATGGATATGACTGAGGAAAAAGTCAGAAGGGTTCTTAAGATTGCAAAAGAACCAATATCAATGGAATCTCCTGTTGGAGATGATGAAGACTCTCATCTTGGAGATTTTATTGAGGATGAAAATGCTGAGAAACCATTAGATCAAACCATAAATGATGGCCTCTCTGATTCTACTCGTGACATATTATCAAGTTTGACACCAAGAGAAGCAAAGGTACTAAGAATGAGATTTGGAATTGATATGAATACAGACCATACCCTAGAGGAAGTTGGAAAGCAGTTCGATGTCACAAGAGAGAGAATAAGACAAATAGAAGCTAAAGCATTAAGAAAACTAAGGCATCCATCTAGAGCACAAAACCTTAAGAGTTTTCTAGATAATGACTGATTTAGCTATATTTGCAGCAGGTTGTTTTTGGGGAATTGAGGAAAAGTATTTAACTACGCCCGGTGTTCTTGACACAGAGGTAGGATACATTGGTGGTATTACTAATAATCCCAGCTATCAGGATGTGTGTACAGGAACAACAGATCATGCGGAAGCTGTGCGAGTTAGTTATAATCCAGATAAAATAACTTATAGGGATCTTGTTATGCTTTTTTTTAAGATACACGACCCAACTGCATATAATAGGCAAGGACCTGACATAGGGACACAGTATAGATCAGAGATATTTTGTTTAGATAATGATCAGTATCTTATAGCAGATGCACTTAAAAGATCTTTAAACAAAGAAACTTTTAATGGTAACATTGTTACCGCAATAAGTATGGCTGAGAAGTTTTGGATTGCTGAAGAGTACCATCAGAAGTATATTAGAAAAAAGAAAAACATGATTTTATAATTAAACTAAATAGGGCCTGTAGCTCAGTTGGTTAGAGCAGTGGACTCATAATCCATTGGTCGCAGGTTCGAGTCCTGCCGGGCCCAACAAGAATATGGATAATCTTGAAAATTATAAAAAAGAAATTATTGTATTAAAAAATAAAATATATAAACATAAGCTGTTTCATAAGAATATTGAAACCAAGCATATTAGATATTTTATGGAATCTCATATATTTTCTGTATGGGGCTTTATGAGTATTTTGAAATCTTTGCAATTTAGTTTATCAAGAAATTCACTCCCATGGGTGCCCACAGAGAATACAAGGAATGGGCTAACCAGTTTCATAAATGAGATAGTTCTATCTGAAGAAAGTGATTATATAGATGGCATAGGATATATATCTCATTTTGAAATATATCTTGAAGCAATGAAAGAGATAGGTGCAGATAGTTCAAAAATATTAGAACTTATAGAGTGTATTATTAGAGAAGATAATGCATACGACGGTATAAATAATTTAGATATTTTAGATGAAGTAAAAGATTTTATAAAATTTGATTTAGATACAGCGCTTTCAGGTGATCTTCCAAGAATTGTAGGGAGTTTTACTCTAGGTAGAGAGAAGGTGATACCGAATATGTTTGAGCATATTGTCCAGAGTGTTGCTAATGCAAGTGCCACTCATAAATTTACAACATACTTGAATAGACATATTGATATAGACGGAGATAGGCATGGACCATTATCTTCTGAGCTATTAGATAAACTATGTTGTTCAGATAAAGATCTTGAAGAAGCCTATCAGGCTGGAATAGACTCACTTAATTTAAGACTAAAAGTATGGGACAAAATATCAGATAATATCGGTCTTGATAAAATATAATTATATGATAATATACTTATATACAAACCTCCTCCGTATATGATAAGCCGACAAGATGTCGGCTTTATCATTCTACAAGTAAGTATGTCCCGGTTCGAATCTCATAAGAGGAAACATCTTCTTTACTATTAATCCCGAGGATTACGCTAATAGCTCTAATTGTGTTGCCATGAGAAACAACTAGAATATTTCCAGATTTTGGAAGAGATTCAATAAAACTTATGACCCTGACACTTACATCTTTTAAGCTCTCACCATTTGGTGGACTGGTATCCCATCCTCTTCTTGCTGAAAAAAAAGAAGCTTCACCTATTTGCTGCTTCACTTCAGTTTTATTGAGCCCAGACCAATCGCCATAACTTCTCTCTTTTAGACGATCATCGTATTCAATACTGGTATCATCTCCAACTATACAAATTGCAGTTGTAGCTGCTCTCAATAAGGGTGAACTGTATACATGATTGAACTTAATACTCGACAGTTCACTTTGCAAATTTATAGCTGCGGCCATTCCCTTTTCAGTGAGGTGCGGATCATGCCAGCCAGTAAAAAGCTGCTTTTCATTATATTCAGACTGAGCGTGTCTAACGAACCAAATTTTTCGAGATTGCGTTTTGTTCATATTAATCTTTGTTAGCTATGTCATTATATACTTCTTCAGTTTCATTAGAAGTTTTTCTTATTTTAAAAAATTTTGAAGAATATAATCCTAATTCATAAAGTAACCACATAGGAAGAGCAAGAAGGATCTGTGAAATAACATCTGGTGGTGTAAGTAACATCCCTAGTGTAAAAGCACCAACAATTATATAAGGTCTTTTTGATATTAGTTTGTCTTTAGTCGTTATGCCAGATGTGATTAATAGTACAGTGATAATGGGGACTTCAAATGAAAATCCAAATGCAAAAAATAAAGCAATTACAAAATCAAGATATCTCCCGATATCAGTCATTACAGCAACATCTGTAGGCGCGATGCCTATAAAAAAAACAAATATTAGCGGGAAGACAACAAAATATGCGAATGCAGCACCTAGGTAAAATAATATACTGCTCGAAACGATTAGAGGAAAAATAAGCTTCTTTTCATGTGAGTATAATCCAGGAGCAATAAATGACCAAAGATGATAAAGAATATATGGGATAACAATAAATATGGATAGGTATATTACTAGCTTGAAAGGAATCAAGAAAGGTGATGCAACATCAATAGCAATCATTTCGCTACC
>CBFHLA010000058.1:0-4536 GCA_965656575.1 Gammaproteobacteria bacterium
TAGAAACAAACATAGTAAAGAGGAGACGAGTAATGGAAATAAAATTGCATTGATATCGATATTATTTTCATCCCTTATACTGTTCATATTTTCATTATCATACGACTTATCAGATACTCATGAGTATAAAAAAATACATGATAAAAATGTATCAGTAAGGAAAAATATAAAAACAATTAAAGAGAATATACCTCTTCTTGAGTCAAGACTATTAAATAGTCCGGATGATTTTAATGGATGGCTTATGCTAGGTAAATCATATTCTATATTAAGTGATTATCAAAAAGCCTCAAGGGCCTATCAGGTTGCTATCAATCTGAGACCTAATAATATGGATATAATTAAAGAATATATACTCGTTTTAAGAAGTGATAGTGAAAACATAAATAAAGAAATAATTAAAAAGTATTTTAAAATATACCTTGCACAAACTAATGACCCTCAGGGTTTAATAGATCAATTAAGCTTTGCTTTCTCAATAAATGATAATCTATTGGCTGAATCAACTCTAAATAATTTGATAAAACATCCAGAAATAGTGAATAAAGATCAGTATAAAAACTTACTCACTCAGTTAATAAATAACAGATCACCAACTCAAAATATTCTAGATATAAATATTATGGTCAAAGGGAATTACCCTGGTTTTTTCTTCATTATATTAAAACAAAAAAATATTAATCAGCCGTTTGCAATAAAAAGAATTGAAGCCAACAAGAGTAGTTATAATTTAAAAATAACTAGTAATGACTTTATGATTAAAAGTAACTCAAGCATTCCAAACCAATTTGATTTTATAATTAAACATTCAGCTGCGGAGAGTTTTTCTCAAGATAATAAACCTATCGAAGTATATAAAAAAGAGATAAAGAATTATCAGTCTATTAAGAATGACATCTTGAAGATTAATTTTTAATAAGAATCCTATCATCAAATACAAAACAGTCACCTTTCCATTTATCATTTGTTTTATTTGAGTTTAAGTAATTAATGATTCCTCCATCTAATTGATACACTTGATCGAAACCAAGCTCATTGAGAAATAATCCTGCTTTTTCACATCTAATTCCACCTGTACAAAAAATTGCTGTTTTTTTATTTTTATCAAGTGAATTTAGTTTTTTTGGTTTCTGTTTTAAATCAGTGAAATTCTTTAAACCTAAATCTATAGCACCCTTAAATGTTCCAAGCGAATATTCAAAGCTATTTCTCATATCAACTAATTGAATATCTTGGTTAAGAAGTTGTTCCCATTGACTCGGCTTTAGAGATGTAAGATGCTTTGAGTTAGTTTTGCTATCATCAATAGGGCCATTAAATTTAATAATTTCTTTTTTTATTTTTACTTTTAATTTCTGAAAAGCTATACCTTTACTTTTAGATTTATTAATAAAAATGTTAGTTAAATCTACGTAGTTTCCGATATTATCAATGGCTTTATCTAGTATACTGCTTTCCTGACTGATATTCGCATTAATGCCTTCAGAAGATAGCAGTACTGTTCCTTTAATATTGTTATTACTTAGGCATGTTAAAATATCACGCTTCAGCTTGGGCAAATCATTGAGATGGATAAATTTATAAAAACTATATACCTTCATTATTTAACATAGCAAATTGTCATGCCATCATAAATAGTTAGTAATGAGTGTTCAACTCTTTTGTCATTTTTAATTAATTTATTTATATCTCTTATAGTTTGTGTACTTTTATTATTTACATCTTTATCAAAAACCTTTCCTTTCCATAGTGTATTATCAATAATAACCACTCCTCCTGATTCCATCATTCCCATAACTTTTTCGTAATATGAGACATAATTTGATTTATCTGCATCGATAAAAGCAAAATCAAACTTTTCGTTATTATCTTCAATCAATTTATCAAGAACAGCAATTGCACTGCCGGTAAATAAGTTTATTTTATGTTCAATTTTTGCCTCATCCCAGTACCGCTTTGCAATGTTTGTGTATTCTTCATTGTTATCTATACATGTTAGTTTAGATTTAGCAGGAATTGATGTGCCTATACACAACGAACTATAACCAGTAAATACTCCTATCTCTAAACAATTTTTAAACTTAGATAATTTACAAATTATGGATAAAAGAGCACCTTGAGCTGCTCCGATTTGCATTATTGATAATGCACCAAACTTTTTCGTTTCTTCACGATTCTTTTTAAGAAGTTCTGATTCATTGTAGCCAACCGAATTGATGTAATCCTTTAATTGCTGTGAAATGATAGGAGATTCTACAGACATTATTGTCTTCTTGCTTCAAACTCAATAATTAATTCTATATCATCACCTACAAGATTATCTTTAAGGGCATACATCATTCCATGATCTGATCTTTTTATAATCCCTCTAGCTGAGATACCCATGACGTAGGGCTTTATAAGACCGCCAAAAGGATATTTTCCAATTTTATTAATTTTTCCTTTGAGCGTCAGAGGTTTAGTCACACCTAATAAAGTTAATGAGCCATTTATCAGCGTTTCATTTTTATTAATATTGATATTATTTGCCACAAATATCATCTCTGGATGTTTTTCAACATCTAAAAAATCAGGGCTCATAAGATGTTTATCTCTTTTGTCATGATTTGTAAATACACTGTTTGTATTGATAACAATTTTTATATCATTGATTTTATTATTTTCTAAGTCATGGGTATAACTACCATCTATTTCTCTAAACATACCAAGCGTTTTAGCGTATCCTACATGTTCAACAAGAAATCCAACAGAAAAGTGCGTTTTATCGATAACATATTTATCCTCTGATCCAAATACAATTATCGGTATCAATAATAATATGATAATTTTTTTAAACATTTTTCCTCCTATATAACCAGACTATATCTCTAGAAAAAGAGTATGTAATCAATAGTATACTTATATAATATAAATTTATAATTAAATTATTAGTATAAAAATAATTACAAAGCAATAGAGCAATTATAACTAAAACACATGTCATTTTTCGAAAAAAAGATTCTGGAAGCTTTTGCTTCCCTATATAATTATACCTCATCAAAATTAAGAATATGTATCTATAAAAAGGTACAATCAAGATTAATAAGTTATAATTATAATTATGCACTAGCGAGAAGCTAAGAATCAGTATCAAAAGATTATCAACTTCTTGGTCAAAAATTTCACCAAACTTTGTACTTTGATTTAAATATCTTGATATCAATCCATCCATGCCATCAAGAAACAAACTGATCAAGCAAAGCGTTAGAAGTAAATTAAGATCATAGTGCAGTAAATTAACCACAATCACTAAAATGAAACTATTAATAATCAACCTATAGTTGGTAGTTAAATTTGGTATATTTATAAAAATATTCATTTTTCTAAAAAAGAAAATAAATAAACTAAATATAATTGAATATATTACTACTGATTTATAAATTACAGATAATAATAGATTCTCTTGTGTAAAAGAAATTATCAAAAGAAGTAACAATACTAAATTAATTGTAATTAGCTGAATGTATGTATACGTGGATAATGTAAATTTGCTATAATTCATCCATGAAACAGTATACATCACAATCATTTTGGGTATCTAATAAAAAAGGGACAATAAGAAAAGAGACAATTGATTCCAAACTCGCAGATAATGATGTTGTAGTCAAAGCTATATATTCAGGAGTAAGTTATGGTACTGAAAAAATAGTTTTTGATTCACAAGTACCTAGAAATCAATATAATTTTATGAAAGCACCGCATCAAGTTGGTGAATTTAGTGGCTCTGTCAAATATGGCTACTTAAGTGTAGGAAAGATTATTGAAGGTCCAAAAAAACTTATTGATAAAAATGTCTACACTATGTTTCCGCATCAATCTATTTATAAAATTAGTTCATCTTTGATAACGCTCATACCTAATGAAATACCAATTAAAAGGGCATTACTTACCGCTAATATGGAAACTGCTATTAACGCAATGTGGGATTCAAAACCTTCGATAGGTGATAAAACTTTTGTGATAGGAGCAGGCATAGTTGGGCTATTAATGGCTTATGTATTAAAGAATACATTCGGTATAGATGTAACTGTAATCGATAAAGATTCTAAAAAGAAGAAGCTTTGTAGTGCATTTGGTATTACTTATAAAAAAAACCTAGATCATATCAAAGATCCAGATATCGTCTATGAATGTTCAGGTTCTGTTAGTGTTCTAAACGAGATAATTAACAATTCACCTCTTGAAACGAAGATTTGTATTTTGAGTTGGTATGGTAAACAGCAAGCCAAGATAAAGATGGGAGAAAATTGTTTTTCTAGAAGACTGGAATTAATATTTTCTCAAGTTGGAAATATCACATCTTATAAATCAAAAAAATGGAATAATCTTGAAAGAAGACTTTTAGCATTAAAAATGTTAAAAGATGATAAGTTAGATATTCTAATTGATAATAATGAATTGTCCTTAAGTGATCTTCCTTTATTTTTTAAAAAAGGAAATCCAAAAGGCTTATGTAAAGTTGTGAAATATTAAATGTATGAATTAAAAATCAAAGAT
>CBFHLA010000059.1:0-4385 GCA_965656575.1 Gammaproteobacteria bacterium
GACCTTCTTCAACGGTAATTACCCCTTCTTTACCAACTTTATCCATAGCTTCAGCTATGATAGATCCGATATCTTTATCAGAATTTGCAGATATTGTTCCTACTTGTTCTATGGCATTTTGATCAGTACATGGTTTTGACATTTTTTGTAATCCTTCAACCGCTACTGATACTGCTTTGTCAATCCCCCTTTTTAGATCCATAGGATTCATTCCAGCAGCTACACATTTCAAGCCCTCTTTTAATATAGCTTGAGCAACAACTGTAGCAGTAGTTGTGCCGTCACCAGCTATATCTGAAGTTTGTGATGCAACCTCTTTCACCATCTGAGCGCCCATATTCTCAAACTTATCATTTAGTTCGATTTCTTTTGCTACAGATACACCGTCTTTTGTTACGGTTGGAGCGCCAAATGATTTATCTAGTACAACATTTCTTCCTTTAGGTCCCAATGTTGTCTTAACGGCATTAGCAAGAATGTTCACACCATTTGCTAGTTTCTTTCTTGCGTCATCGCCGAATTTTACTTCTTTTGCTGTCATTTTATTTTATCCTCAAATATTAATTAGTTATGATTGCAGTGATATCGTCTTCTCGCATAACAAGCATCTCTTCACCATCTATAGTTATCTCTGTTCCTGAGTATTTTCCGAAGAGAATCTGGTCTCCTTCTTTAACATCTAGAGGTCTAATATCGCCATTTTCAAGTATTTTACCTTTACCAACAGCAACAATTTCACCTTTTACTGGTTTTTCAGTAGCACTGTCAGGTATCACAATACCGCCTGGTGATGTTTTTTCCTCTTCTGTTCGTCTCACAATTACACGATCATGTAATGGTCTTATATTCATTATTTACCTCTCTTTAAATTAATGGTTAGCACTCCAACCCTTCGACTGCTAATGATATGGACTTTAGCTAAAATTTCAAGGATTGATAGAAAAAAAACTACTCGTCATCTCTATAATCACCATCAATAATATTCTTCTTATTGCTATATCTGTCAGCTCTATTATTGTCGGTTTTTACATATTTAGAAATCATAGGTCTAATGAATGGCAGTAATAAGAGAAAACCTAGTGTATCAGTTAGGAATCCAGGCACAATTAGCAATATACCAGCTAATAGAGAATATATATCAGTTGTATACTGCTGCTGTATATCCTGGATGCTTCTGATATTAAATAGACTCAACTTTATGCTTCTAAGTTTCGATTTTATTATATATATTCCAATAAATATGGTAAGAAAAATCCAAAGAATAACATTGAAACTTCCAATATATGAACCAATCTCTATAAAGATTATAAGTTCTGATAAAGGTATTAAAATTAGAATGTACCGGGAAATCTTCATGAAATGATTATATTGCAAAAATGAAAAATTATCATTTACATGCGCTTTAATACATTGTGTATATTTAATCCATCAAAAAATAATTGAGTAATTGCATAACGCCGTAACCCCTGAAATAATAAGATAAATCAGAGATAACAGAAATATTTCAACTATAAAATGACATCGGTATTAAAAAAAATAAGCTTAATAATGCTCTTGATTACAATTCCATTAATAGGAGCAAATCATGTTTTTGCTGAGTTGCCGAAAAGTGAATCAGAATTTCTCTCTCCAGACGATGCATTTAAGTTTGACTATCAGATAGTTGAAGAAAACCAGATAAAAATTAATTGGAAAATTCATCCAGGTTACTATTTATACATGGGAATGTTTGAATTCAAATCACTTGATAAATCAAATAACATTATTAAAGTTGTAATGCCGGAGGGCAAAAAAAAGAAAGATGAATTTTTTGGTGACGTGGATGTCTACTACTACACTACAGAAGCTGATATATTTTTTGAAGGAAGTATAGATGATTCTCATAAAATCAAAATCAAGTATCAAGGGTGCGCGGATGCTGGATTATGCTACCCTCCAGTATTTAAAACAATATCTCTAAAAAAAAAGTCTTCGGTAAGTAGTCTTAAAAAGACATCTTTGTTTGAAAGTCAAAATGCCATGAGTGATTCGTTACTCTCAAATTCCTTATTTTATAATACGCTCATTTTCTATTTAGCTGGGTTATTACTAGCTTTTACGCCTTGCGTGTTGCCAATGGTACCTATACTTACTGGAATTATTGCTGGGCAAGGGAATATGTCGCAAAGAAGATCTTTAACTTTATCATTAATCTATGTACTAAGTATGTCTCTAACTTACTCAGCTGCAGGGATTATTGTAGCTCTTTCTGGGACTAATATTCAAGCAAGTCTTCAAAACCCATATGTATTAAGTTCAATATCATTTTTGTTTCTTTTATTTGCTTTAGCAATGTTTAAATTCTTCAATCTACAAATGCCTAAATCTATTCAAACATTATTCACCAAATTGAGTAATAAACAAAAATCAGGTACTTCGAGAGATGTAGCAGTTATGGGAATCCTTTCCGCTTTAATCGTAGGACCTTGTGTAACTGCACCTCTAATTGGGGCACTAATTTATATTGCAAGTACAGGTGATGTTCTCGTTGGAGGTCTAGCTCTTTTTGCATTAGGGGTTGGTATGGGTACTCCTTTGATTATACTGGGATCTACTACCACTAAACTAATTTCTAAAATAGGGAGATACTTAGAGCTTGTGAATTACTTTTTCGGTATTTTATTTTTAATAGTATCTATTTGGTTACTGGAAAGAATATTATCAATAGAATCAGCTGCTTACTTATGGTCAGCATTATCAATAATAATGATAATCATTTTAATGAAGTCATTGAAAATTATTAGCAATAATATTTCAAAAATTTTTGCCTATACTGGCTCATTATTTCTTTTAATATACTCTGTTTTGCAGATTTATGGTATTCAAAATAATACATATTATGAACCTAAGACGAGCTTTATTGAAAAAGAAAGATATGTAGAATTCATTACAGTTGAAACTACTCAAGAACTAGGGAAAGAAATAAAAAATTCACAAAAGCCCGTTATGGTAGATTTATATGCAGACTGGTGTGTTGCTTGTAAAGAATTAGAAAAATATACTTTTAGTACTCCTGAGGTAAGCGTTATTCTCAATGAATTAAAACTTATAAAATTTGATATAACTAATACTAATGAAAATCATTCGGCATATTTACAGTCTATGCGCATATTTGGTCCACCTGCTCTGTTCTTTTATGATAAAAATGGTAACGAAATTGAAAGCGCCAGGGTTGTTGGGTTTATAGAGAGCGATGATTTCCTAAAAATATTAAATATTGTAAAAAAGTAAAATAAATCTTCTATTTTCTCTTAACTTCAGATAAAATCACCTAAAATTATTTAAATACATATAAAATGAAAATATTAGTACTTAATGGCCCTAATTTAAACCTTCTCGGCACTAGAGAACCAGAGATATACGGTACAGAAACACTCCATGACATTGAAGATAAATTAACAACAAAGGCCTCAGAAAGCGCTGTAGATATTGATTTTTTTCAATCTAACTCAGAGGATGGATTAATAAATCGATTGCATCAAGCCAAAAAAGATTCAGTTGATTATGTAATCATTAACCCTGGCGCTTTCACTCATACAAGCGTTGCATTGAGAGATGCGTTTCTTGGCACTAATATACCCTTCATAGAAGTACATATTTCAAATATTTATAGTAGAGAAGATTTTAGAAAAAAATCTTTTTTGTCAGATATAAGCACAGGTCTTATTACGGGGTTAGGAACTGCTGGATATGAATTCGCATTGTCATCAATTACACGAAGAGGTTAAATATGGATCTAAGAAAAATTAAGAAATTAATGGAGCTTTTAGAAGAAAGCGGAATTGCTGAAATTGAAGTTAAAGAGGGTGAGGAGTCGATTAAGCTATCAAGAAATACCTCTAGTCTAGCTACTCCGGTTCAACAAGTTATGCAGCAACCAGTTTTTGCACCACAGCAACAATCAACAGAAGCTGTTGATAGTGCTTCAACAATAAAAGAAACTAAGGTAAGTGAAAATAAAAATACTGTTAATTCTCCAATGGTTGGAACATTCTATGCATCGGCATCTCCTGAATCAAAACCATTTGTAATAGTTGGACAAACTGTTAAAAAGGGTGACACTTTATGTATATTAGAAGCAATGAAAATGATGAATCAAGTCCAAGCAGAAACAGATGGTAAGATATTAGAAATATTAGTTGATAATGCTGAACCGGTAGAATTTGATCAACCTTTATTCGTAATAGAATGATTAAGAAAGTATTGATTGCTAATAGAGGTGAAATTGCTCTTCGAGTATTAAGAGCATGTAAAAAACTTGATATCAAAACCGTTGCTGTTCATTCCACAGCTGATAGACAATTAGCTCATGTCAAACTTGCAGATGAATCTGTTTGTATAGGAGG
>CBFHLA010000060.1:0-4368 GCA_965656575.1 Gammaproteobacteria bacterium
ATCATTTATATACTCTTTACTCGAGTAGTTAGCGCTTGTGGAAATAATAGGGCTTGCTAGTTTATTACATAGATCTTTCACTACAGGGTGTTGAGTTATCCTAACAGCTACACCACTATCACTTTTCAACCATGAGGGACAGCGATTATTAGCCGGAACAATCCATGTCACAAAGTCTTTACTTTTTAGTCTCTCATCCTGTGCAATATCTACATCAATAATATTAGTCAAGAATTTTACTTGAGAACTTATTAGTATAAATCGCTTGTCGTAATCTCTTCCTTTTAGTTGGAATATCTTTTCTACGCTATGCTTATTATAAGGGTCACAACCAATGCCATATATACCCTCTGTTGGGTATATTACTACACCGCCATTTTTTATAATATCAGATGCATCTGAGGTATTAATTTTTGGTATCATTTTTTAGCACGAGCTCTTCGTGCTCTTCTTTTAGGGGCATTTTTAATCATTTCTATGCATGTGATTTCATCCAAGGACTTAGGATCAACATCTTTTGGTATACGGGCATTTTTCTTACCATCAGTTACATATGGTCCATACATACCATTTAGGACTTTTATTCCAGATGATTCAAAAATATTTATTTCTCTATTAGCATCTATCTCTCTCTTCTCTTCTATTTTTACAATAGCGTCGGACTCCGTTAGAGAAAAAATGTCGATATCTTTCATGGAAACATTTGTTTTACCACACTTTACATAAGGTCCAAATGGCCCAATATTTATAAGTATATCTTCCTCTTCAAATTCTCCAATTTTTTCAGGCAATTTAAATAAACGAATTGCATCATCAAGTGTAATAGAGTCAATATTTTTCTTTTGTTCTGGTGTAAGAGCTGCCCATTTTGGTTTTTCTTCATCGTCTTTTGTGCCCATTTGTATGGTGGGACCATACCTAGTTAGCCTGACAGTAACAGGCCTCTTAGTTTCAGGATGAAATCCTAAATCTTTTAATTCCCTTTGTTCTGATATATCAACAGTTTTAATTTTATCATCTAGATTTGTTTTAAATGGCTTATATGTAGTTTCTACACATTCCATGTATTCTTTTTCACCGTTAGCTATTTTATCCAAATCCTCCTCAAGCCGTGCGGTAAATTCATAATCGACTAAGTCATCCTTAAAATGATTGATGAGTGTTTCATAAACAACTTTTGCTAACGCAGTCGGTTGAAAATTACTTTTCTCAGGATCAACATAATTACTTTCCATTATTTTATTAATTATTGTTACATATGTTGATGGCCTACCTATTCCCAGTTCCTCTAAGGCCTGTATGAGGCTAGCTTGATTATATCTTGCAGGAGGCTGGGTAAATTTTTGTTCGATATCAACATTGCTGAGTATTAGCTCATCACCTTCTTTTAAGCTCTCAAGTATTTTTTTGTTATCTTTTTCTGTTTCATCACTGTCACTAAAGCTATATATCTCTTTATACCCTGGATACTCAAGATATGAACCAGAGTATTTAAAGGTAAATTCATTTTCCATAGATAATTCAACAGATACTGTCTTACTTCTAGAGTCTCTCATTTGCGATGCTAAAGTCCTTTTCCAAATTAAGTCATACAGCTTAAAGTCATTCTGTTCTAAATATTTTTTCACACTATCAGGTGTATTTTCCATGGATGTAGGCCTTATTGCTTCATGGGCTTCTTGAGCATTCTTTGATTTGCTTTTGAATACTCTTGGTTGATTTTCAGCAAGCCCGGGATGATTTTTGTCTAAGTATGATGATATGTCTTTAAGGACATCCTTAGATAGATTTGTTGAATCTGTTCTCATGTAACTAATTAAACCTTCTGACTGACCTTTTCCTATGTCCATTCCTTGATAAAGTCTTTGAGCTATAGCTGATGTTTGTTTTACTGATAATCCAAGGCTAGTGTAAGCTGTTTGTTGAAGCGATGCAGTCGTAAAGGGAGCCTTTGGTTTAGTTCTTCTCTGTCCTTCTTTAATATTTGTGACTTTTACACTTTTATATTTTTCTATTCTTGTTTTTATACTTACTGCTTCATTTGAATTAGCTATATTTGTTATATTATCTTTTTTTATCCTTTCCTTTTCTATATGAGTCAATTCAATCTGAATATCTTTTTTACTATTTGAGATATTTGCAAATATATTCCAATACTCAACTGGGTTAAATGCATTAATTTTAATCTCACGCTCTACAATAAGTCTCAAAGCTGGGCTTTGAACTCTTCCTGCTCTTGCATCACGGCTAACTTTTTTCCATAAAAACTCAGAAATATCATAACCCATTAGGTAGTCTAGAGTTCTGCGTGCCAGATATGCGTCCCATAACGATGTTGAAATTGATCTTGGTCTTTTTAGAGCATCTGTAACTGCATTTTTGGTAATTTCATTGAAAACAACACGATGAGTTTCCTTGCCCTTTAGGAATTTTGCTTTATCCAGAATATCATAAAGATGCTTGGATATTGCTTCACCCTCTCTATCAGGGTCTGTAGCAAAATATATTACGTCAGCATCTTTTGTATACTTCTTAATATCATCTATAACTGTTTTTTTATTGCTTGATACTTTCCAAACAGGTGCAAAACCATCATCAACATTTATTCCTTTTCTAGCAGAGGATACGAGATCCCTGACATGACCAACAGAAGCAATTACTTTAAAATCAGGGCCTAAGAACTTTTCAATGCTCTTAACCTTTGTTGGAGACTCTACTATCATTAAGTTTTTCATAGCTATCCTAGGCTTAATTATTCTTTTTTTTACTTTATACTATCAAAATAACCATAAGTACAAGATATTAGATTAAAAAAATGACATTGAGAACAATATTGCATCATCCGGATAATAGATTGAGGCAGAAGTGCCCTGATCACGAATTATTTAATAATGACTTGAAGGATCTTGTCGCTGATATGTTTGAGACTATGTATTTTGAAAAGGGTATAGGACTATCTGCAATACAAATAAATATTATCACAAGAGTAATAACAATTGATGTTTCTAAAGAACAAAATAACCAATTAGTACTAGTCAACCCTATAATCATCGAGAAGAAAGAACCTGTTCTATTTGATGAGGGCTGTTTATCTGTACCTGGTTTCTATGAAAAAGTAGAGAGGTATAATCGTATAAGATATCGCGCTAGAGATATTAATGGCAATGAGTTTGAAGATGATGCATCTGAGTTATTAGCTATCTGTATTCAACATGAAATTGACCATTTAGATGGTAAGTTATTTGTAGATTATTTATCAGATATGAAAAGATCAAAAATTGAAAAGGGCCTACTAAAACAAAAACAAACTTCTTCTCAGGTAAAACGAGCGGATAATCCTTATATAAAGTGACAAAGCTCAAAATAATATTTTTTGGCAGCCCTTATTATTCAATACCCTTATTACAGAAAATTATTTCACTGGGGCATGAAGTTCCATTAGTAATTTCTCAAGGTGCAAAAAAAAATAGAAGAGGGAAATTAGTCCACACGCCGGTATATGAATTTTGCAAAAAAAATAATATACGATGCATAACACCTCTCTCATTGCAAGATGGTACTTTAATTGAGTCAATAGTTAAGAACATAGATTTAGGATTTATATATGCCTATGGAAAGTTAATACCAAGTGAAATTATTAAATTATTTAAATTTGGAATTATGAATCTACATTGTTCACTATTACCAAACTATCGCGGTGCTGCGCCTGTTCAACATGCGATTATGAATGATGAAAAAAAGACAGGCATTACCTTTTTTAAAATAAACGAACGTCTTGATGATGGTAAGATTATACTCAAGAAAGACTATAAGATAAAAGATTCAGACGATTGTATGAGCTTGCAAGATAGTTTAACAAAAATCGCATCACAAAATTGTGACGAAGCATTAAATTTAATGCATAGTCAAAAATTTATCCTAAGTTTTTCGGATCAAAAAAATGTTTATGCTAGAAAAATCTTAAAGGAAGATGGAATCTTAGATTTGAAAATGTCAGTACGCACTATATTTAACAGAATAAGAGCATTGAATATATGGCCTATAGCTCGCTTAGAGCTCTGTGATGAGCAAATCAAGATCTTAAAAGCAAATTGCACGGTTGCTGAACATGAATTTACTCCTGGTCAAGTTATAGAGTTTAATAAAAATAAACTTGTCATAGCGGCAGTAGATGGATATTTATCTATAGAGTTGTTGCAGCTTGAAGGGAAGAAGGTTATCTCCTCAAGAGATTTATTTAATTCTAACGTCAAACTTAAAGAAAAAATTATAAATGCAAAAGTAAACATTGAATAAAACATTATAATTTAAATATTTTATGATGTAGAATTGCATCAAGACACATCTATGAAAAAGATAGCAGTATTA
>CBFHLA010000061.1:0-4358 GCA_965656575.1 Gammaproteobacteria bacterium
TGCTCTGATTTAAAAATACCCCTGTTGACTTAATGTTATTTGATTTACAAATATCAACTGCCCTACATGCAGTTTTTTTATTAATAGTTCTAGGCATGTCTTTTACAAATATCATCCCTAGGTAATCTATATCTAATGAGGATGCAAATATAATATCTTCAATATTTTTGAATCCACATAGTTTTATTTGAACTTTCATATGCTTATATTACAGTAAGACAGATTCACTATTGTATTTAATTCTATATTTTCTAGGATATGCAACGCTCCAGAGAAACAATCCATTTGCAGGGGCCATTTTACTGCAATATTTTCGATCTCTCTGATTTAATATTGTCTTAAGTTGACTTGGAAGAATCTTGCCTGTACCTATATCTATTAGTGTACCCGTTATGTTTCTGACCATATGATATAAAAAAGCATTTGCTGTAATTGTAAACGTAATAATGTTTTTATTTCTTTCCAAGGATGTTGAATAAATATTTCTGATTGCTGTATTTGCTTGGCAACCTGAAGATCTAAAAGATGAATAATCTTGAACTCCATTAATATATTTTAGTGATGATTTCATTTTAGATAAAGAGATCTTGTTATTCAAAACACATGTATACGCGTTATTAAAAATAGTACTATTTGGATCGATATTTATAAAATATTTATAAGTACGAGATTTGGCCAGGAACCTTGCATGAAAGTTATCATCTACATGATATATTTTTTTGAGCCTTATATCGTCAGGAAGGTTTGAATTAACGCCATCAATCCAATTTTTATCTGATCTTCGAGAGATTGTATCAAAATGAATTATTTGATTTAATGCATTTACTCCTGTATCTGTTCGTCCTGAACATATTGATTTAATTTTATGATTTGCTATTTTGGATAGAGCAGAATCAACATGATGCTGAACTGTATTGGTTGAATCACCATTTTGCTTCTGCCAGCCGTAGTATTTTTTACCTATGTATTCAATAGATAAAGCTAATCTCATTAACTTATCTGTAAATTTAATATTCTCGCTTCATGTGCATCGCTTGCAGAACCATTTTTTATAATATCTTTTAAAACTTCTTTTGCTTTTTCTTTTTCATCGCTTTCAATTAATGCTCTGGCTAGATCGACTTTAGATATATTGTCATCTTCAACTGAAGAAATATCTGTTTGAGTATTTGTTATACAATCTGAAGTTGTGCTGACAATCTCTGTATCTTGTTCAGAACTATTTACTAACGTCTCAGTTGTTTCATTTTTTATAGATTCTGACGATGCACGTCTTATTTTTTTAGAGCGGATCGGCAGTGCTTGATTAGATGTAATAGATTGAGCAAGGTTCTTTAAGAAGCTCTTTATATCTCTTGCTATTTCTTTCATCTCCTCATCAGATTTAGAATTATCTTGAATTTGTATAGGTGCATGAGAGTTTAGTTCTTTAATTTTTTTGTTCAACATCTTGATTTGTAGCTCAAGTTTAATAAATTTATCAGAGATATAGCCTATAACAAAAAGAATTAAAAAGACTGTGAGTATTCCCTCAACAGTAATTTTTATATCTGGCAAAATTAAATAATAACTATGAATATGAAGAGATTTTATAAAGCTTGCTATGATTTGAAGGTTCTCTAAAACGCTGAATTGAGTAATTGGAATAATGGCTTTATGTTCGAGTACACCTATAACAGTAAGTATAATAAATATTGATAATATTAATTTCATTATTAACTCCTAATTAACTCCTCAGCAATTTGAATACTATTTAAAGCAGCTCCTTTTCTTACATTATCAGCTACTACCCATAAATTTAAAGAATTATTTTTATCTAAACCTTTTCTGACTCGTCCAACGTATACGTCATCAGTGCCATGCCCTTGTTCAAAAGGTGTAGGAAAGTCTATAGATTCATTGTCGTCAATGACAGAAATACCATCAAAATTATTAAGTGCCGATATTGCATCATCAATATTAATATCTTTATTAGTTTCAATATAGATACTCTCTGCGTGCCCTACAAGGACTGGAACTCTTACTGCTGTTGGGTTGACTTTGATGTTTTTATCTAAAATTTTTTGTGTTTCCCAAACCATTTTCATTTCTTCACGTGTATATTTATTTTCAAGAAAACAATCAACAAATGGTATTGCATTAAAAGCTATCTGTTTAGGATATACATTTTTTTCTATAGATCTTTGATCTATGTAAGATGATGATTGCTCAAGAAGCTCCTCAACACCGTCTTTGCCTGATCCTGATACAGCTTGATACGTTGATACATTAATACTATTAATTTGAAATTTATCATGTAATGGTTTGAGAGCAACCAGCATTTGAATAGTTGAGCAATTAGGATTAGCAATAATATTAGTATCTTCGTACTTGATAATCTCATTAGGGTTTACCTCTGGGACAATCAGCGGGATATTATCTACATATCTAAATTCAGATGTATTATCTATAACAATACAATTTTGTGATGCAGCTTTAGGCGCATATATTTTTGATATTGATCCACCGGCACTGAAAAAAGCAAAATCTATATTTTCAAATTCAAACTCATCTAATGCTTCTACAGTAATAAGTTCATTACCATATTTAACTTTTGATCCTTTTGAGTTTTGGCTTGCGACCGCATGTATTTTATTAACAGGAAATTTTCTACTATCTAAGATACTCAGTAATGACTCGCCAACAATTCCTGTGGCGCCTACAACAGCAACATTATATTTATCTTTTTTATTCAACATAATTGTTTTAATTTATCTAATACTTTATCACCCATTTCTGATGTGGTAACAAAATCATTTGAAGATAAATCTTTGGTGAAATAACCATCGTTTAACACATCATTGACAGCCTGTTTAATTATTTTTGATAATTCAGGTTTTTCAAGAGTATACTCAAACATCATTGCCAAGGATAGTATCATTGCAAGAGGATTTACAATACCCTGCCCGGCAATATCAGGAGCTGAACCATGGATAGGTTCAAACATGCCTATAGAGTCAGATAATGATGCTGAAGGTAACAAACCAATCGAACCTGTCAACATTGATGCAGCATCAGATAAGATATCACCAAATAAATTTGGAGTTAAAATTACATCAAACTGTTTAGGATTTTTAATAATTTGCATTGCAGCATTATCTACATATATATGTTGAAGATTAATATCTTGATGTTGACTCATCATGCGATCCACAGTTTGTCTCCATAATTGTGAGCATTCAAGAACATTGGCTTTATCAACAGATGTAATTCGTTTTTTTCTCTTACCTGCTGTTTCAATTGCAAACTCAGTGATTCGTTTCACTTCGGATTCAGAATACAGCATTGTATTATATCCAACCCGTTCACCACCAATATCTTTAAAACCCCTGGGCTCTCCAAAATAAACATCCCCAATTAATTCTCTAATAATCACAATATCAAGGTCATTAATAAGTTCTGGCTTTAATGATGAATAACTGGATAGTGAATTAAATACAAAAATTGGCCTGATATTAATAAATAAATTAAGATACTTTCTTAGGGCTAATAACCCGTATTCAGGTTTTTGATCCCGTACATTGTTATCATACTTAGGTGTACCTACAGAAGCTAGTAAGACAGCATCAGATTTTTTTGCTTTCTCTAAAGCATCTACAGTAATAGGAGTGTTGTGTTTATCAAGTGCAGCTCCACCTATATCAGCAAAATCATAAGAAATATTAGTTAATTTAGATTCATTAAAATAATCAATAATTTTTATTGCTTCAGTTGTTATTTCAGGTCCAATTTCATCCCCAGGAAAAATTACGACATTTTGTTTATTCATTTTCAAACAACCAGGGTTTATTAGTTTTCATTTGTTTCTCATAATTATTAATTTCACTTTTGTATCTTAACGTTAATTCTATATCATCAAGACTATTTAGAATTCTATCTTTGTATGATTCATCAATATCAAAAATTAGATTATCTCCATTAGGAAGGGTTATTGAATTGGATTCTAATTTAATTTCAATTTCATACGCATCAGATGATAACGCATTGTTAATTAATGTAGAAATATTTTCTTCTTTAAGACAAATTAATAGTAAGCCATTTGTATAGCTATTTCTTGAAAAGATATCAGCAAAACTCTCTGCGATTACTGTATTGATACCGTAATTCTGAATGGCCCAAACTGCATGTTCACGTGAAGATCCACATCCAAAATTAGATTTTGAAATTAATATGTTTCCATTTCTAAAAGGTTTTTTATTCAAAATGAATGATTCATCTTCTTCCCGGGTTTCAGTACTATCTAGTGTAGCTGTAGATGTATACCTAAGTGAATCAAATAAAAAAGGACCGAAACCAGATTTTTTAATAGACTTTAAATA
>CBFHLA010000062.1:0-4313 GCA_965656575.1 Gammaproteobacteria bacterium
TAAGACAAAGAGTTGCAGTAGGAATGTCAGGTGGCGTAGATTCATCGGTGGCAGCATATAAGCTTCTTCAAGCCGGTTACGACATAGAAGGTATATTTATGAAAAATTGGGAAGAGGATGATGATGATGAATGTAATTCAAAAGATGACTACCGCGATGCATTGAGAGTCTCTAAGCTTCTAGGCATAAAATTAAATCTTGTTAATTTTTCAGACAAGTATTGGACAAATGTTTTTGAAGTATTTATCAATGACCTAAAGAAAGGATTTACTCCTAATCCTGATGTATTTTGTAACAAAGAGATTAAATTTAATCAGTTTTATAAGTATGCTAAGTCCTTAGGATTTGATTTAATTGCAACAGGTCATTATGCAAAAAAACAGCCTGGAGAGCGAACAGAATTACATATACCTAAAGATAAAAAGAAAGATCAAACTTATTTTTTATATACACTTGAAGAAAAGGTTTTAAAAAATACACTTTTCCCGCTTGAAAATTTAAATAAAGATGAAGTAAAAAAAATAGCAAGTGAGCTAGGATTTGGTCTTGATAATAAAAAAGAAAGTATGGGTATATGCTTCATAGGAAAGAGAAAATTCACTGAATTTATTGATTCCTATGTTCAGCCAATCAGTGGCCCTATTGTTCATTATGATAATCATGAAACAATAGGTACTCATAACGGATTAAGCAAATACACAATAGGTCAAAGGAAAGGTATAAATATTGGTGGTATGAAAAACAGTGATGATTCGCCTTGGTATGTTATTGATAAAGATACTGAAACTAATTCACTAATAGTTAGCCAAAACCAAACACCTCTTTTTTATTCGGGCAAAATAGAATTGAGTGAATTTAGCTCGATTCATGAAGTCTATGATAATCAAAAAGTTAAAGTAAGATTTAGACATGGAGGTAACCTTAGAGAAAGTAAATTGAATATAAAAGATGATAGATACGCAATCACGCTCTATGAGGAAGAAAGAGGTATTGCGAAAGGGCAAGCTGCTGTTATATATAATGGAACTGAGTGTATTGGTGGAGGTACGGTTATATCAAAATGTTTAAGCCAGAATTAAAAAATGAAACTATTGCATTAGGCGCAATATACCAAGCAAGTAATGAAATAAAAAAAATAGCTTGGGAAGGCGCTGTTACTAATAATATTATTCAACCACTTATTCATAGTATTTATCAAACAACATCAGAGAACATAGAAGATGTTTATATTAGTACTAAACGACTCAATCCGGGTTTAGATTTCTTAAGAAAACAACTTGTCGGTGATGCATTTTCAAAAGATGCAGAAGTAACTAGATACTTTGAGGCTATAGGTGTACTTGTTAGAAATATGAAAAAACATGAAAAAATTGTGTCTAATTTACGTGATGAATTATCAAATAATTCAAAAGAAGTGGATGAGAATAACCTTGATGAGCATGCAGAAATATTATCAAAACTCTATTTAAGAACGGTGAGCAAAATACACCCACGAATTATAGTTAACGGTGATAATAAGTATCTAACAGACAATAAAAATGCATCAATGATACGGGCTTTGCTTATGTCTGCAATAAGATCATATATATTATGGCAACAATCCGGAGGGTCTAACTTCCGGATTTTTCTATTTCGTAAAAAGATTGCTGAACTAGCTCTGATAGTTTAGTTAGCAAGCTTTTTAAGTACATAATTTAAAATTCCATCACTAACAAAATAATCCCATTCTTTTGCAGTATCGATCCTAACTTTAACTTCGAAAGACTTTCCTGTATCTTTTTCAGTGATTAATACAGAATTTGAATCTTTATTAATTTCTGCAATATCAAAAGATGATGTCATAGATAAACCAAGAGATTCAAAACTTTCATTGTTATTAAATTGAAGAGGCATTATACCCATTCCAACCAAGTTTGATCTATGTATCCTTTCAAAACTCTCAGCTATAACTGCTTTTACACCTAGAAGCTTTGTTCCTTTAGCTGCCCAATCACGTGATGAGCCGCATCCATAATCCTTACCAGCAAAAATAATAAGATTAGTATTCTTTTTCTTATATTCTTGAGCAGCATCATATATAGACATCTCGACGCCCTCAGGTAAAAGTTTTGTAAATCCACCTGTTTTTTCTGGAACAAGTTTATTGGATAAACGTATATTTGCAAAAGTTCCTCTTTGCATGATTTTAAAGTTACCTCTTCTAGAACCATACGAGTTGAAATCTTTAATATTTACAGAATTATCTAACAAATGTTTACCAGCCGGTGTGGTATCTTTAAATGAGCCAGCAGGAGAAATATGATCGGTAGTAACACTGTCACCCAAGATGACTAAAGGATAGGCGTTTTCAATTGCTGGTAATTTTTCCTGATTATCTTTTTCTTTACCAAAAAATGGCGAAGGTTGAATGTAGGTAGATTTTTCATCCCAATCAAAATGATCAGAATCAGAGGTTGGAATAGACATCCAATTACTGTCTCCATCAAAAAGATTTTTATATGAGTTATTAAACATTTCTCCATCGATTGTTTTGCTCATCACTTCGTTAATCTCGGTGTTAGATGGCCATATATCTTTTAGAAATATTTCATTTCCATTTTTATCTTTTCCAAGAGGAGTTTTATTGATATCTATATTAATCTTACCAACAAGAGAATATGCAACCACTAACATCGGGCTTGCAAGAAAATTCATTTTAATTTCAGGATGAATTCTTCCTTCAAAATTTCTGTTTCCAGAAAGTATTGAGCTTACCACAAGATCTCTATCATTTATTTCTTTTACATATTTATCATCTAATGGTCCAGAATTGCCAATACAAGTGGTACATCCATATCCAACAATATTAAAACCTAATTTATTCAGAGGTTCTAATAGTTCTGATTTTTTTAAATAATTTTCTACAACTCTTGATCCTGGCGCAAGAGATGTCTTAACCCACTCTTTAGTTTCAAGACCTTTTTCAATAGCTTTTTTTGCTAGTAGCCCAGCTCCTAAAATCACACTAGGATTAGATGTATTAGTACAGCTTGTAATAGCAGCGATTAAAATATTACCATCATTGATAGTTCCTTCAGATTCTGGTTGTTTTTTTAATTTTTTAATTTCTGATTCCGAAACTTCTTTTACATCTGAAAGCAATACTCGGTCTTGTGGACGTTTTGGTCCAGAAAGGCATGCTTCCACTTGACTCATGTCTAATGATAATGTGTCCGTATATTCGATTTCTTGACTGTCATCTCTAAAAAACCCACATTGTTTGCTATATTTCTCAACCACTTGTAAATGATCATTATCTTTACCGGTCATTTTCAAGTAATCTATTGTTAGGTCATCAACAGGGAAAAATCCGCATGTAGCTCCATATTCCGGTGCCATATTAGATATTGTACATCTGTCGGCAATAGTTAAGTTGTCTAAACCAGACCCATAAAATTCTACAAATTTACCAACAACATTTTTTTCTCTTAACATTTGAACAATAGTTAAGACTAGGTCTGTAGCAGTAGTTGTTTGACCTAATTTACCTGTTAATTCAAAACCAATGACTTCAGGTAATAACATTGGAATCGGTTGACCTAGCATCGCAGCTTCCGCTTCAATCCCTCCAACTCCCCAGCCTAACACGCCTAAACCATTGACCATGGTGGTATGTGAATCTGTCCCAACTACAGTATCAGGATAAAGCTGTCCTTCTTTCTCATATATAACTCTTGCAATATACTCAATATTGATCTGATGTATGATCCCATTATTAGGTGGTACTATTCTAAGATTTTTAAATGCTTGCTGACCCCATTTTAAAAGCTTATATCTTTCAGTATTTCTCTCATATTCAAGTTTTGTATTTAGATCTTTAGATTCAGAAGTACCAAAATGATCTACCATGACAGAATGGTCTATAATTAAATCAGTTTGACACTGAGGATTAACAGCATCTGTTTTTGAAGCATCTAGAGATGTCATAGCATCTCTCATAGATGCTAAATCAACAACAGCTGGAACTCCTGTAAAGTCTTGCATGATTACCCTGCTTGGATAAAAAGTCAGTTCTGTATTGTCACCAGCATTGCCGTTCCATTTAGTAAATTTTTCTATAATTTTGTCAAAGTTTTCGTTGTTTGATTCATTTCTTAGATAATTCTCCATTAACACTCTCAATGAATAAGGCAAATGATTGATATCATATTTTTTTATATTAAAAACATTGAAGTCATTATTATTTATGGATATTTTAGTTTTTTCTGACATTATTATATTTCCCTCTTGAATAGAATTTGCCGTATTCTAACAAATAATACAGTCTAATTCTA
>CBFHLA010000063.1:0-4312 GCA_965656575.1 Gammaproteobacteria bacterium
TAAATTGGTTTTATCAAAATGGCGCATCCGAGATATATCCACAATATTGGGAAAACTATATTTCAATTGTTGATCAATTAAAAAGAGAAAATATTTTATCTGCTTATCATGAGATGATTTTCTCTAGTGATGAAACTATTTCAAATAGAGCATGCAAAGAATGGTCTCTTTGGGAGGGAAAGTCATCCTGTTTAATTCCCTCTAATAATGTAATCAATTCTTTTGATGAATGTGCTGTGTCACTCGCAAGGATAGAATCCCATTTCTTTATGAACAACTGCTTCATAAGAGAAAATCAAATATTAGAGGATATATATAAAATTAAAGATATACCATGCATAATCGTGCATGGCCAGTATGACATAGTATGCCCTATACGTCAGGCATATGATTTACATAAAGTTTATGATAATTCAGAACTTATAATTGCTAAAGATGCTGGCCATTCATTATTGGAACATTCGATCAGTAAAGAAATACTTAATATTTTTGATAATGTTATTGAATAAATATTTACTTATACTAGCTTTCTCTGCGATTGCATTCACTGGATGTAGCGCTGATAAAGAAACTCCAGATTTAAAAAGAGAAAAAATAATTTATCAACAAAATCTTGAAGAAATATTTGATGGAGAGCATTACCTTGTTGATTATAAATATGGAGAGTTTTCTTTAATAGAACTATTTGATGAAAATAATGATAGTGCAATTCTGTTTTTACATGGGCGAGGTCTACACCCTAACGAACAAAAACTTGCATATCCAATTAGAACAGAACTGAGCAATAAATATAATACTTATAGTATACAGTTGCCCGTATTAAAGAAACTGTCTACATATTATGACTACACTAAAATATTTTATGATTCTGATGAAAGAATAAAATCTGCCATCGAATATATTTCGACCAAGAATACAAATATCATAGTGGTTGCTCATAGCTGCGGAGTTCATATGTTAATGTCTCTGATTAACAACGAAAAGCTATCTGAAAATATCAGTTCACTTGTGTTGATTGGAAGTGGAGCTATAGATAAAGGACAAAAACTAATCTATAAGTACCCATATTCTAAGGTATTTGTACCAATATTAGACGTATATGGAGAATATGATTTTAATTATGTAATTAGTACGGCTGATGAAAGAAAGAGGATAATAAAAACGATCAATAATAAGTCTAAACAGATCGAAATTAAATCATCTAATCATTATCACGAGGATAATAGTTCTGAACTAATAGCTCATGTAAAGAAATGGCTAACTAACCAATAATATATTAATATATGGCAATGAGAATCATTAAAGAGTCTAGAAAGACTAAAGAGACAGATATTAAGCTTACATTAAATCTAGATGGCAATGGTGAAAGTAATCTTAATGCCAATTTACCTTTCTTGGAGCATATGCTTGATCAAACCACTAGATATTCATCTATTGATCTTGATTTGAAAGCTGAGGGAGATCTCCAAATAGATGCACATCATACTGTTGAAGATATCGGCATCACACTAGGAGCAGCATTTGATAAAGCTCTCGGTGATAAAAAAGGAATAAATAGATTTGGATACGCTTATATTCCTCTTGATGAAGCACTATCTAGAGTTGTAATAGATTTTTCAGGTCGACCAGGCCTCACTTACAATGTTACTTATCCAAGAGCAAGAGTTGGTGAATTTGATATTGAACTTCTCAGTGAATTTTTTCAAGGATTTAGTAATCATTCAAAAGCAACAATTCATATCGATAATATTAGAGGTAAAAACGCCCATCATATAGCAGAGACAATTTTCAAATCGTTTGGCAAAGCAATTAAAATGGCTATTTCATTCGATGAAAAAAATATTAATAAAATTCCGTCTACTAAAGAATTCCTTTAATGAAAAAAATTTCTGTAATAGATTATGGAATGAGCAATCTCCATAGCGTGCTGAAGTCATTCCAAAAAGTAATAGATAAGAAATATTCATTGTCCATAGCTAAGACGATAAAGGATTTAGAGGATGCATCAATTATTATTCTGCCTGGGCAAGGTGCCGCAAATTCATGCATGGATAGACTTAACTCAAAATTTCCTGGCTTAGATAAATTTATTATCAATAAACCTTTTTTTGGAATATGTCTAGGTTTTCAAATTTTATTTAATGAATCATCTGAGGACGGAGGAGTTAAATGTTTTTCTATAATTGATGGAACAGTTACTGATTTTAAAAATACTATCAATAGAAAACTAAAAATACCGCATATGGGATGGAATATTGTTAATCAAAAACACAGTCACCCAATATGGAAAAATATTTCTAATAAATCTTTTTTCTATTTTGTGCACAGTTACTATGCACAAGCTACTAAACTATCTGATGAATTATCAACTACCGACTATGGGATAAACTTTACATCTTCAGTAATTAAAGATAATATTTTTGCTTGTCAGTATCATCCCGAAAAGAGCTCATCTAATGGCTTACAATTATTATCCAATTTTATAACATATTCAGAGAGCATTTAATGATCATATATCCCGCAATCGACATAATAGATGGTAAATGCGTAAGATTAACTAAAGGGGATTATTCTCTGAAGACTGTTTATTCAAATAATTTGCTTGATATTGCTGCTAGTTGGGTAGAGGCTGGTTCAAAATATTTACACATTGTTGATCTTGATGGAGCTAAAGCTGGCAGTACGGTAAATTTCAAAAATATTATAGAAATAAGACGATCATTTCCAAATATATTTATACAAGTCGGAGGCGGTATCAGAGATACGAACAGTATTGAACAATACCTATCACATGGCGTTAATAGAATTATCCTTGGAACAAAAATACTTAAAAATAAAGAATTTATTTATACCTTGGATAAGGCTACGAGAAAATCTCTTGCAATAGATGTTGCAATTAAAGATGGAGCATTAGCCGGTGATGGTTGGGAAAATACTGAGAATGAGGATGTCGAATCATTTATAAAGTTTCTTGAATCTCATGATATTGAAATGTTCGTCATTACAGACATTAGTAAAGACGGAATGATGCAAGGTATAAATAAAAAATCAATAGGATCCGTTTTAAAATTCGTAACAACACGAGCTATTATTTCTGGCGGAGTAACTTCAAAGCAAGATATAAAAAATATTTTAAATATAAATAAAGGAATAATTGATGGAATGATTATCGGAAAAGCACTTTATGAAAATAAAATTTTACTCTCTGAGGCTATCAATGAGTGTTGCTAAAAGAATTATACCTTGCTTGGATGTTGATAAGGGTCGTGTTGTAAAGGGAACAAACTTTGTAGATATTGTTGATGCTGGCGATCCGGTTGAAGTTGCAAAAAAGTATGACTCAGAGGGAGCAGACGAAATTACATTTTTAGATATAACCGCATCACATGAAGGGAGAGATACTATACTTAGTGTTGTCGAGAAAGTTGCTAATGAGGTATTTATTCCATTGACTGTCGGTGGTGGGGTGAGTGAATTTAATGATGTAAGAGATTTACTGTCTGTTGGCGCTGATAAAGTCACTATAAATACTGCCGCAGTATCTAATCCTAATATTATCAACGATATAACTGAGAAAATTGGTCGGCAATGTATTGTTATTGCTGTTGATGTTAAAAAAATTGATAATGAATATTTTGTTTTTACACATGGAGGAAGAAAAAATAGTATGCTATCAGCATATGATTGGTGTATGGAATGCCAGAAAAGAGGAGCGGGTGAAATCCTGCTGACCAGTATGGATAAAGATGGTACTAAAGACGGGTTCGATCTTGAAATACTTAAAATAATATCAACTGATTTAAATATTCCCCTAATCGCATCAGGAGGAGCTGGAAATCTCGAACACTTACATGAAGCAATTACTAAAGGTAACGCAGATGCAGTTTTAGCTGCTAGCATCTTTCATTTTGGCGAGTTTTCTATTTTAGAAGCAAAAGAATACTTGAAAGGAAAGGGTATTTTAGTAAGATAAATTTCCTGAGGAATTCAAATGAATAATATTATCTATAGGTTAGAAAAAATTATAGAAAAAAGAAAAAAATCTGATTCTGATGAGTCATATGTATCTTATTTATATAGAAAAGGAAATGATCATATATGTCATAAGATAATTGAAGAATCAAAAGAGCTAGTAGATTCATCGTATGAAAATAAAGAAAATATGGTACATGAAACTGCGGATTTATTGTTTCATGTTTTAGTATTATTAGCTTCACATGACATTAAATATGATACGATATTAAATGAATTAGAGAAAAGATTTGGAACTTCAGGTATAGAAGAGAAGAATAATAGAAAAAGATGAGGAAAT
>CBFHLA010000064.1:0-4254 GCA_965656575.1 Gammaproteobacteria bacterium
AATAAAACATTATAATTTAAATATTTTATGATGTAGAATTGCACCAAGACACATCTATGAAAAAGATAGCAGTATTAGGCGGAGGTCAAGTAGGTTCCTCATTGGCAAAGATTCTCACCGATGATGGTAATGATATAACATTGGTTGATATTAATTCATCTGTTCTAGAGGATCTTCAGGAAGATAATGATATTAAAACTATTCATGGTAATGCATCATCACCATCTATTCTCGAACAAGCTGAACTAAGTGACTGCGATATATTAATAGCCATAACCGGTAGCGATGAAGTCAATCTAGTGTCATGTCATCTGGCAAAAAAAATGTTTAATGTACCAACAGTAATTGCAAGACTTCGTAATTCCGAATTCCAAATTAGTACATCAGGATTCGATTTAGATTTATTCTCAATTGATTCAATAATAAGTCCAAGTAAGCTGGTAACTGACTTTATAAAAAATATTATAGAACACCCAGGAGCATTTCAAGCTTTTGACTTCGCAGATGGGAAATTACAAGTTATAGGTGCGACTGTCCTAAAAGATGGCCCGCTTGCTGGTAAAAGATTATCAGAATTTAAAAACCATCTTCCTAATGTAGATGTCAAAGTCGTCGCTCTTTATCGAAATCGCAAAACAATCCCAGTAACTGGATCTACGATTATAGAGATTGGAGACGATATTTTTTTCTTGGCAACTCCAGAAAATATGAGATTTATAAGTGAACTAAGTAAAAACCAATCTCGTATAGAAAATATTATGATCGCTGGTGGAGGGAATGTTGGTATGACCCTAGCAACTTCACTATCTAAAAAATTCTCGACAAAAATCATTGAAAAAGATCTATTACGATCAAAATTCTTATCAGAATCTCTAGAAGATACCGTAGTCTTAAATGATGACATTTCTGATGAATCTCTTCTAGAAAACGAAGGTATCGAAGATGTTGATTTTTTCTGTAGTGTTACAAACGATGATCAAATGAATATATTATCTGCAAAATTAGCAAAAGATTTAGGTGCGCATAAGTCTATTTCAATTATAAATAAACTGTCATATAGAAAGTTAGTTTCAAAGGAAATAGATGTTGTTGTATCACCTGAGGATGTAACAATTGGCTCGATACTTACATCTGTTAGAACAAGTGACGTTGTTAAAGTACACTCATTAGGGTTTGGCGAAGCCGAAATATTGGAAATCATTATTCATGGAGATAAGAATACCTCCAAAGTTGTTGATAGAAAAGTTTCAGATCTCGAGCTCCCTACAGGCTGTAAGATAGGAGCAATATACAGAGATGGAAATATAATCTTGATACATAATGACCTGACTATTGAGAGTAATGATCGTCTAATAATATATTTGCTTCATAAAAAAGATTTCTCAAAGCTAGCAAAGCTTTTTCAGGTGAGCATTGGCTTTTTTTAAATGAATTATTATCAAATTCTAAAAATTACAGGAATTATTCTTCTAATATTTAGCTTCTTTCTATTAATGCCTTTAGTAGCAGCTATTTACTATGCTGACAATGTTGATAATTTTATTAAATCATTTTTAATAGTTTTCTTTATTGGCCTGTTAACTTACTTACCAAACAAAAGAGAAAAATCACAAATTAGAATAAAAGAAGGATTTTTAATAGTCACCATTTTCTGGTTTGTATTAAGTATCTTTGGTTCCATACCATTTTTATTCGATTCAAAATTAAATATATCATTGATAGATGCAATTTTTGAGTCTACATCAGGATGGACGACCACTGGGGCAACAGTAATGACCAGCATAGAATCTCTCAGCCCTCCCTTGTTGTTATATAGACAGTTGCTGCAATGGTTGGGAGGAATAGGAATTGTGGTTTTAGTTTTAGCTATCTTGCCAATATTAGGTGTGGGCGGTATGTATTTATATAAAGCTGAGACATCATCTCCCATCAAAGATAATAAATTGTCCCCTCGTATTACCGAGACTGCAAAGAGTTTATGGGGCGTCTATGTAATTTTAACGTTTGCTTGCGCTGGATTTTACTACTCAGCAGGCATGAATTTCTTTGATGCTATTTCACATAGCTTCTCAACGGTGTCTATAGGGGGCTTCTCTACACACACTGATAGTATTGGGTTTTATGACAGTTATTATATAAAAATAATATGTATTCTTTTTATGTTTCTTTCTGCCTTGAACTTTGTGCTTCATTTTTTATTATACAAAACTAAATCTTTTCATAACTACTTTATAAATTCAGAAGCCAAATCATTTTTAATCATTATCTTGAGCTTGCTTATATTAATTTCATTTTTTTCATTCGGAGGACAATTTCATAAGATTGATAATATTGACTTAATATTCCACGTCGTATCATTTGTCACAACATCTGGGTTCACCGTGACAGATTATGGTTCATGGCCTATTTTTATTTTAACAGTTATATTCTTATCTAGTTTTATCGGTGCATGCGCTGGCTCCGCAGGCGGTGGAATAAAAGTGATTAGAATAACAATCGCACTAAAATCTATTAAGAAACAATTATTAAAAGTAATACACCCAAAAGCTCAAATATCTATTAAAGTAAATAATAAAAAAGTGGAAGATGTAACAATAGAGACTATCTTGTCTTTCATAATACTGTATATTCTATTATTCTTTTTTTCTGCTTTACTGATTATGATGTCAGGGCATGATCTATTAACATCATTTTCTGCTACTGCTGCATGCATAAATAATCTTGGTCCTGCATTGGGCGATGCATATGGAAACTATTCTGCACTTAATGATTTTTCTAAATCTGTACTATCTTTGATGATGATTATTGGTAGATTAGAAATATACACTTTTGTAATATTAATAACAAAATATTTCTGGAAATACTAAATAATGTCTAAACCCTTCATATCAATAAATAATCCTTTTGGTGATAATTATCTAAAAGGAGAGAGATTCTCGTTTCGATACTTTGCTCCTAAATACTGGTTAACTTGGATATTACTTTTATTATCTTATCCTATCGCTTATCTACCAGGACCGCTCAGAGATTCAGTAGGCTGCTTAATTGGCGAAATAATTCAAAGATATGGAAAAACTAACAGAGAAATTATAACAATAAATTTGAAAGAGACTTTTAAAGATATCTCGCAGATTGAGATACAAAATATTTGTAAGATGTATTTTAGAAACCTAGGATGCATGTATGTAAACTTACCTCAACTCTGGTGGAAGTCTAACTCCAACCTCCAACAGATAATAGATAAAGAAGGTACACATCTTGTAGATGACATTTTGGAAAATAATCAAAGTGTAATATTGCTAGCTCCTCATTCGCTCTCATTAGAGTTTGGCGGAAGAGCAATATCTAGATATGATGTCTTAAGCATGTATAAGCCATTTAAAAATAACTTAATTAACTGGTTTATTGGCAGATCAAGATGTTGTAAAGAGAGCGACAAGGCTATTATATATCCAAGAAACATGCAGAGCATGAAATCAATTATCAGAAAAATGAATCATCCAAGTGTACTTTACTTTTTAGCTGACGAGGATATAAGCGTGGATAATTCTATATTTAGTAAGTTCTTTGATACTAAAAAAGCCTCTCTAAAATCAGTTAGTAAACTTGCTAAAATAACAAAATCAAAAGTTCTTCCTTGTATCTGCACATATGATATCAACACTCATAGGTTCCTTTTCAAAGTTTTCCCAGAAATTAAGGATTTCCCGTCTAACGACATACGTAATGATTGTGCAAAAGTAAATACTGTTCTAGAAAAACAGATTCAGGTCGATAAAACTCAATATATGTGGACACTTAGAATATTTAAACATCGACCTGACGGGAGTGATATCTATAAAATATGAAATTCCATCCTATTAACAAACCAGTTAATCAATACATGCTCAAGGTTAATGATAGTCACGAGATTAATGTTGAAGAATATGGCAATAAAAACGGCATTCCTATGTTATTTCTTCATGGCGGTCCTGGAGCAGGGACAGCACCTGTTTTCCAAAAATATTTTAACCAAAAAAAATACCGTTTAATCATGTTTGATCAGAGAGGTTGTGGTAAATCCATTCCATATGGTGAAGTTACTGAAAATACGACTCAAGATCTTATTCAAGATATAAATTTGATACTCAGACATTTTAATATTGATAAGACACATATTTATGGAGGATCTTGGGGATCTACACTAGCATTATTATATGCAGAGGCACATCCTGAAAAAGTTCTTTCTTTAACATTAAGAGGCATTTTCTTATG
>CBFHLA010000065.1:0-4214 GCA_965656575.1 Gammaproteobacteria bacterium
TGACTTTCTCTGAATAATCGACCGAGACCTCATCTATAACTGGACCAAGGACTTTACATGGTCCACACCATTCAGCCCAAAAATCTATTAAGACAGGTTTATCAGATTCTAATACTTCTGAATCAAAATTATCATCATTTATGTCAATTGCATTACTCATATAAAGTCTCCATTAAAAATACGTCAGGTTATAGGTTGTTTACGGTTTGGTTTGTAACTTTGAGTAACATTATAATTAAATAGATTCAATATTATGTCAAGAGATTCTTTAGGTAACATATTTTATATTTCTGATAAGATACTCAAGTATGAAAATATCAAGTCAAAAATTAGTAAGCATGATATATACAATCCATGAAGGAAACGAGCTTTTGGAAAATGTAGATACTCCAGTTAGTTTTATTTATGGAAAAGAAACAAATCTGTTACCAATCGTTGAAAAATCCCTTAATGGAAAAGAAGTAGGGGATGAATTAACCATTGAAGTAAGCCCAGAACTAGGATTTGGTGAAATTGATAATAGTTTAATCTTTGTAGACTCTGTCAGTAATGTACCAAAAGAATATTCTAAAATAGGCATGCAAATTGATTTTGAAAATGAAAAAGGTCAGAAGAGAAAGTTTCGTGTTACAAAAATTGAAGGTGATAATATTACATTTGATGGAAATCACCCTTTTTCAGGAAAAATATTGATTTATAAAATAAAAATTACGGATGTAGCAGAAACAGAAGCAGTAAAAGCCTAACTCAAATCAAACTCATATTGAGTACACCATCCATTTTTTCGGCCATTTCTGATTTACCTGTTCTACTGTCGCCAATCGTTGCGATTGTAATGTCCACTTCTTTTAAATTAGCACCCATTCTTTTTCTTTTATCAATTGCTGTTTCTTTGATAAGTTCAATCATGTCATGTGCAGCCCTTTCTGGTCCATGATGTTCAACCAAGTCCCTGTCATTAAAGCCGCCATCACTCAACACCTGGTCTGTACTTTCTTTATAGACTCCAGCCATTAACATACTATGTGCCACACCTATCTTCATCTCTCCTTTTTCTACACGGGTTTTAAAATTATCAAAAAACCGTTTCTCAATCTGTTCAAATTTTTCACAGAGATGTTTATGCTCTGGTAGCGGTTTCCAATCATTGTCTTTAAGAAGTGGGAATGGATTTGCCCAATAGCTTATTTCAACGTCACCTCGATGCGTTTGTGTACTTCCTGCGGCAACTCTCGCTCCTTTTCTGAAATGTTCTAAAGCTTCAGCGGGGTTCATATTTGCTTTCATACATGATTCACCCTCTGGAATTACTTCATAATTATTTAAATATAAAAGTATATCTAATTCTGAACCTGTTGCTATTTCAGAGTAGTCAGTAACAGGAACAATTTGTCTTGCATTTGTTCCAGAATGTTTGTTGTAACCTATTTCTCTTCCTTCCATTTGCATTTTTGCATGTTCGCTAAAACCGTCAAGACATGCAAAAGCTCCAGTTTCAGTACCATAGAAAAATGGTACTTCTTTGCCTTGAGAATTTTTTTCTAATATTGCTCTTCCCATATCATCAGCTTTAATGAGAGAATCAAAAATATAAGGTTCATTAGTTTTTTCATCAAAACGAACTACATATCTTGTAGCTCCACAATGAAGAGGAAGGTTGCCTTTTAATATACATAAAACATTATGTAAAGTAAGCATAGGTTTCTTCCCATAACCAAAATATTGACAATCATCTAATCCAGGAATCACTCCAACTAACAAGTTGTTTTTCATATCATGATAATAACCAAGATCATCCATACCTGAGTTAGGGCAACCTAGTATAAAGATACCATCCACTTGCTTGTCAGTAATATTTTTAGTTTTAGAGTAAGGAAATAGGTTTAAGAGACCAGGCTCAATTTCTATATATCCAGGTGTTTTATGAATGTAACATAGAATATTCCATGCTCCAATTTCAAAGGGAATCGCAATATATTCATCATGTTTAAATTGTTCTTTCTTAAATGGGTTATGACTTAATTCAAAAAATGGGAACGCACGCTTATTAGAATGTGTAGTGTAGTAAACTCCTGTCCTCATATCAGCAGTTGATGTTACAGATACTTTTTTAAGCATTGAGTAGTCATCAGGAAGCATGATGGATTCACCACTAATTTCCCCAACAGCAACATTTGGATGACACTCTAACCCTTGAGATCGTCTAATTCCTGAACCAAGTCCTACTTTAACTAAAAGTAATCTTCTTGCCTCTAGTATTAAATCTGACAATTTATCTGCTTTATTTGAAATGTTATCTTTTGTGGACTCTGCATTGTCATTGGCTGATGACTTGTCTAACGGCAATATCAACCTAGCGTATGTCTTTGTTCTATAATGGTGGAATGCTCCATCAAGAAATTGAACATTTGCACGGTAATCTCTCAATAAGTCTCCAGAAAAAGGTGTGACACCTTTTAGGATATCTAAGTAGTCATTAGGTTTAAGGTTTTTAATGAATTTTATCCTATGTTGAAGCTCCTCTTTTAAGTCCTTATCTTGTCTCTTTCCTAGTTCAGCAATAAATTCTTTTTTATATAATTCTAGATACCTACTAAATGATTTGCTCTCAAACAACTGCCTAGGAGATCTACAAATCTCCCTTATCTCTAACATCTCTTTCATTGCTAACCCCTATTTTGTAACAATAATTCCTCTTTGATATTTTTTTTAATGCATTATAATATCTGTCTTCACATCATAAATTAATTTAAATTTAAATATAGGTAGAAATTCTATGACTAATCTGATAATGCCTCATGGCTCAAACGAATTAAACACTCTTTATATAGAAGACGAGCTAGCTCGTGCGTCAATGCTATCAGCAGCAGCTGAAATGCGAACATTAGAAATATCATCAGCAGCTGCCGCTAATGCAGTTATGCTGGGTGCAGGATATTTCAATCCTCTAACAGGATATATGAATAAAGAGGAAGCTCTAAGAGTTTCAAAAGATATGCTTACTTTAGATAATTTATTTTGGCCTGTTCCTATTGTGAACCTCACTACTGATGCTAATTCTCTTGATTACACTCATGGTGAAGAAATCGCACTTAAAGATCCTAACGTAGATGGAAACCCAGTCATAGCTATACAACGAGTCGAGAATGTAGAAAAACTTAGTGATGAGGATATAGATGTTATTGTAACAAATGTATTTGGCACCAACGATGACAATCATCCGGGTGTAAAAACCTTTAAAGATCAAGGAAGGTACATAATTTCTGGGTCCATAGAAGTATTAAACTACAGTTATTTCCCTTCAGATTTCCCTGAAACATTTGCTACAGCTCCTCAAATAAGAGAAATGCTTACCAAAGCTGGATGGTCAAAAACCGTTGCCTTTCAAACAAGGAATCCTATGCACAGAGCTCATGAAGAGTTATGCAAAATGGCACTTGATAGACTTGAGGCAGATGGCGTCCTCATACATATGACACTTGGTAAATTGAAAGAAGGAGATATACCAGGTGATGTTAGGGATGCAGCAATTAGAAAAATGGTTGAAATTTATTTTCCAGAAAATACAGCAATTATTTCCGGCTTTGGTTTTGACATGATGTATGCTGGACCGAGAGAGGCTTTACTCCACGCAGTTTTTAGACAGAATGCAGGATGCACACATTTGATAGTAGGTCGTGATCATGCCGGTGTTGGCGATTATTACGAGCCTTTTGGTGCACAAGATATTTTCGATCAAGATGTTGTTAAAGAATCATTGAAAATAGAGATATTTAAGGCCGATCACACAGCTTACTCAAAAAAACTAAATGAAGTAGTCATGATGAGAGATGCTAAAGACCATAGTAAAGAAGATTTTGTTCTTCTATCTGGTACCAAAGTCAGAGAAATGCTCGCTGCGGGTCAAGATTTACCTCCTGAATTTGCGAGAAAAGAGGTTGCTGAGATTTTGATGGCTTATTATCAGCAAAAAAGCTAAGAAAAACCTTAAAAAATAGGGTGAAGAAATAAGTGAAATTAAGTTAATAATTAATTCCTAATATTCTAAATTTTGGCTATAATGTTCATCGGGTAGTATCTAAGATACTAGATTTTATAAGAATAGGGAGAAAACATGCTAGCTTACAATCCATTTTCAGATTTAGGTGCATTCATACCATCTTTCGCTATGCAAGCCTTTTTAGTTGCTATGGTTCTTTTAGTGATAGGTGGAG
>CBFHLA010000066.1:0-4092 GCA_965656575.1 Gammaproteobacteria bacterium
TGTTATTACGTATGTCACTATAGGCAAATATTATCATACAGTTTGATAAAAGACATTTTTTAAAACAAATATAAAACAACCTATTCAATCATATTTAATTTATAAATATGATAATGTTTAGCCAATATGAAATAAAAACTACTTCAATCAATCTAAATAATGATTGAAGATTGAGTGCTTTTTTATTACTATCTTGTCATTATTCCTCGGTAGCTCAGTTGGTAGAGCGAGTGACTGTTAATCACCAGGTCGGCGGTTCGAGTCCGTCCCGAGGAGTACACATCCATTTGCTTTAACTTTTTAGGACTTGCGTCACATTGTGTAGTATAGTGCACACACAAAAATCTTTTCGAATTTACAAATATGGAACAAATCAGAAATATTGCAATAATAGCTCATGTAGATCATGGAAAAACTACACTTATTGATTCTATAATGATGCAAGCTGGCATCTTTAGAGAAAATAAACTTGTTACTGAACGTGTAATGGACTCTGGTGATTTAGAAAAAGAAAGAGGTATTACTATATTAGCAAAACCAACTTCTATACTTTGGAACAATACAAGAATCAATATTATAGATACGCCAGGTCATGCTGATTTTGGAGGAGAAGTTGAAAGGGTATTAAGTATGACTGATGGCGTTATTTTGCTAGTCGATGCTGCTGAAGGAGCTATGCCTCAAACAAAATTTGTTTTATCGAAAGCATTAGCTCAGGGCTTAAAGCCTATAGTAGTTGTGAACAAGATTGATAAATCTGATAGTAGGGCAGATAAAGTTATTGATGACGTATTCGATTTATTTGTTTCTCTGGACGCAAATGACGATCAACTCGACTTCCCTATACTATATGCATCTGGAAGAGATGGCTGGTGTACGTCCGATTTAGCTAACAGAAAAGATAACCTACATGAAATGTTAGACTTGATTGTAGAGTATGTTGGTGCTCCAGATGTTGATCTTAATAAACCTTTTGCTATGCTAGCTACATTATTAGATTCAGATAAATATCTAGGCAGGTGTTTAATTGGAAGAGTGGAACAAGGTTCGGCAAAAGTAAATGATAATGTTAAAGCGATTAATCTTTCAGGCGAAAGAGTTGAATCCGGAAGGCTCACAAAATTATTTAAATATGAAGGGACTGATAGAATCCCAGTAGATGCTGTTAATGCAGGAGATATAATATGTATTGCCGGATTAGCAGAAACATCAGTCGCAGACACCATCTGTAATGAAGTTAATGAGGTACCAATTAAATCAACGCCAATTGATCCTCCAACAATGTCTATTACGATAACCGTTAATGATTCACCTATATCTGGATTAGAAGGAAAAAAGGTCACATCTACATTGATCAGAGAAAGGTTATTATCTGAAGCTGAGTCAAATGTTGCTATTTCATTTAATGAAAATGAGCAGAAAGACTCTTTTGAAATTGGAGGAAGAGGAGAGCTCCAGCTAGGTGTGCTTGTGGAGACCATGCGAAGAGAGGGATTCGAACTAACAGTATCAAGGCCAAAAGTAGTATACAAAATAAATGATCATCATCAAAAATTAGAGCCTATAGAGGAGGTGATAATTGATGTAGACGATGATTATACAAGTACTGTTATTGACAGTATGAATAAAAGAAAAGCGTCAATGCTAGATATGACAAATATTGCCGGCAAAACACGTTTAGTTTTTAAGTGCCCGTCTAGATCTCTCATAGGGTACCAAAGTCAGTTTTTGACTGAAACGAGGGGAACAGGCGTAATGAATAGACTATTTGATTCATATAAAGAATATAGAGGAGATATTGCATCTAGAAGAAACGGCGTTCTAATTGCTAACTCAACTGGTAATTCTGTTGCGTATGCAATCTTTAATTTACAAGATAGAGGTATTATGTTTATAGATCCTCAAACAAAAGTATATCAAGGCATGATCGTTGGGGAACATAATCGCCCTAATGATCTTGAGATAAATATCCTTAAAGGAAAACAATTAACAAATGTTCGTGCATCAGGAACTGATGAAGCAGTTAAGCTTGTGCCCCCAAGAAAAATGTCTCTAGAGCAAATGATGTCATATATTAATGATGATGAAGTATTAGAGGTCACACCAGTTAATCTGAGACTTAGAAAAAAATATTTAGACCCTCACGAAAGAAAGAGAGCTGCTAAATTATAAATTTAGACTCGAGGTAAGTCTTTTCATAGCTTTCTCTAGCGAATACATATCTATCGCTACAGATAGCCTAATATGATTCTCTATACCAAAAGCGCTACCAGGTACAACTGCTACCTTCGCTTTTTCTAAGATGTATAGAGCAAGCTCTGTATCATTGGATAATAGTTTATTTTTCTTTAAATAATCTTTAAAAGACGGAAACACATAGAATGTGCCATCTGTTGGTTTACACTCTACGCCATCAATTTTATTAAGTTCAGATACAACAAAATCATGTCTTTTTTTATACTCTTTATTCATTTCCGGTAACTCATGACATGTGTTATTGAGCGCAGCTGAAGCAGCTGCTTGAGATATCGATGACGCACATGATGTACTTTGCGACTGAAGGGTTTTCATTTTTTTAATAATTTCTTTATCGCCAGCTGCATATCCTATTCTCCATCCAGTCATTGAATATGCTTTCGAAACACCATTTAGAATCACAGTTCTTTGCTTTAATTCTGGGCAAACATTTAAAATATTGTGGAATTTTTCTGCATGCCAATGGATGTGCTCATAAATATCATCCGATGATATAAGTATATTTGTATGCTTTACCAAAACTGATGAAATTTTCTTCAGAAGTTCTGAATCATAATACTTGCCACTTGGATTATTTGGACTATTGATCATGAATAATTTAGTTTTTTCATTAATTAAATGTTCTAATTCTGTTACATCTATATCAAAGTTATTTTCATAGTTTGTTTCAAGCATGATCGGTATACCGCCAGAATACTTAACCATATCCGCATATGAGACCCAATATGGCTGAGGAATAATTACTTCATCACCATCATCAATTACTGCTTGAAGAAAATTAAATATAGATTGCTTGCATCCAGCTGAGACAATAATTTCACTAGAGCTGTATTCAAGATTATTTTCAGATTTTAATTTATTAATTATAGATTTTTTAAGTTCTGTGGTTCCATCAACTGCAGTGTATTTAGTCAACCCATTGTCAATTGCTTTTTTTGCACTGTCTTTAATGTAATTTGGAGTGTCGAAATCAGGTTCTCCAACTGTTAGCACAATAATGTCCTCACCTTTCTGTTTAAGCTCATTTGCTTTGGATGTAAGAGCCATAGTTGAGGATGGCTGAATTAAATTTATACGTTTTGAAAATTTCAATAGAGTTCCTGTAAAAAGGTTATAATATCATGAAAGTACGAATTTAGTAAGAGAGTGAAAAGATTATTATGAAAAGACTGACTCTAAAATCTCCGATGAAACCTAACGGAGATCAGCCAAAAGCAATCGATGCGCTTGTGAGTGGTATATTAAAAAATCTAAAACATCAGACATTATTAGGTGTAACAGGTTCAGGGAAAACCTTTACTATGGCAAATATTATCTCGAAGACTAACAAAACTACATTGGTACTCGCTCCTAATAAAACACTTGCAGCACAACTTTATTCTGAGATGAAAGAATTCTTTCCAGATAATTCTGTAGAATATTTTGTTTCATATTATGACTACTATCAGCCTGAGGCATACGTTCCTGTTTCTGATACTTTTATTGAAAAAGATGCATCCTTAAATGAGCATATAGAACAAATGAGACTCTCTGCTACAAAATCACTTACCGAAAGAAAGGATGCAATTGTTGTTGGAACTGTATCAGCAATATATGGTCTAGGTGATCCGAAAACATACTTTAAAATGATTTTACATCTTGTAAAAGGAGACATTATCCATCAAAGAGATATCCTAAGAAAATTAACTGAACTTCAGTATATTAGAAATGATATTGAACTAAGGAGAGGAACATACCAAGTGAAAGGACAGATTATAGATATTTTTCCAGGCGATTCTGAAAAACATGCTATCCGTATAGATTTATTTGGAGACGAGATAGAAAATATTTTTTTAT
>CBFHLA010000067.1:0-4063 GCA_965656575.1 Gammaproteobacteria bacterium
AGTATGGAATAAATCCTATGGTTGATCCTACGGCATCAGCAGCATCAGCAGCAACAGGACCTGCAAATCCTATGTTAGCTTTATCAGCATTACAAGGGTTACTAGCTCCTCAACAACCACAAATAATGCCTATGGTACAACAACAAGCAACACCTGGGTTAAATTTACAAACACCTGATTTAAATAGATTCTATGGAGGACTTTTATAATGCCTAGTATTTTTGATAAAGACCCAAAAACAGGACTCACAAGTTTACAAACATTGTTTGGCAATGTAACAATGCCACAAATGATGAAGCCGAGTAACAAACAACTTATAGATGCAGCAATACTTAGAGGTAGTTTAGAGTTATTAAAACCTAGACAACCTAGCGAAAACCTAGCATCACAAGCAAGTCGTGCATTAGAAGCAGCACAACAACCTGCTAAAATTTTAACTGATTATAATGCGGCAATTCAGGCAGCAAAAGCAAAAGGAATACAACCACAAGTAACAATAACTCCTGCTAAAATGTTTGGATTTTACAAAGTTGGGCAAACTCTTATGAAAACAAATAAAAAGTTTAGAGACGCAGTAAAAAATTTAAAAGGAACTGGTTTATTTTCTACTGAAGCACAAGCACTTAGAGCAGTTACTAATAATGCAATGGGTATAGAAAGCCAAGAAGGAGAAGGAATGAGTAATGCTATAATTAAATCTCTTGATATTTTATCTGAAAATGTTACTAAAGAAACTTCAGTTTCTAATATAGAAGGGGATGAGGATGTAATAAAAAGTATTACAGAAAATATAAACAAAACTGATCCATTCTCAGATGCTTACGAAGAATAAATAAGGAACAAAAGATGCCAGAGCAACTTACTTTAGAAATGATACAAGGTTCGGAAAGACTAAAAGAACTTGGGGCTATGCCTGGAGATGAATTTGAAGGAAAAAAACTTATTAGAAAGTTTTCTTCAAAAGAAGACAGGACAGACTTAGGGAAAAAAATAACAGAAGAAGATATAAAAAAATCTCAAAAGTTACAAGAACTAAATGTAAAACCAGGAGATAGATATATTGATAAAAAAATAGTTAGAACTGAATCAGATGATTATTTTAAACAAATGATGTATGGTGGAAGCGAAGGGCAAGGATTTATAGCATTAGGCACAGATGTTTTAACTGCCCAATCTCCTGATTATTTACCTAAATGGGCAAACAATATTATGTCTGGCAGATATAGTTTAGATTTTGATAATGGGTTTCAATATTATTCTCCAGAAAAATTATATGGAAAAGGTTTTTATGAAGCTCCATTAGAGCAAAGAAGGGAAATGGTAGAACGAGCAAGAGAAAGAGGGATTCTCGAAGAATATGGATATTTATTTGAGCCAGACCCTGAAAGCACAGCAAGAACTGTAGGACAAGTTGGTGGAATGTTAGCTGATCCTACATCATTAGTAACACTAGGAGCTACTTTGCCAAAAGTTATGTTAGGAGGAGCAGGATTTGGTAGTAGTTATAGTGCATTAGAAGATTTAGCTAAAACTGGAGAAGTTGATCCTGAAAAAGCACTCATATATGGTGGTTTTGGAGCAGGTGGAGCAGGTATAGGATATGGAGTAGTAAAAGGAATTGGAACTCAAGTTACTAAAATAAAAAATAAATCAGCAGAAAAAGTTGTAAAAGATGCAGAGGATAAATTAAAAAAATTACATGACGAAGGATATTCAGTAAATGAATCTTTTGAAATATTACCAAAATTAGTAAATCAAGAAAAGTTGCAAAAAGCAATAGCTCAACTAGAAAGACCTTTATCAATACCATCTCAAAGGTCTAGTTCTGCAAAAATTGTAAAAGATTCTATTGTAAATGATGTGTCAACAGCAGGAAACAGAGAAGGTTTTATAAAAAGTGCTTTAGGAGTTTTATCTACAAGGATATCACAAATTGATCCTGCAATAACTGGAGCATTAAGAAAGTATTATTATAATGTAAACAAAACTACTGGAACTACCTTAGAAAAGGTTCAACCTTTTTTAGACAACATAAGAGGATTAAACATAAACCCAACAGCAAAGTTGAATATAACCAGAAACCTTTATAATGGAAACTTTGATGAAGCAGAAAAACTAATGCCTATACCAATGAGAGAAAATTTTAAAACAGTAAAAGATGTTTTAAAGGATATTTATAATCAGTCTCAAAAAGCAGGGATACACTTTGATGAATTAGTTAATTATTTTCCAAGACAAATAAAAGATTTACAAGCATTTAGAAAAGCATTAGGAACAGACAAACTAACAACATTAACAAAGCTTGAACAAGAATATGCAAAAAAACTTGGACTAAACTCGCCTAATGATTTAAGTCTTGGTCAAAGGGCATATGTAGCAAATCAATATGCCAGAGGATATGGATTGACAACTGACGCAGTACCAAGATTTGCAAAATCAAGAAAGATAGAGGAACTATCTGATGACTTTGTAAAAAAATATTACGAAGATCCTGCTGACGCTTTATCTTTGTATATAAGAAATTCTATAAATAATATAGAAAAGTATAAGTTTTTTGGCAGAAATGCAATAAAAAACAAAAATGGTGTTTTTAACATTGAAGACTCTATTGGAAAGGTAATGCAGCAAGAAAGAATTGCAGGAAGATTAAATCCTTTAGATGAAGATGAATTGATAAGTGCTATACAAAGCATTTTTACAAACTCAGAACGACAAATGCTTAAATCTATAGGAGCATATAGAGATTTATCTTATTTAGGAACAATAGGAAATCCTTATGCTTCAATAACACAACTTGGTGATTTAGGTAACTCAGCAGCATTACATGGATTAAAAAATACTATTGTAGCAGCAGTAAGAAATTTGATACCAGAAAAGACTCCTTTAATTGGAAAAGAACAATTAAAACTAATGGATGTTGCTATAAACAATATATCTCAAGAACTATCAGATGGCAATGTAAGAACAACAGCAAAAATATTAAATAAAGTTTTTGATGTAGTAGGATTTAGAAGACTAGATCAGTTAGGAAAAGAAACTACTATAAATGCTGCCTTCATGAAATGGGCAAAAAAAATGAAAACAGAAAAAGGAGAAAAAGAATTTAGAAAAGAATTTGAAGAATTATATGCTTTCGACCCAGGACTAATAGATGACATTATTTCTGACTTTAAGTTAGGAAAATTTACTGAAAATACAAAGTTTCATTCGTTTAATGAGCTTTCTGATATACAACCAGTAACAATGATGGAAATGCCAAAAATTTATGTTGATAATCCAAATGGAAGGTTAGCATACACTCTTAAATCTTTTACTATAAAACAACTAGATATTCAGAGAAGGAAGGGTTTAGGTAAAATTTTAAAAGGAGAAGTTAAAGAAGGAACACAAAAAATGATTTCATTAGCTGCTTATTTAAGTTTAGCAAACTTAGGGACAAGAACTATAAAAGACTTTTTAAAAGGTAGAGAATTTGAACCAGAGTTACTAACAGACCATGCACTAGAAGAACTTTTTGCTGTTTATGGATTTAACAAATATGCCGCAGAAAAGTTAGATCAAACTCAAGATATTGGAGACTTTGCAGCTAATTACTTATTACCCCCTACTAATATTCCAGAGGGTTTTTATAAAGGATATATAGAGTTAAAAAAATTATCAAACCAAGAATTGGGAACAGAGTTTGGAGATATTAATTTTCAAATACAAGAGCCAAACTTTGATAAAGTATATAAAGAACTTCCAGTAGTAGGTCCTATATATTACCAATGGTTTGGTGGAGGAGCAGAAAAATATAATGAAAGACAAATGCAAAGAGTAATGGAAAAATAATGATACCTTTTGAAGTTATAACCATGCTTGGCTCTAGTTTATTTACTGGGCTACTTTCTATATGGTCACAGAAATCTAAAGACGCAGCAGATCAACAAAAGTATCTTATGCAAAGAGCAGAGATAGAACGTGCATCAGTAGAAGATGCAAGAAAGGATAACAGTCAATATCAATCTACAACAAGAAGATGGATGGCATTGTTAGCTGTGTTCTTTATTATCTGTTTACCTAA
>CBFHLA010000068.1:0-4039 GCA_965656575.1 Gammaproteobacteria bacterium
AGATCTGCAGATAGTTCTTATTTAGCTGGGCCTGATGATATATATGTATCTCCCAGTCAAATCAGAAAGTTTTCACTAAGAACAGGTGATACCATTCAAGGCAAAATAAGACCGCCAAAAGAAAGCGAAAGATATTTTGCTTTACTAAAGATTGATACAATTAATTCTGATACTTCATCAAGCACGAAGAATAAAATTCTATTTGAAAATCTAACTCCATTGCATGCAAATGAGAGATTAAGGCTTGAACAAGGTAATGGTAGTTCAGAAGATATGTCTGCTCGATTAATTGATATTGCCTCTCCAATCGGAAAAGGTCAAAGAGGATTAGTTATTTCTCCTCCCAAAGCGGGTAAAACAATCATGCTTCAAAATATTGCTCAGAGCCTCTCTGCTAGTAATCCTGATGCACACCTAATTGTTTTACTAATTGATGAAAGACCAGAAGAAGTCACAGAAATGTCTAGAATGGTTAAAGGTGAAGTTGTCGCAAGCACGTTTGATGAGCCAGCTAACAGGCATGTTCAAGTTGCTGAGATGGTGATTGAAAAAGCAAAAAGACTTGTAGAACATAAGAAAGATGTAATTATACTTTTAGATTCAATAACACGTCTAGCAAGAGCCTATAATACAATTGCACCATCATCAGGAAAAGTATTAACTGGTGGTGTTGATGCAAATGCCCTCACAAAACCAAAAAAGTTCTATGGGGCAGCTAGAAATATTGAGGAAGGTGGCAGTTTAACAATACTTGCTACAGCTCTAATTGATACTGGGTCGAAAATGGATGAGGTAATCTATGAGGAATTTAAAGGAACAGGTAACATGGAAGTCCATCTTGATCGAAGAATTGCTGAAAAAAGAATATATCCTGCCATAAACATTAATCGATCAGGTACCAGAAGGGAAGAATTACTCATGGAGCCAGACGAGCTTCAAAAAATTTGGATTTTGCGAAAGGTTCTTCATTCAATGGACGAACTAGATGCTATGGAATTCATGCTCAATAAGCTTAAATCAACAAAAACAAATTCTGAATTTTTTGAATCTATGAAAAGATAAACCTACTTGATTTTATCAATGAGTTTTTTTTCAACATACTCATCTAAAAATTTTTTTAAGTCTCCATTATGATTTGCGATATCCTTAATTACAGACGAAGATATGAAACTATATTTTTCATCTGGGCTTAAGAAGAGACTTTCTATTTTTGGATTCATCGTTCTATTGAGGTTAGATAATTGCACTTCATATTCAAAGTCGGATACAGCTCTCAACCCTCGAAGCATAACTTTAGCACCCAAGTCTTTTGCATGATCCACTGATAATTTATCAAGCTTGATAACTTCAACATTATTATACTTTTCTAGTACTTTACTGCACATATCAAATCTTTCATGGAAATTAAATAATGTATTTTTTTGTGTGTTAAATGCAACGGCAACAATAACTGATTCGAAGATTTCGCATGCTCTTTTAACAAGATCCTCATGTCCAAAGGTAATAGGATCAAAGGTTCCAGGATATATTGCTTTTATTTTCATATATTTTTATTTATAGCGATTGTATAACTTACATCACCTATACTCAAATCTTTAACAATATTATGAGTGCTGGCAATATATTTGAGATAAATAGTTTTGTCATTTTTAGATCTCTCAAAATACAAATACTTATTGTTTCTTAAAAATTTATGCTCTTTTAAGTAATCTAGGGTGTATTCAAGTAGTGAGGTATCATATGGTGGATCAATAAATATTATATCAAATAATTCTAGCTTTAAGTCTTTTAAAAATAACTCTACTTTCTTATTGACAATAACAGCATCTCTAATATCAAGCAGCTTAAGATTATCATTTATGGATTTGGCTAATTCTTTATCAGATTCAACTACAATTGATTTTTTCACACCTCTGGATAAGGCTTCCATACTAAGAATCCCACTGCCTGCAAATAAATCTAATGATGTTTCACAATTATGGATGTCTATTATATTAAACAAAACTTCCCTGATGTATGATTTTGTAGGTTTTAGATTTTTTTTATCTAGTATTTGAATGATACGTGATTTATATTTTCCAGATATGATCTTTAATTTATTCTTCAATAGTCTTGCCAACGGTAAACACTGAAATACGGTTAAAATCAATTGCTTCTTTTAAGGACGTTTCGATACTTTTTTTACTGACTTGATTGAGATTGTTTTTATAATTTTCAAAGTAGTCCAAATCTAGTTCTAAGCTATTAATAGCTGATAAAAGATTAAGTAATTTCTTATTTGTATCTGTTCTCATTTCAAAGCTTCTCAAGATTGATTGCTTAACAGAGGATATTTTATCTTCTGTGACATCAAAAAGTTGTAGTCTCTTAATTTGATCAAGAATTATGTTTTTTGCTAATTTTATATTTTCATTTTTAGTCTGTAGAGAGATTTTTAAATAACCTCCGTCTTTGCTTGACACGAGATAGCTAGAAACTGAATATGACAAACCTCTCTTTTCTCTAATTTCTTCCATAAGCCATGATCCAAACCCGCTACCTCCGAAAATATAGTTTGCTACTAGTATATTGTGATAGTGAGGACTGGTACGACTGACTGCTGGTAATATTACAGCCAAATGAGACTGAGTAGAATCAAATTCTGTATGATGAATTGATTGTTCTAGTTTATACTCACTTTTATTAAATTGGCTTTTAGTACTCATATTTTTTGTAATTGCATGTATGATTCTTTTAGAATCTGATTGAGAAATATTTCCAACTATATTGATCTCAATATCTTTTATATTAAATATTTTTTTCTTGTGCTCTATAACCTGAGTACTAGTAATTTTATTAATTGATTTTTTAGTACCAATTTTTTGATGCTCAAATCCTGTTCCTGAAAAAAGATATTTTGATATATCGGCATTTAGTGTTGATCCTGGTCGTTTTTCAACTTCTGATATATTTCTATTAATTTTATCTTTCTCAAGAGAGAAAATATTCTGATTAATTTCACTGGATGAAATAGCTAAATTTATTATATTAACAAGCTTTAGTATTTGATCAATATCACTCAATGATCTTATCGATATCGATAAAGACTCTTTTCCTACAGAGTAGGATAACTTTGCTCCGACGTCCTCAAAATAACTGACAATCTTTTTAGAATTCACATCAGAAGACATTAAAGTATTGAGCATTAAGTTTGTTAGTCCAGGATATGTTCCATCAACAGTACTGCCATTTTTTATTGTAAAATTAATATCTACAATGGGTAGAGTTTTTGTTTCTATAAATAAATAATTACTATTGTCAGCTAAGCTATTAATTTTATTATTAGCATGACTTGTTTGAAGAGAAAATAATGCTATGAGAATAAATAAATATCTCATTTTTCTGGCCTTAATATTGCAGTAAAAACTTTATTGTTTAAAAAATATTTACTTGCTGATTCTTTAACTTCATCAAGGGATATAGATTCGATTATTGAATTATAATTATCAAGATTTTCCCATCCTATGTCTTTTGTTTCCAGCATCCCCACTTGCATGGCTTGGTAAAATACAGAATCAAATTTATAGATATTATTAGCTTTTATTCTAGCTTTAGCATTCACTAGTTCTCGCTCAGTTACTGAATTAATAGATTCATTAGAAAGCTGTTCAAGAATTTTCAACTTTAACTCTTCAGGAGAAATCTTACCTCTTGGAGTCCCGCCAATAATAATTAAATTTGGATATTGGTTATATGTATCATTAGACAAGAATATATCCAATGCCACTTTTTGATTGTCTACTAGATTTTTTGTAAGTCTAGATGAGTATCCTCCATCCATTATTTCAATAAATAAATCTAGAGCATATAATTCTCTAATTCTATTTTTGTCAAATTTGGGTTTTTTGAAAGATAAAAAAACTATAGGTTTTGAAACTTTATCATAGACATCAAAGGATGCTTTTGTTGAAAATTCTATTTTATTATTAGGCTTAATCGATGATTTATTATTTTCATATCTACCATAGTACTTCTGAATGTATCCTTTAACTTGATCAGC
>CBFHLA010000069.1:0-4027 GCA_965656575.1 Gammaproteobacteria bacterium
GAGTACTCAAGTTATCTAACAATATCAATGTTGCGACTTTGATATATGAAACTAATGATAAGAAAGAGTACTTAGATAGTAACTATGTGAAAGTAGTTGTTGATAAAGAACTCAGAGCAATTACTTTTACTAGAAAACCTATAACGTCAATAGGAGAAAAATATATGATTCATTTAGGCGTATATGCTTTTAAATATCAATATTTAGAAACATACTCTAAGTTAAAAGAATGCCATTATGAGAAAGAGGAGCAACTTGAACAATTGAGAATGATTTGGAATAATATACCGATACATTGCATACAGATTAAAGATAATAAATCTATAGGAATTAATTCTATTAAAGACCTAAAAAAGGCTAGAGAGATATATGAATATTAAAAATGTATGTATTACAGGGGCGGCAGGAAATATAGCATACTCTTTAATTTTTAGAGTACTATCAAATCTACCTTTTAAAAATACAGATAAAATTAATTTAACATTATTGGATATAACCCAATCACAAAAATCATTAATTGGTCTTCGTTATGAAGTTGAGGATTGTGCTTTTCCAACATTAAATTCTATTAAAGTAACAGATAATGCTGAAAATGCATTTCAAGAATCAGATTATATTATTATGGTTGGAGCCAAACCAAGATCTAAAGGTATGGAAAGATCAGATTTAATTCTAGACAATGCAAATATTTTTAAAACTCAAGCATTAATAATAGACAAAGTGTGTTTACCATCTACAAAAGTAATTGTAGTGGGTAATCCAGCAAATACAAACGCATTAATTCTAAACTATAACACTCCTTCTATACCTAATGAAAATGTAACATCTTTAATGAAGCTTGATCAAAATAGAGCTAAAAGTATTTTAGCAGAAAAAATAAATGAACATGTTGAAGATATTCAGCAAATGATAATATGGGGTAATCATTCCACAACACAAGTCCCTGACTTATCAAATTGTCTATTAAATGCTAAGCAAATAAATGTTGATGATATATGGATTCAAAATACATTTATCCCTAAAGTACAAAAAAGAGGCGGAGAAATAATTGAGTTTAGAGGTTTATCAAGTGCAGCTTCAGCTGCATCAGCGATTTACGACCATATTAATATTATTGATAATGGTTCAAACTCATGGGAATCTCTTGGTATAATGACATCTGGTGAATACGATATAGAATCTGGATTAATGTTCTCTCTTCCTTTAAATATAACAACCGAAGGATATCAAGTGATCAAAGATTTAAAGATTGATACTTACATAGAGACATTAATTAAACTTTCTGAGAAAGAGCTTATTAAAGAAAGGGATATTGTTAAGTCTTATCTTCCATAGCAATCACTTCAACTTTATCTTTACCAAGATATAATTCATTAAAATTACAACTATCTCTTAGTATACAGTGCATTAGAAGCTTATCATTGTATTCATAAGCTTTACCAATAACCTCCCCAACGCTCTCTCCATCATTATTAATAATATTTTTCTCTTTGATTTTAGAACTATAAATGTTCACTAAATGCATGTGTTTTTTCACATTACCGAGATAATGTGTTCGAGCAATGACTTCTTGTCCTGTATAACATCCTTTTTTATAGTTTATAGTATCTAGTTGATCCGCACCTAATACCTGAGGTATATATTTTTCAGTGTTTTCAATATTGAATCTGATAATATTACTAAAAAGATCAATCAAGCATGTTTTTATACTTTTAATATCTTGAGGTAAGTCATTCTGTTCTAGTAATATGCATCTACACATTGCTACTCTTGATGATGACATGTTAATATAAATTTTATTTCCATTAATTATTTTATAACTTTTTCTTTTTTCAATACCATATTTATTAATTATAGATATGGCTTCATCACCAATTGCAGATAAAATCCTCACATGTTCATTTATTTCAAAATTAACTTTTGACATTAAAATATATTTAGAAATTTTTTCTATAAATATTTTCGCTAAATCTGCCTGTAACAATATCAAAATATCTGAGTTATCACGAAGTATCTGAAGGTTTGTAATTACCTTTCCTTGATGGGTACAATATGATGCTAGTAAATATTCATTATTATTTAAGCTTTCTATATCATTTGTTAACTGTCCTTGCAGAAATTTATTTTTATCTTCTCCGGACACTCTTAACAATAAAAGTCCCTCATCAAGGAATAATCCTTTTTCGTTCTCTAGTATTTCAGATATTAATTTATTCATATATCTCATTGATAATTATGGCTAAACATAACTTAGTAAAGCCTACAGACACTAACATAAGTATATCCTAATAAATAACTATTTATTTTAAAAATATTTTCATATAATAGTCATCAATTGAATAGGGATAATCATGAATAATAAAAGTAAAAAAAGTAAGCTTATAATCCCAGTTGATAAAAATAAAAAACCTAAAGAGATAGGTGGAAGAAAAGGACCTGATCCAACTCGTTATGGTGATTGGGAAAAAAATGGACGTTGTATAGATTTTTAATTATGGATTCATCAAATCGACCACTATCGCCTCACTTACAGATATATAAACCACAGTTAACATCTGTATTATCTATTTCACATCGTATGACAGGTTTTGCTCTGAGCATAATAATTCTATTATCACCTGCGATTATTTATTTTTTAACAAATTCAGTTGATACCCACAAAGTTGTTATATCCTTGTTGCAGAATAGTTTTGTAAAACTGATTTTCGCTCTAGCTCTTTTTGGTCTCATCTATCATTTATGTAACGGTATAAGACATCTCGCATGGGATGCAGGGTATGGTCTTGATTTAGATTCTAGCTATAAATCTGGTTATATTGTCCTTGGAGTATCGATATCATTAACTTTATTAATCCTTATTATGACAGGAGCATTTTAATGGAACATTGGAAGCTTCAAAGAATTAGCGCTCTTATCATGATACCTGTCGTAATATTTTCTTTGTTATATATAGTCAATATTACATCTATTTCCTATCTTCAACTAATCGACGACCTGAGTTCAATATCTGGATTTCTTATATCAGCTCTCTTCATTAGTTTTATTTTGTTCCACAGTTCATTGGGGCTTGAAGTAATAATAGAAGATTATATTCATAATGAGAATCTTCAAAAAAATATAATATCAATATCAAAACTATTGCATATTACTTCATTCTTTTTAACAATATTAATTTTAGCGAGTATATAAAAATGGATTTAGTAAAACACGAACATGATGTTCTCGTAGTGGGTGCAGGTGGATCAGGATTGAGAGCCTCAATGGGGTTATCACAGTCAGATTTGTCAGTAGCATGTATATCTAAGGTGTTTCCAACACGAAGTCATACAGTGGCCGCACAGGGTGGCATCAGTGGCGCATTAGGCAATATGGGTGAAGATGATTGGAGATGGCATATGTACGATACCGTTAAAGGTTCTGATTGGCTAGGTGATCAAGATTCTATTGAGTATATGTGCAAAAATGCAGTCGAATCAATAATTGAATTAGAACACTATGGCGTACCTTTTTCTCGAACAGAAGAGGGTAAAATATATCAGAGACCATTTGGAGGCATGACGACAGAATATGGAAAGGGTATAGCACAGAGGACATGTGCTGCTGCAGATAGAACAGGACATGCAATACTGCATACCCTATATACACAATCTCTTAAAAATGACGTAGATTTTTACATAGAGTACTTTGTTATTGATCTTCTTTTTGAAGACGGTAAATGTGTTGGTGTTCTAGCTTGGTGTCTAGAAGATGGAAAAATACATTTATTTCAATCACACATTGTTATATTAGCTACAGGCGGTTATGGAAGGGCTTATTTATCATCAACTTCAGCACACACATGCACAGGCGATGGAAACGCAATGGTTCTAAGAGCAAACTTACCTTTACAAGATATGGAATTTATACAATTTCATCCAACAGGGATATATGGCGCGGGCTGCTTGATAACAGAGGGCGCAAGAGGTGAGGGCGGATATCTTACAAACTCGGAAGGTGAACGATTTATGCCTAAATATGCTCCTAACGC
>CBFHLA010000070.1:0-4006 GCA_965656575.1 Gammaproteobacteria bacterium
CCTGGTATCACTAGCGCAAGTGGGTGTTCAACTTACAGTGGTATACCATTAACTCATAGAGACTACGCGCAGAGTTGCGTTTTTGTTACTGGACACCTTAAAAAAGGTAAGCTCGATCTTAATTGGGAGAAACTGACTCAACCTAATCAAACCATAGTATTTTATATGGGACTTGTTTCAATAGATATAATATGCAGACAACTAATAAATAATGGTCTTGATGCAGAAACTCCATGTGCCCTCGTTCAACAAGGAACTACTAATACACAAAAAGAATATATTTCATCACTTAAGGATATGCCTGATTTAGTTAAATTAAAAAAACCTAAAGCTCCTACTATTTTTATTATCGGAGGTGTTGTTAAATTGAGAGATAAATTGAAATGGTACAACACTAGCGCTGAAGACTAAAGTTAATTGGTATCCTTAGATCGATACTATTTTTACCGACTGATTCAGGTATGGGAGGAAAGGGCGATGATTTAATGACGATTTTTTGAGCTTCCCTGTCTAGTAGTCGGTAACCAGATGAGACCAGATTTAAATTAGTAACCTCTCCATTTTTTAGTATTGTAAATTCAACAATTGGAGTCCCCTCTTGTCTACGCTGTAATGATAATAGCGGATATTTTTTGTTAGAATCCAAAATGTTTCTTATTACACCATAATATGATTGATAGATTTTCTCAGCTTTGTCACCTTGAAGGCGGTTATCAAATACTGCCTGTTGTTCTTGCTCTTTATCTTTAATCGTTTCTTTTTCTTTACTAAACTCTGACTGGTCATCTTGAATATCATCTAAGGTGTCTTTTATTAATACCATTTGAATTTGCATACCCTGCTCACCTATCTGACTTATGTCTTGTTGTATATAAGTATTTTTAAACGATAGTAAGAATACTGCATGAATCATAATTGATATTAGTATGTATTTATTTAATTGATCAGTTTGCATTTCTATTTGATAAGAGTTTTATATTTTTTATATTATTTTTATGGAGATTGTTTAATAATTTGCTTATATCATTTATAAGCAAGGATTTGTCTGCTATTAGAATTACTTCTTTAATCTTTTTTTCTTTAATATAGATAATGATATTTTCATTACGTGTAACTGTATCATTAAGAAAATAATTATTATCTTTGTCGATATATATTTTTGTCACCTCTTTATTCTCGAAGCGACTAAGTTCAGCGGAGGGCAGCTCAAGATTATCTTTTACAATCTTCTTTTCAATTACACCTGCAATCATAAAAAATATAAGTAGTAGAAAAATTATATTCACTAAAGGTAGCAAACCATCATCATCATATTCTCTTTTATCTTTAATTTTTAGTCGCATTATTTTTTAATCCAAGATTGATATTATTAATTTCATTATTTTTAAGGAAATTCATCAAATATAAAAACCTTTGATAAGTTACATCTTCTTTTGAAGTAAGTATGATTGAATATTTAGATGAATCTTTAGTTAGATGTTTAATCATTGTAACAAGTTCATTGTCGTCATAAACTTTTCCATCGCTAATCACTGTCTCATCTTGTCTGATTAATAATTCAATTAACTTAATGTCTTCTTTGCTTGCTGAGTTAGACTCTTTTGTCATATCCATATCTATCTCTCCAATCTTATTAAAATTTGAAGCTAACATAAAAAAAATTAGCAGTATGAACACTACATCGATAACAGGCGTGAGGCTAATTCTAGTCATTTGGATACTCTAAATTAAAATAGTAATGTTTTAAACATATAATAATCTAATTTTAAAATGAGAATCATTATCATTTACTATTGCAAATGAGAATCATTATCAATATAATAGCAACAATTATACATATTTATAGAGAGAAATATGAAAAAAACAGTCGTTCTTATTGCCTTTTTAGGCAGTAATGCATTTGCAGATGACTTGGCACCATTAAGTATATTTGGTGGACAACAAGAATCTGAAATTGCTGGTTCTGCGTCTTATATTGATGATGTCGAACTTAAAAAATCAGGCTATACAGATACTGAAAGGATAATGGGACGTGTACCTGGTGTCTTTTCACAAACTGAAGATGGCCTTGGACTTAGAACCAATATCGGGATGAGAGGAACTAATCCTAACCGTACAACAAAAATTAATATTACTGAGGATGGCATACTCCAAGGACCAGCTGTCTATTCTAACCCTTCTATGTATTTCTTCCCTGATGCAGGTGATGCAGAAGGTATAGAGGTTCTTAAAGGTGCTGCTGCGATTGGTAATGGACCAAGAACAACTTCTGGTGCGATTAATTACTTGTCAAGAAGCACGCCAACAGATAGAAGTAAAGGTTACTTTAATCAAACATTTGGTGACGAATCATACCTTAGAAACCATTTCTATTACGGCGCAACCATGGACAATTTGTCTTATGTTTTTGAAACACATAAAACTGCTTATGATGGTCATAAAGACATCGATGCTGGAGCCGGCAATGACACGAATTCTGGGTTTAGAAAAAATTCTGATCTATTTAAAATTAGATACACCATGCCAAGCTCTTTTATGGAGTTATCAAGTCAAAATACTTCTGAAACTTCGCATGCATCTTATATCGGTCTAACAAGAACTGATTTTGGTGCTAATCCTTATAGGAGATACGCAGCTTCATCTAAAGACAAGATGGATAATGACTATCACAGATATGTATTCACATATGGCTTGGATTTAAGCCCTACAAGTAACTTTGTTGGTAAGATTTACAAGGCTAAATATAGCAGGAACTGGAAAAAAGTTGGCGAGATGAACGTTTATGCAGATGGTGATGACAATAATACATTAACAAAAGTTAAACTATCAGCTGTTGATTGGGCGACAAACTGTGCTGTGGATTCAGCAGAAGAGTTAAGAGCCTGTAATATTCTTACAAACCAAGCTGCTATGGTAGATGGTGAGAAAATCAAACGTTCACTAGGACACAGAGACTATGGAATGTATGGTTATGATCTTCGTTACAACACCATTATGGGCGCGCATGATATTACAGTTGGCTACAGAAGCCACCGTGATTATCGTGACAGACATGATTCAAGTATTTCTGAGTACTATACTCTTGGTTCAAACAATACTATGTCACTAATTTCATCAGACTATGTAACAGATGGAAATGGTAATGACGACTTTGCATCAGCAGAATCAATAAGCATTATTGACCGCATTACACATGGAAATTTTGTTACAACACTTGGGTTAAGACATGAAGATGTAGACTATTGGGAATATAATTATGATACAGCTGGCGACTCTCGTTTAGCTAATAACAGCGAGACAATGATTGCCGCAAGTACAGTCTATAACATGGGTAACGGTGCGTCTGCATTTGTTGCATACAGCCAAGGATACATGCCTTCAGGAAATGGAGGAGCAAAACCAGAAGAATCTGATAATTATGAAATAGGTTATCGTTCAATGGGCGCTAATAGTCAAATGGAAATTATTGGATTCCATGTAGATTATGAGAATCTAAATGAGACATGTAATATTGCATCAGGTTGTGCTGACGCATCTCAGGATACAAAAAGTGCTGGTGAAGCTCATGTAACCGGTGTTGAATTCTTATACAGAGTCAACAACTTATTTGCAGCTCCTCAAATGAAAGGTGCTGAAGTTGCTGGTTCTGGGATCAGATATCCAATGGCTATATCTGTAACACTTCAGGAAGCAGAACATGATGTAACTACAAATAGTGGTGAGTTTGTGGACGGCGCTAGAATCGCATATACACCGGAAGAGATTTATTATGTTTCTCTTGGTGCTGAAACAAATAACTGGGATATGCAGTTATCTGCAAAATACAACGATGAAGTCTTTAACAAAGGTTCAAGTAGCTCTGATAAAACAGAAAGCGCTTGGATATATGACTTTAGAAGTGGTATGAGTCTAGACGCAATGGGCTATACAGGAGCACGAGCATTCTTAAACATTGATAATTTATTTGATAAAGAATACATTGCTTCTGCACACAACTATGGCTTTA
>CBFHLA010000071.1:0-3936 GCA_965656575.1 Gammaproteobacteria bacterium
CTAGAGAATCTTTGTTATTTATTTTATCTTTCTTAACAACTACATCTTGTCCATCCTTTTTTAAACCTTTGTATTTTTTTAAGAATTTATTTAATTTAAGTGATTTATTAATTTTATATAACCTTGGATTAGAATTTTTTTCTTTTACAAGGATTAATACACTATCTTTGTAAACGTAGCTGTTTAATATGTAAAAGCTTTGTGGGAGTTGATCTGATGTCGCATAACCCTCATTGTTTTTAATACTTTGATATAGAAAAATAAAAAATATAGAAATACTTAATACTATTAATATTTTAGTTATAAATGCTTTATTTTTAATAAAATAGTGAATTAGAAAAATATATATCAGTAAAAGTAGAAATAAATATAAATATAAAATCATATTAGAATCTTTTTAGATTATAAGGGGTTAATATTTTTTTTTGAGAATCGCCCGAAGAATATTCTCCGCTAGGATCTAAAAAAAATCTTGTTACAGTAACTTCGGAGTCTTTTTTTGCTAGTGTTATATTGTTAGCATAAACTAATTTTAATGTAGGGTTTACTTTTTCTATAATCACCTTTACATCAATTGGATGCTTACTTTTATGTTCATATAAATAAAGATTTAAAATATATTCACCTGGTATAATGCCTCTAAGGGTGACTACTTCTCTGTTTATTGGATAAATTATTTCTTCTCCATCAATAGTAACTACATCATTAATTATACCCTGGTCATCTCTATCAAGATGCAGCCAGCCTGCATCTTTTTTTAGATACGATACCGTTTCACCATTAGGATCTTGGACCCATATATCTACATCGTCTGGTAAACTATCTTTCCAATCTACAGTAATAATATATTCCGCCTTCATGTTAACATTTCCAATTTTTGAAATAGGATTTATAAAAAGGACTGTTATAAAAAAAAGAAAAGTGAAACCGAGAAGAGTATTGAATAATAAATCGGTAAACGGTTCAGTTCTAATTCTATTCTTTCTTCTCATGTTTTTTAGAGTTAAGTACTTTATTAATAAAAATATTAATTTTAGATTCAAAGAAATTATATTGTATTGTTAGGAGAATGGACCCAATTAATCCAGTTAAGGTTGTATAAAGAGCTACTTTCATACCAGCACTCATACTTAATAATAGATTATTCATTTTTGATAAATTCATTTCATCTATAGCAGATAAAGAACTTAACATAATAATGAATCCTACAACGGTGCCTATTATTCCTAGTTTAAGTAAAAGATCAGATATAAAAAATCCATTATCTACGAATTCATATAGCTTAGCCTTTAATTCATCTTGACTGGATATTTGATTCTGCTTGTTACTTTCAATCTGTAGTCGATACTCAGAGCATATGTCTAAAAACATATTATGTAGTTTATAAACTTCTACAGTATCGATATAAGATATTGCATCTCTCAACTTATATAAATAATATCCACATTGAAATATATAAAAATTGAAGATGACAAAAATTAAAGATGATATATAACTTATGTCTGATCGAAATATATTAGATATAAATCCAATAGAACCTAAGATGAACAAAGCTATGAAAATCAAAGATATGTAATAAACCCAATAGATGAATATATTATCAATATCAGGTTGTTTCATTTATATGAGTTTTTTAGGATCTAGTATTTTAACTAAGTCTGATTTTGTAAGAGATGTCATATTCTCTGCAATATCAAAAATCGAGCTGTTAGTCTTGTATGCTTTTTTCACAATCTTTGAAGCCATATCATATCCAATGACTTGATTAAGTTTCGTAGCTATTATTGGATTTTTGAATAAACTATCTTTTACAGTCTCTTCATTTACCGAAAAACTATCAATTAAATCTATCATGCTAAACGAGCAATTAATCATTAAATATAAAGATTCGATAATATTATGAGCAATTACAGGAAGCATGGTATTAAGTTGAAAACTTCCGCTACTAGTTGCCTGCAAGATTGTAGAATGATTACCATTAACATGTACAGCTGCCATCATAATAGATTCTGAGATAACAGGGTTTATTTTTCCCGGCATGATGCTACTGCCAGGTTGAAGTGCTTTGAGAGATATCTCAGATAATCCCGATATGGGACCGCTATTCATCCAACGAATATCATTAGCAATTTTAAGTAATGTAGATGCGTATCTTGTTAAAGCTGAACTTAAAGTAAGAATATGATTTTGTGAACTCATCATTTCTCCCTTAACAGGTAAAGGTTTAAATTTTATCTTTAATTCACGATAAATTTTATTAAGCTCACTGCATACATTCTTAGAAAATGATTTTGGAGCATTAATACCTGTACCTATAGCAGTACCGCCAATAGGTAAATATGAAATCTCTTCACATGATAAATCTATTTGCGCCTGTGAGGCTCTGACTTGCTCTTCCCATACGTTAAGTTCTTGCTCAAAAGAAATTGGAACGGCATCCATCAGATGTGTTCTTCCTGATTTAATAATATCTTTTAATTTTTTTGCTTTTTTATTAAGTGAATCACATAAAAAATCTAGAGATGTAGATAAAGTTTTGCTCATTGTTAAGGAGGATATGTTTATTGTGGTTGGAATTACATCATTAGAGCTCTGTGACATATTTACATCATCATTTGGGTGTATTGATCTCTTAAGTGTTCTTTTAGCAATTTCAGATATGACTTCATTCATATTCATATTAGTACTTGTACCTGAGCCTGTTTGGAAAATATCGATTGGGAAATGATCAATAAAATCAAGAGGGTTCGATGAAATTTTTTTACTAATATTCGATATAGTTGATGCTTTGACTTTTGGTAAAACTTTACATTTTACGTTAGCAGAAGCACAAGCATCTTTAAGACTGGCGAGCGCTTGTATAAATGCAGGATCAAATGTTATGCCACTTATTTTAAAATTATCAATCGCGCGTTGTGTTTGGGCTCCATATAGAGCATTTTGTGGGACTTTAATTTTACCTAATGAGTCCTGTTCAATTCTGTAATTATTTTTTTTCATTTTTAATAGCTAAATATTATTAAGATTAATTATGTGATATAATAGCATTTTAAGACTGCATTAGTATGAAAAAATATAACCTCAACGTTGCTGCTCCCACTGATGGTAGATATCAAAATCTATGCAGTGATGTCAATGAGATTTTCTCAGAACATAACTTGATCAAAACTAGAGTTAAAGTTGAAATAGAATGGTTTATATTTCTTTCTAACTTAAAAGGGGTAACATCTCTGCCGCCCTTCTCAAATAGCCAAATTAAGTTTTTAAGATCAATCTACCTAGATTTTAATAGTGCAGATTCGGCTAAAGTAAAAAAAATTGAAGACGTGACTAAGCATGATGTAAAAGCTGTTGAATACTTTATTAAAGAAAAAATAAAGAAGAATAAATATATATACAAATACAAAGAACATATTCATATTTGTTGTACATCTGAAGATATTAATAATGTTTCATATGCCCTCATGCTACAAAACGCAAGAGCAAGAGTGATTATAGAGACTGATGTACTTCAAAAAAAGCTTAAAAGTTTAGGTAAAAAATATAAAAAAGTTTCGATCTTATCTCATACACATGGTCAACCTGCTTCGCCATCAACAATGGGCAAAGAATTAATAAACTTTCAAAAGAGATTAGTAGATCAAATACTTAGTCTGAAAAACATAAAAATCAAAGGAAAGTTTAATGGAGCTACAGGTAATTATTCAGCACATAGCATTACTTATCCAAGCATTGATTGGCCAAAATCTATTAAAAGATTTCTCTCTAATCTAAAGCTAGAACTTAACACTCATACTACACAGATTGAACCGCATGACTATATTGCCGATATATGTAATAAAATCAATCACATGAATTCAATATTAATTGGATTCTCACAAGATATATGGTCATATATTTCTAAAAGTTATTTTACTCAAAAGAATATTGCAGGCG
>CBFHLA010000072.1:0-2086 GCA_965656575.1 Gammaproteobacteria bacterium
TTCTGGCCTATCGCAACATAAATACATTTAACGCCTGTATCTTTCTGGTTGATGATTGCATCAATCGCTACAGCAGTTTTTCCAGTTTGCCTATCTCCAATGATAAGTTCACGTTGTCCACGACCAATAGGTACCATAGCATCAATTGATTTAAGCCCCGTTTGAACTGGCTGATCCACAGATTTTCTTTCAATAACACCAGGTGCAATTTTTTCAATAGGTGATTTTTTTTCAGAAGTTATAGGCCCATTGTTATCTATAGGCTCTCCTAGTGAATTCACAACTCTGCCAAGTAACTCCTCTCCAACAGGAACTTCAAGAATATTACCTGTGCATTTTACATTATCGCCTTCAGAAATAGATTTATAATCTCCAAGAATCACGGCTCCTACAGAATCTCTCTCCAGGTTAAGAGCAAGACCATAGATATTATTTGGAAACTCTAACATTTCGCCTTGAAGTGCATCTGTTATGCCATAGATTCTTGCTATACCATCCGTAAGAGATACCACCGTACCTTCATTATGGGACTGAGTTTTAATATCAAGATTCTTGATCTTATCTTTTATGATATCGCTTATTTCTGTTGGATTAATTGTCATTATAATTACCTGTTGTTTGTGATTTGTTCTTTCATAGAATTCAGTTTATACCTCACGCTATAATCTGTTACTTCATTATTGATAGAGATTTTAATACCAGCTAGTAGAGAGTCATTAATTATCTCATCGATTTTAATCTTTTTATTGTGCTGTTTTTCAAGGTTTTTAATTAAGGAGTTCTTTTGTTCAACAGATAGCGGGTAAGCGGTCTCAACTTCTGCTATCGTAGTATTTTGCTCATCCAGTATCATTTCTCTAAACAGACGGTAGACCTCATCTAAAAAGTAGACTTTTTTATTTTCAATCATAATTGCAATAAATTTACTAAACATTAGATTTTCTCGAGGAAGGAAACTATTTAAAAAACCTAGTGTTTTTTCAGAATCAATTTTTGGACTGGCAATAATTGCTTTTACGTCACCACTACATATTACATGAGACATCATTGAAAGGTTGTCCGTCCACATATCGAGTTCATTAGTTTCAACCGCAATTTTATATGCAGCTTCAGCATATGGTCTAGAATATGTAACACTATCAGTCACTTATTAATTACCTCGTTGATAATTTGATCATGCATGTTCTTATCAACTTCTTTAGTGATAATTTTTTCTGCACATAAAAGTGATAAAGCCGCAACATCCGATTTTAGCTTTTCTCTTGCCGCATTAACTTCTTGCTCTAGTTGTTGAGCTGATGTCTTTGCAATCTTTTGTGCCTCTTCTCGTGCTGATACCCTTGCTTCTTCCACAATTGTTTTAGATTTAGATTCTGCATCAGTAATAATAACTGACGCCTTTGTTTTCGCTTCATCAATACGCGTAGAAAACTCAATAGTAGCCTGTTCAATTTTCTTTTGGCCTTGTTCAGCTGCAGCAAGCCCATCTGATATTTTTTTCGTGCGACTGTCCATAGCATCTGTAAGAGGCTCCCATAGGTAAGCTTTAATAAACCAGACAAATACAATAAATGTAATCATTTGTCCGAATAATGTTGCTGTTACGTTCATTAAAGTTTCTCTCCTTATGCGCCTAGTGCAGCTTTTGCAGCACCAACAAACGGGTTAGCAAATACAAAGAACATTGCGAATGCCAACACGATGAATGGGAATGATTCCATTAAGCCTGCTGTAATGAACATCTGCGTTCTTAGTGCGGGTAACATTTCAGGTTGTCGCGCTATACCTTCAATATACTTCATGCAAATTAAGCCCCATCCCAGAGCAGAGCCTAGTCCAGCTGCAGCTAGCATGATAGAGACGCCCAAACTTGTAGATGAGTAAATTTGCGTAATCATATCTGGTGTTAGTGTTTCCATTATTTTTCCTCTTTTTTTAGTTAATGTGATTCCTCTGATGCCATGCTGATATACATTATGGTTAATACCATAAATATGAAAGCTTGCAGTGTAATGACAAGTATATGAAATATTGCCCACAAGCTTCCAGGTATTGGGATGATGTACCATGGCAACAGTGCGATTAG
>CBFHLA010000072.1:2094-3863 GCA_965656575.1 Gammaproteobacteria bacterium
GTGTAATGACAAGTATATGAAATATTGCCCACAAGCTTCCAGGTATTGGGATGATGTACCATGGCAACAGTGCGATTAGTAAAAATACCAACTCTCCTGTGAACATATTCCCAAAAAGCCTCAGTGCTAAACTCAAAGGCTTAGCTAATTCTTCTACGAGTGTTAAAACAAAATTAACAGGTGCTAAATATATCCCAAATGGGTGGACCATGAATGATTTCATGTATCCTCCGAAACCTTTTATTTTTACGTTGTAATAAATGCACAACAAGAAAATAGACAACGACATTGCAAAAGTAGTGTGAGGGTCAGTAGTAGGTACGACTTTAAGATAATGTATTCCGGCCATATCTGCTAACTTCGGCAGTAAGTCAACCGGGATAAGATCCATTGCGTTCATAAGAAGCACCCAAACGAAAATAGTTAGCCCAATTGGTCCAACTATCTTATTCGGTTTAGGAAAAGCCTCTTTTACAAGGCTATTTACAAAATCCATGAGTGATTCGAGAACATTTTGCATGCCAGTCGGTGCACCTGCTGATACATTTTTACCGACTCTGTATGCAATAAACATAACAATCCCTGCTAAGAGCATACTGAAGAACATTGTATCTATATTAATTTGCCAGAAACCTTCACCAGCAGACAAAGGTGTAAGGTGGTGTTGAATATATTCAACTGGGCTATCTGTAGCTGGGGCTTTATTGTCCATTAATTACCTAGTAAATAGTTTTATTTTTATTAAATACATATCCAATCTGTGTAACAGCAAATGCAACAAGCATCTGTAGAGCATCGAAGCTAAGCGTTACAATTCCTACATAGAAGCCAATTAGTACAAGAGCTATTCTAATTAAAAGGCTCTTAAAGAGTACCAACGTACCTCCGCTAATATTTTGCCCAACTGCAGCATTCCCTGCCTGATTTACACTTCTTGCAAGAAGCAATGTATTTACAATCGATATGACGCCGCCAAACAAAGATGATTCTATTTTTTGGTAGCCCATATTCATAAATACCAGAGCTATAACAACAGCTATAATACCTTGAAAGGCAATTACTCTTCTCACTTTAGATGTTCACCATGAGCAATTTAGACCTATTTTTGGTCACGGTTAGTATAGTTTAGTCTGGCTATGTATTCAATTTATATACTAAAAAAACCAAAAAAATGGATGAATCTAGATAGATTTCTTAATCTTTTCAATAATTCCTTGTAACTCTTCAATACTAGAATATCGAATATTAACTTGCCCGCCTCTTTGACTGTGAGAAATTGTTGTCTTAGCACCTAGTACATCTGAGAGTGTTCTCTCCAAAGCGAGGGTATCTTGATCTTTCTTAGTTGGTTCAATGGGGGCCTTCTGAGTTTTAGCCAGATTTTCTACAGATCGTACAGACAATCTTTTATGTATAGCTTCCCGAATGATTTTTGCTTGTTTATCATGTCCACATGTAATTACCGCTCTTGCGTGACCCATTGTGATATTCCCTTTACGAAGCTGGTCTTTTACATAATCACATAACTCGTTTAGCCTAATTATATTTGTTACATGTGCTCTTGATTTACTAATATATTTGGCTACATCATCGTGACTCATATTGAATTCTTTGATGAGCCGGTCGAGTGATTCAGCCTCTTCCATGGCATTTAGATCTTCTCTCTGCACGTTCTCTACAATTGACAATACCGCGGATGTTTTCTCGTCAGCGTCTATAATAACAGCATCAATCTTTGTCTTCTTTAAAAGCTGAGTCGCTCTCCATCT
>CBFHLA010000073.1:0-3780 GCA_965656575.1 Gammaproteobacteria bacterium
TGCCTCATATAACTATTGATATTTTCTTTAATAAGATTATCAGAATATAAATAATATGGGGTCTCAAGGTTACTTGAAATTTCATCGATGTCCATGCCATCAAAAAATAATCGGTCAGAATTATATTCTAATAATTTCAATTTAGTAATTCTATAATATTTGATTTGATGGAGGTACTAGAGGGCCCTTATTGCCACAGCTTGTAATAAGTAATGGTGAAATCACAATGATTAGTATCCATATATATTTCTTTAATGTACGCATGTTCATTCTGCTATTATAATCTAAATTGTATTTACATATCAGGAAGATTTAAAAAAGATGAATAAAGACATTATAACTATTGGTGACAAACAGAGTGCGGATATAAATTTGATATGGTTCCATGGTTATGGCGCTAATAACTGGAGCTTTGAGCCGTTTATAAAATTATTGAATCTCAATCTTGATGGAAGGCTTCATGTAATTATGCCTAATGCGTCAATGGATGGAGGCAAAAGGTCTTGGTATCCTTTGCCAAAGAGCCTAGATGGTAAAATTGAGGAAGATAACAAGGGATTGCTTCATTCGAAAAAGTTAATATCACATTTACTTGGTGAGTATATTGATGAGAATAAAAGAATATACTTAGGTGGCTTCTCTCAAGGTGCCGCTTTATCATTATCAATGGGTTTAGCTAATGATATAGAGTGCGAAGGTATAATAGCGATATCCGGTTATGTCCCCTCAGCACAAGAACTGTCTGTTACGAATAAAGATGTTGAAATCTATATTGCCCACGGCAATAAAGATATGACCATAACAATCGATACCTACAATAAGTCTATAGAGTTTCTTAAGTTAAATGGTTATAGACCAATACAGTTTGTTGATGACTGCGGACATACAATCAGCAAGAGAATGATTGAAAACTTGTCTAGTTGGTTATACGGAAAATTGTAATAAAGGGCAGAAGATCTGCCCTTTATATTGGTTTAGACTATTCACGGTGCCTTTGTGCGGCAGCCATAGCAGTTTCACTTCCATATTTTTCGTTAATTTTTTCAACTGTTTCAAAGTGATCTGCGCGTCTATGTGTCAAACAATTACCCTTTTTATCAACACCCCAAAGTGCGTAAGCAATAAAAGGTTTAAGATGATCAGGCGTTTGATCAAAGTGCGGGATGCCAAAACGAATTAAAAGATTGTTTCTGTCAGCTCCGCTAGCTTTTTGTTCCTTCATTATACGCTGGACTTCAACCTGAAGGTCCTTAACGTCTTCACCGTTCCAAGAACCTACAACAGTTCCGTCTGGTAATATAATGTCATCTCCATTTGGTACTGGATGATCTGCCATTTTTACTCCTCCTGTAAATTTACCCTATATGAATAAGTATATTACAAAATTCATTTCACACTAACAAGGGTTATTGGCAAGGAAACTGGTTTATAAGGCCATTTCTCAGTGCAAGGCCAACTAAAGGCTCATTTTCATATTTCTCAAAGAAGCCTGGCTTGGAGTTAATGCTATCCATAATGATATCCCTAAGCTTGCTGGCTGGAAGAACAATGCTATTTGGTTTGCAATAGAGTTCAACTTTATGTTTTCTGAAATAAAATTCTGATGCCCATTCAAAACCACTTTCTATACCGTATAGATAAGAATCATATGAGCCACTATGGTCATTTACAAATTCTTTAATAGAGGGAATTTTTGTTTGAGATGATGTTGTTTGAGCATAGGAGACAGTTATGAATATGACTAATATAATGTTTTTAAGTTTAGGCATATCCATATAGCTTCATAGATGTAAGAATTTTCTTAGCTTGTTTTTTTACATTAGCTGGCGATGTTGAACCGGTAGCTTTTTTTGAGCAAATTGACTTTTCAATATCAATAGCGTTGTAAACATCTTTACCAATTTTACTAGAGAATTTTTTAAATTCATCTAAAGATATTTCATTTAAGTTAATTTTATTTGATTCAGCATATTGGACAATAGTGCCAACAATCTCATGAGATGTTCTGAAGGGCACGCCTTTCATTGACAAATAGTCAGCCAAATCTGTTGCATTTGAAAAGTCTTGTTTAGACAGAGCTAATGCTCTATCTTTATCAACTTTCATAGTTGATATAAGCCTTGGCATTAAATTTAAACATGCTGTTACAGTTTCAAGAGAGTTTAGCAATATACTTTTATCCTCTTGCAAATCTCTATTATAAGTTAACGGCAAACCTTTTAATAAAAGAAATAGAGATGATAATGATCCTATAACAGAGGCGGATTTTCCTCTTATTAGTTCAGGAACATCTGGATTTTTCTTCTGTGGCATTATAGATGACCCGGTACAAAAAGCCTCATCAATATCTACAAGCTTTATGTGTGTGTTCATCCAGTAAACAAGCTCTTCTGATATTCTAGATAAGTGCATCATGATCATTGAACACGTATAAGCAAAATCACACACAAAATCTCTGTCGCTGACAGCGTCCATAGAATTGGTAGAGACTGACTTAAACCCAAGTTTCTTTGCTACTGTCTCCCTATTTATCTTATATGGTGTACCTGAAAGCGCAGCACTTCCTAGGGGCAATATATTTATTCTCTCTTTTGTCTCCTCCATTCTCAGCTCATCTCTAGCAAGCATGTCATGCCATGCAAGCAAGTGGTGCCCAAACGTTACAGGCTGAGCTAGCTGCAAATGTGTGTATCCTGGAAATATAACCTCTGCGTTGTTATATGAAGCAAGTGCTAATGCATGTCTAATGTCTCTTAATTTATCGATAATTACATCAGAAAATTCTCTAAGGTACAGTCTAAAATCTGTAGCAACCAAATCATTTCTGGACCTACCCATGTGTATTTTCTTGCCTAGTTCACCAACTTCTTTTGTCAGAGCCTGCTCAATATTCATATGTACATCTTCGTATTTAATAGATAAAGAAAGTTTTCCTGAATCATATTTTTTTTGAACGGCTTTCAATCCTTTGACAAGAGTGCTTGATTCTTTTTTAGAAATTATCTTACAATCAGAAAGCATTTCTGCATGAGCGATACAAACTTTTATATCACAATCAAACAGAAGATGATCGATGCTAATACTCTCAGAAAATTCGAGCACGTCTTCATCAAGACCCTTTTTAAATCGTCCTGACCATGTTGAGTTTTTCATAATAAATTCATTGAAGTTTTAATATATTCCATATTGCAAGTATACTATAACTGAAAATTTGGTAATGCAATAATCATGAATAAAATTAAACTGGCGACTCGAAAAAGCCCTTTAGCACTAAAACAGGCAAATATGGTCAGAGATTATCTAATCGATAATAAAACTTTCAACGAAATTATTCTTGTACCTATGACAACTGCGGGTGACAAAGTGGACAGCCAAACATTCAAAAGAGATGGAGGAAAAGGTCTTTTTTTAAAAGAGCTTGAGAGTTGTTTGGTCAGTGGAGAAGCAGACATAGCAATACATTCTATGAAGGACGTTCCTGCAAAAGTTGATGCTAGATTTGTTGTTAGCACAATAATGAAAAGAGAAGATCCTAGGGATGTATTCATTTCAGAAAAACATAAGACGTTAGCAGATGTTCAAAAAGGCACAATAGGTTCATCCAGTCCAAGAAGGCAGGCAATGATAAAAAATAAATACGGTAAACTAGAGATAAAAGAAATAAGAGGAAACATTCAAACAAGACTTAAGAAGCTTAAGGGAGAAAATTTAGACGGGATAATACTTGCGAGAGCAGGGCTCAAGAGAATGGGCATGTCTGATGTAATTACAGAAAGCTTA
>CBFHLA010000074.1:0-2134 GCA_965656575.1 Gammaproteobacteria bacterium
CAGAAAGTGGAGCTAAAGGTTTGTAAAGTTTTTTATTGAATGCAGACGACATAGAAGCTATGTTAAGTACCCCAGACGCTATCACTATGAGTGTTACAGCAAAAATATGAGGTAGTCCCCATACAATCTGATTATTCATGCCTGTTACATAATGCCCTTCGTGCTCCATATAAGCTGATGATGCTAGCCCTATTAACACAAGAAGCCCTAAGAAAAGAAAAGTTCCCCAATATAAATACCTACAAGTGTTTAGTTTTTCTAGCTTATAGTTCATATGTTTGAGTAAAAGACTTTTTGATTAAGACTAAGATCATTTCTGAGTCTTCTTGGGTTATTAGACTTCATCACTGATGAAATCTTACTTTTTAAATCATTTAGGTCGCCAAATGTAATAGCCGAATGTCCTGCATTATTACATGCATCTTCACATGCAGTTGTTTCAGACCCATGATCGATTCTGTTAACACACAAGTTACAACTCTCAACACAACCTTTACCTCTTGGTGCGTTTGTATTTTGTTGCGTGAGTGTTTCATGGACAAAAGAACGAGCCTTAAAAGGACAAGCCATCATACAGTATCTGCAACCAATGCATGTGTGCTGATTCACCATTACTATTCCGTCAACTCTCTTGAATGATGCACCCGTTGGACAAACATCACAACATGGCGGATTCTCACAATGCTGACACATCAGAGGCATTGTAGTAATTTTTTCAGTAGTATTACTTTTAACTTTAACTTTTCGTATCCATTGTGAGTCAGTAGCTGGTCGTCCAAAACCTGTTAAACCATTTTCTTCATTACATGCATCTACACATGCAGTGCATCCATCTACACATTTTGATGTGTCTATATGAATACCCCAACTTTGTTTATTTGTAACTTTTTCTGCTAACGGTTTTTTAGCATATACTTTATTTGCAATCAGTGATGGCACCACAAAAGTTATAGCTAATGCAGTAGCAGATTTTACAAGGAATTTTCTTCTATCTTTCATCTTTAATATTATTTGCTAATTCATTAATTTTTATGACTGAACTACTAGTTGTATTCATATGTTTAGGATAACGAGGTTCTGCTGCATGACATGAAAAGCATGTAATACTTGTAGCTGTCTTAACATGGCATTCTTGGCAAAACTGCCCTTCAGAATTAATAGGTATTGCTTTACCTTGATCATCATATGATACATGACAATCTACACAATTTGCTAAGCTATGCTGCTTAGTTCTAACACCGTCAATTACGGTCTCATCTCTTTGATGTAATAAGAACATATAATGCTCTTTTCTCATTAATTCAGTTGGCTCAACACATGCTTCTTGGGAATCTGCTTTAGACTCTCCTGGTGATACATGTGGATTTCCATCATGGGCTTTTACGCCTTGTATACCTACTACTAATATAAATATCAGAAAAGATATTTTGAGGTGTTTCAATTATTTTCCCCTGATTAAAGGCGATTAATTTATTCGCCGAGCCCCATTTTAATATAACCAGTTGGACATACATCAGCACAAATATGACAGCCAATGCATTTGTTATAATCTGTATCTACATACCTGCCTAATGTTGCCTCATCTTTCTTAACTCTAAAGACTGCATCTTGTGGGCAGTAAATTACACAATTATCACATTCAAAACACATGCCACAACTCATACATCTAGAGGCCTCCTTAATCGCCTCTTCTTCTGTAAGTCCAATGATTCTGTCTTGATAATTATCAATAACATCATCTCCGCTAGGAACATCCTCACCACGTTTCATACGATCTTCGTGTTTAAAATGTCCTAAGAATAATTCAGTTGATGGAATGATCTCTTGTGCAGATCTGTCTTCATAGTTGTGCAGCACATTTTTACTCGTGTCAGAACCTCTGTATGAATCAGGGTCTATAGGAGCTGTATATGGTTCTGGCTCTAAATCAGTTTCTCTTAGTTTATCTAGTAGATTAAAATGATGCACATCTACTTTAGGTCTTCTTTTAAAGTCATTGTTTTCGAAGTAGCTTTTAATAGTTTGTGAAACTATAGAACCCTGGCCTATTGCTGTTGTCAACAAGTGAGGTCTGATTATATCGCCTGCAACAAAATGTCCTTCTTTAGTTTTATGTCTGTAATAATCATCAACA
>CBFHLA010000074.1:2143-3618 GCA_965656575.1 Gammaproteobacteria bacterium
TTATCTAGTAGATTAAAATGATGCACATCTACTTTAGGTCTTCTTTTAAAGTCATTGTTTTCGAAGTAGCTTTTAATGGTTTGTGAAACAATAGAACCCTGGCCTATTGCTGTTGTCAACAAGTGAGGTCTGATTATATCACCCGCAACAAAGTGTCCTTCTTTTGTTTTATGTCTGTAATAATCATCAACTTCGAAAAATCCTCTTTCATTACCAAGTTCATCTATACCTTCAATATCAGGAGACTGGCCTATAGCAGCTACTATTAAATCAGCTTCAATTCTTTTCTCGGTACCCTCTACAGGAACTGGAATATTATTTTCATCGAATGTACATTCAGCAACAATCATCGCTACTGCTTTATTATTATCATCTTTTTCAATTTTAACTGGCATTACACCATTGAGAATTGTGACACCCTCATGCATAGCATCATTTACTTCTTGTTCAGCTGCAGTCATTTCTTCTTTTGCGAACAAGGATGTTAATGTGACCTCTGCACCCTCTTTAGCTGCAGACTCTGATACATCTTGTGCTACATAACCATGAACTATGTTCTCTGGAGTATCTTGTTCATTCATTTTCGAGATATGCCCAAGACGACGAGCTACTGAAACTACATCAATTGAGGTATCTCCACCACCTACGCAAATTACTTTTTTGGAGCCTACCTTAAGTCTTCCATCACAAAATGCTTCAAGAAAATCAACGCCCGTAATACAGTTGGTAGCATCACCGCCTTCAACAGGAATCGCTTTCCCGTTCCAACATCCGATAGTCCAAAGTACTGCATCATGGGATTTCTCTATGTCATCTAAAGGTAAATCTTTTCCAACACGCTTTCCTAATACAACGTCAATATCTCCTAAATTTAAGATTCGCTCTATCTCTTTATCAAGGAGATCTCTCGGAGTTCTATACCCAGGTATGCCATAACGCATCATACCTCCAAGCTCTTTTCTTTCTTCAAAGACTGTTGATGCATAACCCATTTTTCTCAGTTGATATGCTGCAGATAAGCCAGCAGGTCCACCACCTATTATTGCTACTCTCTCTTTGTTGAGTTTAGGAGCTTCATCAAATGTGTACCCCTCTTTAATTGCTTTATCGCCTATGAATTGTTCAACCGCGTTGATACCCACATAATCATCCACCTCATTTCTGTTACAACCACTCTGGCAAGGTGCAGGACAGACTCTGCCCATTTGTGATGGAAACGGATTAGCTGTTGTAGATCTTCTAAATGCATATTCTGACATTGACATATCTTGAGGTGGCTGTTCTATGCCTTTAATAATCTGGAGCCAACCACGGATATCTTCACCAGAAGGACAACTTCCTTGACATGGTGGGGTCTTATGAACATATGTTGGACATTTATGAGAATGATCTTGCTCAAAAATTGCCTCTGAGAAATCACTATATTGATGATCTCCTTCGTTATACCTTTTGTAGGTATTTTCTTCTTTCATCAA
>CBFHLA010000075.1:0-3578 GCA_965656575.1 Gammaproteobacteria bacterium
AAATGGCTTAATGAAATATTTGCTACTCGTATTTTATCTATGCGTTATTATCATCCCTATAAAAATCCATATGGATACAAATATCAGCAACAATTTAATGAAAAAAACTTCAACTATTATAAATCATTTCTTGAAAAAGAACCCATTTACAAGAATGCATTATTAAAAGCAATAGATATGGTTAACAATGGAAAGATTCACTATCTCATCAACAAGAAAAATCCTGCTAATGATTTTAATAAATATACATGTAATCCATTATCAGATTCATACTATGAATATGTTTCAACAGAAAATAATAAAATCATCAATAATCAAGTTATTAGTAATAACAACCAGTATCAATGTAGATTAAATAAGAAAAATTGTTCAAAGGTTCTAAAGATAGCATCTTATCAATGGGAAAGTGTCATGAATAATGCTAATACTGATATGCAATCTTCTAATTATTCAACTAAGCTGACTCATGCTTTGCCGCTAAGTAAATTCAAGGAACTCACACAAAATGAAAGTTGGATGAGATTAAATCAAAATTGGTTGGCATTAAATTATCTTAAACTAATCGATTTAGATTTAAATTTTTATGACCTAAATAATAACAATATGATTCATAAAGAAGAATTTATTACAGTTCAAAAGGCATACCTTGAAGATGTATTATTTTTTAATCAAACTAATATTTTACAAATTTCAGGCAGTGAACAAATTAAACTCAAAAGAATACAAGATCATTATCATTATGAATCATGCAAACAGAATTTATCAGTATCATATAATCCTGATTTAAAAAGATTTTGGGACAAGTGGAAAAAAAGTTCTAATTATAAATCATGTAATGGATTTGAAAAAACAAAGAAACAATATGAAAATAATTGTAACAGAGGAAGTAAAAATGACTGCGACCTATTCTGGATTCAAGTACAAATCATAAATAGCAACTGCAAAGACACATACAAAGCAATGAATCAAGAAAGAGATAAAATTCTAGGCTCTTGTGCAGCATTTAGATAGTAATGTCCCTTGGGGATGCACAAGAAATTCTTTTAGATTATCGAAGATAATTAGATTTATTATGAAAAAAGACACTCCTCTTAAAAAAGAAAAAAAACACTCTAGAATTCATAGAAAAAAGAAAAGTGATTATGATGAGTATGGTGATAAAAGGAATGAAAAAATTGACTATGAGAAAGATAGACCTCCTCACTGGTAATATCAACTATTGATACAATTCTAGAAATCTTGAAATTCTCTCAACTACTCTCTTTTTACCTAAAACAAAACATAAGTCATCAATAGAAGGAGCATTTAGTTTTCCGGTTGTTGAAAATCTAATGAGAGGACCAACATCTTTAAACTTAAGAGACAAATCTTTACAGGTAGCTTTAACACATGCACTAATGGATGGTTTATCATTAAAGTCTACAATGAAAAGTTTTGCGATTATATCTCTAAGAATTTTGATTGTTTGTTCTTTCTCAAACTTTTCAATAATGCTCATGTCATATTCAATTTCATTTTCATAAAAATATGTAATACTATTTGCTATATTTTTCATTGAATATTCTCTTTCAATTCCTAGTAATAATATATCTTTAAGATACTTATCATTTTTAGGGACATTTGGTAATTCAAAAGATAATAAGAATGGAATAATCTGTTCTGCAATATTTTCAATTGAATCATTTTTAATGTAATGCTGATTAAGCCAATTAAGTTTCTCTATATCGAAAGCCGCAGCTGATTTTGTTATTCTATCTAAACTAAATAGCTCAATAAGTTCATCTATACTAAATATTTCTTGATCACCATGAGACCATCCAGTTTTGGCTAAATAATTTAATATTGCATCAACACGATATCCTTCATTTAAAAAGTAATTGATATCAACTGCTCCATGTCTTTTTGATAATCTCTTGCCATCTGTGCCATGAATCATAGGTAAGTGAGAAAAAGCAGGTACAGCTGCATTAAAAGCTCTGAATAAATTAACTTGGACAGGTAGATTACTAAGATGATCGTCTCCTCTTATTAAATGAGTTATCCCCATATCAATATCATCAACTACAGAAGTTAGATTATAGGTTGGCACGCCATTCGATCTTAGTATCACCACATCAAAAAAGACTTTTGGGTCAAAAGTAATTTCTCCATGAACACTATCATTAATTTTAATACTACTTTCTTTTTGATTTCTAAACCTTATTACATGCCCTTCTTTATTTAGTCGATTATCATACTGAATTGACAGATCCGTATCTTTAGTTTTTTCATTAACCTCTACTTCATCATAGTATGCAAGGTCATTATCTAAGAGGTATTCAATTTTATCTATATAGTGTTCAAATCTTTTAGATTGATAAGTGATTTCATCATCATAATTTAATCCAAGTTGATTTAATGCCGATATGATTGAATTTTTGTATTCTTCTGTGCTTCTTGTTGTATCTGTATCATCTATTCTTAAATAGAATTTTCCATTATTCTTTTTTGCATACAGCCATGAATACAATGCTGTTCTTACCCCGCCAATATGCAGCCATCCTGTGGGGCTTGGTGCAAATCTAGTTTTAATCATCATAAAGTCATCTTAAAGTTGTTTATAATAGCACCTGGTAACCGTGCACTAGAGGTTGATCTCTCTTCATAAGTTCCTGAATCAATTAAGAGTTCTCTATTTGTAGTTAGTCCAACTAAATTTTCTCCTAACATACTGTATACACTGTCATCAAATCTCATAGTATTTATAGGCGCAGTGAGCTTGCCATTCTCAACTAAAAAACATCCAAATCTAGTCAAACCAGTCATCCTTCCGTTATTTCTATCTGAAAAGTTTAAGTACCAAAGATTACTGATATAAATTCCATTATCAATAGTTTTTAATATTTCATCATTATTTATTTTCCCGGCGCTCATATCAATAGAACATGGATATTCAGAAGATCCTGCGGCATTGTGTATTGCAGAATATTCCAAAGAAGATCTAGGAGAAGTTAAGGACTCTACAAATTTACCATTAGTAATCATTGCTATCTGTTCAGGCTTTATAAATCCATCTGAATTAAAATTGGCTGAAATACCATCTTTGATATTTTCATCTATTGATACCGAACTATTTAATTCCCTCTCATTTTTACTCAATAAATGCAAAGGGCTAGTTCCAATTTTATTTGATTTATAACTAAAGCCGCCCCATGCCATCATATCAATGATTTCACTAAGAGCAGCTGGCTCTAAATATACGCGATATTCGCCAGTTCTGATCGTCTTGTCCGGCCTTGATAGTACATCTAATTTTTCTATACCTTTTTGTAAAATAGAATCAAAATCTTCATGATTCCACTTCTTCGATGAGTAGTTTAATTTAATTGCATTATTATTCTTGTTATATATTGAGTAATCAAAACTAAATGAGTAGTTACTATGCCAATTAGTTTGACCAAGTGAATTAGCTAAACCGGTATAGATAGGCCCTGACGAATAAATGCCAACTAGATCAAGATTAGATGAACTCATAAGAATATGATCAAGCATTTCTTTATCATCTATATTTTCTATATTTTCTGAAATGTCAGTTGAAT
>CBFHLA010000076.1:0-3550 GCA_965656575.1 Gammaproteobacteria bacterium
ATAGAAAAGATTAAATAATGCTAAACCAAAACTTTCATGAAAAAGTAGTACTGCAGTCTGATGAATTATCATCTGTTCTATCACCATGTAATGGAGTTATTAGAACTCCTCTAGAGAGAAATGAAGATTCTGAGTATGCAATTTCTACAACAATAGTCGACTTTGAACAAAACTCTTTTTTTGATGAACACATACATGATTCTGGTGAGGAACTTTTTGTATTAGAGGGAACATTTTCTGATGAAAATGGAGATTATCCCGCTGGGACATATTTAAGAAATCCTGATAGCTCAAAGCACACCCCTTTTAGTAAAAAAGGCTGCAAACTTTTTGTTAAATTAAGACAGTTCCACAAATCAGATAATACTAGAGTTGTCATTAATACAAATAAACAAGAATGGCTACAAGGTCTTGTACCAGGTCTTGCAGTAATGCCCCTACATAATCATGAATATGAAAATACAGCCCTGGTGAAATGGGACCCTAATACTGAGTTTAACTTCCATCAACATCATGGTGGTGAGGAAATTTTCGTGCTTAATGGAACATTCTATGATGAGCATGGAAAATATCCCAAGTATACTTGGATTAGAAGCCCGCACCTAAGTAAACATAAACCTTATACATTAGAAGACGGGGCATTAATTTTTGTAAAAACAGGTCATCTTCTTGATAGAACATAATGAATAATAAAATTCTAGCTTTAAAATATCGACCACATTTTTTCAATGAGGTTGTAGGTCAAGACTTTTGTGTTCAATCTCTTAGCAATTCAATAAAACTTAATAAAATACATAATGCGTATTTATTTTCTGGTACACGAGGTGTTGGTAAAACTACTATAGCCAGAATATTTGCAAAATCACTTTTATGTAAAAAAGGTATAAGCGAAACTCCATGTGGGAAATGTGACTCATGTCTTGAGATTGACAATAATAATAATCTTGATCTAATAGAAATCGATGCCGCCTCACGTACTAAAGTTGAGGACACTAGGACACTTATGGAAAATGTCCAATATGCGCCAACTTCGTCACGATTTAAAATTTATTTAATTGATGAAGTTCACATGCTTTCCACAAAAAGTTTTAATGCTTTGCTTAAGACAATAGAAGAGCCACCAGAACATGTTAAGTTTTTATTAGCTACAACAGATCCAGATAAACTACCTGAAACTGTAATTTCTAGGTGCCTTCATTTTAAGCTTGAGTCGATATCTATTTCATCTCTATCAAATCATATTACAAATATCTTAAGTAAAGAGAATATTCCATATGATAACGATATTCCTGAACTGATTGCTAATTCTGCAAGAGGAAGCGCAAGGGATTCGATGAGTATATTGGAGCAATGTATTTCTTATGGAAATGGTGAGCTAAAAAAAGCAGAAATAATCGATTTACTTGGCGTAATAGATAATTCAATTGTTGATGACATTATTCTTAATTTACTTAATAATTCTATCCAAAACATTAATGAAATCTTAAATAATTCAAAAATATCTAACTATACTAAATTACTAGACTTACTTATTGAGAGGGTTTTCCAAGTCTCACTATCGCGTAAACTCAATAATAATGAATATAATTTACCTTTAGATTTCCTGGACGATAATGTTCCTATTCAGGATCTTCAGCTCTGGTATTCTATTTTATTACAGGCAAAAGAACAGATTCATTTTGCAGTTTCAAAATCTAATCACTTGCTCATGATATTATTAAGAATATCTCTATTCACAGAATATAAAAATAACAACAATATTAGTAAATCTGTAAATGTGAAAAAATCAAATTCAGATTTAAAAAAAAAAGATGAAGGTACAATATTAAATTCAAATAAAAACACTAGAGTTGAATTATCTAAATGGAAATTGTCTATTGATAAATTTAACCTTCAAGGTTTAATGCTTGACCTTGCTAATAATGCAATTCTTGATTTAAGAGAAGATGCGACAGTGTTACTTGTTGATAAAGCTAAAGAAAATACCTATCCAAAAAAATGTATCACAGACTTTAGTATCCTGATATGTTCTGAATATAAGACTGACCATGTTTTATCAATTGAATATATAGAGGATATTAATAGTCTTTATAAGCAATCTATAAAAGAAAACATTAACTCAAAGAATGAGATGTACGAATCAATAAAAGACAATGAAAATCTAAAAGAGATAGAAAATATCTTTGATGCTAAGATTGATAAAGATAATATAAGTAAATTATAAAAGGAGAGTACTAATGGGTATGTTTGATAAAATGAAAGAAGCTAAAAATATGTATAGCAATATAAAAAAAGCTCAAAATGAAGTTAATAAAATAAAGGTTGAGGGTGTTGCTGGGGCGGGTGCAGTTAAAATTATCGTAAAAGGCAATCATCAAGTAGTTAGCATTAATATTGATAATGATGCACATAAAGGAAATAAGAAGATTCTTGAAGATTATTTAGTAGCTGCATGCAATGATGCAATGAATAAACTAGAAAAAGAAACAAAAGACAAAATGGGGAATATTATGAACTTACCTGGCGGCATGAAGCTTCCATTTTAACTTATGATAAAATCTAAATATCTAGAGAATTTAATTGATGCTATTACAATTCTTCCTGGCATTGGTAGGAAAAGCGCTCAACGTATAGCTTATCAATTATTAAACTCTAATCCTGAAAAATCTCTACACCTAGCAGAAGAATTAAAAAATATTGAAAATAAGATATCAAAATGTTTAGTTTGTGGTGTTTTTATGGATATTGAAGAAGTACAACAACAAACTTCAGATTCTTGCCATATCTGTGAAAGGCAAAATAGGGACACTTCAGTTATTTGCGTAATTGAATCAGCTAGTGATGTATATACTATTGATGAATCTACTAATTACAATGGTTATTATTTTGTACTGCAAGGCAATTTATCACCAATAGATGGACGTGGGCCAGCTGAAATTGGGTTAGATAAATTAGAAAAAAGACTTACAACTCAGAATGTATCAGAATTAATACTTGCAACTAATACTACCATTGAAGGAGAGGCAACTGCCCATTATATTAAGAACATGGCTTCCCAAAAAGATATCAAGACTTCTAGGTTAGCATTCGGTCTACCTTTGAATGGAGAACTGGGTTTTTTAGATAATGAGACAATATCTCATGCCTTCAATGAAAGGAAAATTATTTAAATCGATGTAAACTTATCTAGTTTAGCAGCACAAATAAAATCATTCTCAGATAAACCATTGATCGCATAAGTAAAATAATTCACATCAGCTGTATTATATCCAAAAGTAATCTCTGGATGGTGATCTTCTGAATTTGATATATGAATTATTAGATTAATCAAAGATGAAAGTTCATAATGATTTTTTCTTGTGAACCTTCTCTTAATTAATTTGGCATCAGGATTCAGGACCCAATCCTTATGAAGTTTTTTCATATATAAATTACATTTATCCTTCGATAAAGGTTCTAAACCACCTTCACAGGGTAAGCATTTTTTTTTATCAAAGTCTTCCATTGTTACTCCTTAAATTATTTATTCTTTCTAGTACAGTTGGATGTG
>CBFHLA010000077.1:0-3443 GCA_965656575.1 Gammaproteobacteria bacterium
TTCAGGGGGCATAGCGATTGAATCTAGGACTGGTCATTCCTTTATCAAGCAGACTATTCAAAAAGAAGGGGCAAAACTTGGTGGAGAAATGAGTGGACATATTTTTTTTAATGATAAATGGTATGGCTTTGATGATGGTATATATGTATTTCTAAGATTTTTGGAAATCCTATCTAATGATCCTGATATGATAGAAGAACTTATGGAGCTACCTAAAACTCATGTTACTCCTGAAATTGATATAGATTTTCCAAAAGATAATCATTTTAAATTCATTGAGGCATTTAAGAAAAAAAGTGTGTTTACAAATTATACTGTGTCAGATCTGGATGGAATAAAGATATCGAATACTGAATCATGGGGCTTAATAAGAGCATCGAATACATCTCCTAAAATAACTCTTCGCTTCGAATCATTAAGTGAAAAAGGATTAATTAGCATTAAAAATGAAATTAAAAATGCTATTCTTGATATTGATAATACGTTAGAATTACCGTTCTAAAATTATGAACAAGAAAGTTGAACTAAGAAAAAATACTGCAAACATACCTTCTACAGCGAACGTACTTATAGAAGCGTTGCCCTATATCCAAAAACTTGCAAATAAAGTGATTGTGATAAAATTCGGTGGTAATGCGATGATAGATGATAAGCTCAAAAATAATTTTGCAAGAGATGTCGTGCTGTTAAAACAGGTTGGATTACATCCCGTTATTGTTCATGGTGGTGGGCCACAAATAACTAATTATCTAGAAAAAATGGGCATAAAAAGTGAATTTGTTGATGGAATGAGAGTGACTGATGAAAACTCTATTGACCTTATTGAAATGGTCCTGGGTGGATCGATAAATAAAGAAATTGTAAATTTAATAACTAGTCATGGCGGTAGAGCTGTAGGTTTATCAGGTAAGGATGGTGGCCTAATTAGAGCAAAAAAAATGATTGGGGAAGGAAAGAATAAAAACTTTGATTTTAAAAATACAGGTATGGTTGCAAGCATAGACCCTAGTGTTGTAAACCTTCTTGATTCGACATCTTTCATACCTGTGATTGCACCTATAGGTATTGGCGAAGACTATAAAACGTATAATATTAATGCTGATATTGTGGCAGGCAAAATTGCTAAAATATTACAAGCAGGTAAATATGTTGTATTAACAAATACTACAGGAATTTTCGATGATAATGGCAATCTAATAAAATCTATGAATGCAGAACAAGTAAGGCAATATGTGAAAAAAGGAACTATATCATCAGGTATGCTTCCCAAGGTTGAATCTGCCCTCGAAGCAGTGTCTGCAGGTGTTCATAATGTTCAAATTATTGATGGAACGATAGAACATGCCTTGTTGCTCGAACTTTTCACAGATGAAGGTGTAGGTACAATGATAAGAAGAACATAAGATTTGGAATATATTCTTTTATTTTTCATTTCTTTCTTATCAAATTTATTTTCAGCATTCTCAGGTGGTGGCGCAGGTATTATTCAGTTGCCAGCCATCCTCTTATTATATGAAATAAGTTTCCCTGTAGCTCTGGCGACACATAAGATTTCTACTGTTCTATTAGGTGTTGGAGCATCAATTAAGTTTTTTGAAAAAAATAAACCTGATAAAAGAATCTTACTTGAAGGCTTAATAGTAGGCCTGCCTGCCGTAATAGTAGGTGCTTTTTCAATTCAGTTTCTACCAGAGGATATTGCTAGAAAAACGCTAGGCATACTAATACTTGGTGTTTTTATTTTATCTCTTATAAAAACTGACAATAATGTAAATAAGAATTTAAATCCTACAATAGTATATCTTTTATTATTTTTCATTGGTTTTCTTAATGGTTCGCTATCAGCTGGGACCGGTTTACTCTATACCATTATGCTCACAAAGTTATACAATATGTCATTTAAGCAAGCTGTGGGATACACCTTGCTTGTCGTAGGACTATTTTATAATTTGTTGGGCGCAATAGTTTTATATTTAATATCAACTATTGATATAACTATCCTTCCAATACTGTTAGTAGGCTCTTTGATGGGAGGTTACATTGGAGCGATGATAGCTATAAGTAAATCAAATCTAGTGATAAAAGCTGCCTACCAGATTGTAACTATTATTGTTGCTTATAAGCTGCTCTTCTAACAACCTTTATATTTAGAAATATATTCTTCCATATCTTGAATATGTTTTTTGTAATTAGTATTTGATTTTATATATTCGTATATGTCTTCCAGATTAATTAAGTAATGAGTTTCAATATTATAATTATTTGAGATTTCTGTGGATGCCATCAACTTATCGCCAATTTCCATACGATTGAATGCAACCAATATATCAGTACATTTAACATCGTGCTTGTTAAGTAGGTCATATGATTCAATTATTGAGGAGCCTGATGATATGACATCATCTACAATTAAAGCTTTTCCTTTGATTTCACAGCCAACAAAGTTGCCCTTATCCCCATGGGTTTTTGCCTCTTTTCTGTTAAAAGCATAGTTGGTAATAGCTGAATATTTATTAAACAAACTTTGCGATATTGATGAACAAAGTGTAATTCCTTTATAAGCTGGGCCAAAAATGAAATTATATTTAAGTGAGTGATCGTAAATATAATCAGCATAATATGATGTTAGCTCTGAGAGTAATTTACCATTGTTGCAAAGGCCCGTATTAAAAAAGTATGGACTGCGCCTGCCTGATTTTAAAGTGAAATCACCAAATCTTAGAATATTTTCATTAATAGTAAATTCAATAAATTCTTGTTTTTTATTAAACATAGTGAATGACCATAATTTAATGATAACATAACCATGAAAACAAAAATGAAAGTTATAACAGTAAATGTTTGTGGTATTAGAGCTAGCCAAAAGAAAGGAATTTTTGAATGGCTGAAAAAAACTAAAGCAGACTTCATATGTATGCAAGAAACAAGAGCTTTAGAAGAACAAATTAGTAGCGAGTCATTTTTAATAAAAGGATATTCAAGATATTTGAATGTTGCCGAAAAAAAAGGATATAGTGGCGTTGCTATATATACAAAACATAAACCAATAAAAATTCAAACATCCTTTTCAAAATCGATTTTTGAATCAGAGGGTAGATTTATACTTACAGAATATGAAGATTACTCTATAGCATCGGTGTATTTCCCGTCTGGATCCTCTGGAGAACTAAGACAGAATCTAAAATATGAGTTTATGGATTATTTTGAAAAATTTATAAAAAAAGAGATAAATAAGAAAAAGAAATTAATCATCTGTGGAGATTATAATATTGCTCATACAAAAGATGATATAAAAAACTGGAGGTCTAACCAAAATAATTCAGGCTTTTTGCCTGAGGAAAGGGAATGGATGACAAGGTTAATAAATAAAATAGGACTCAAAGATGCTTTCAGAATAAAATGTAAAGAAACAGATGTCTATACATGGTGGTCCAATAGAGGAA
>CBFHLA010000078.1:0-3336 GCA_965656575.1 Gammaproteobacteria bacterium
GCATATTCGTTTCCAGTAGGTTATCATCTTAACAAGAATTTAAATTTTGTCCAATTATTATGCCTGAATTACCAGAAGTTGAAACTATTATGAGCCTTGTTAAGAGAAGGCTAACTAATAAAAAAGTTATTAAATGTAAGGTTTTGAACAGTAAGCTTAGATGGCCTATCGAGACTAGAAAACTTAAAGTGCTTGAAAATAGAACTATCAAGAGCGTTAAGAGACGAGGCAAGTATATTCTTATAGATTTTGAACTTGATAAAGTAATATTAATAATTCATCTAGGTATGACCGGAGTCATTTCATTTGCAAATAATTATGTATATAAGAGACACAAGCATGATCATCTTTTATTATTTTTCAATGATTTTATTTTTGTGTTTAATGACATAAGAAAATTTGGCTCAATACATATTACTAAAGATATTTCAAATATGTTTCTTATAAAAAATTTAGGAGTTGAGCCTTTATCAAAAAAATTTGATGGTAATTATCTCTTACAACTATCAAAAAACAGGTTATGTAGTATTAAAGAATTTATAATGAATCAAAAGATAGTTGTTGGCATTGGAAATATCTATGCAACAGAAGCATTATTTTTATCTAAGATTCACCCTAAAATGAAAGCTAAATGTCTAACACCGCCTAAGGCAAAATCACTAGCATCAAATATAAAAGATATTTTAGCTCAAGCAATTGATATGGGTGGAACAACAATAAAAGACTATGTAAATGCAGATGGTAAACCTGGATACTTTACTCAGAAGCTAAATATATATCAAAAGAAAACATGTCCTATTCATAAAAATAATACAGTGAAGAATATAAAAATTTCAGGCAGATCATCATTTTTTTGTAATCTGTGTCAGAGAGAAGAATTATGAACCGATATCAGTTCTGAAAAAAATTAATTCATTATTTTCATTCTTGAGATCGGAATCATTATAAGCTTTTATCTTATTAATATTCTCATAAGCAAGATCAATTGCGTTTTGTTTATCATTATCAAATGCATTGACCGTTAAAATTCTACCACCGGTAACTTTGATAGCGCTTTTACTAACTTTCGTGCCGGCATGAAATATTTTGACCGAATTATTATCTTCTATATTTGATAAATCAAGATAAAAATCTTTCACTGGGGAATCAGGATAACCTTTTGCTGCTAAAACAATCGTGCAACAAAAACCTGAATAGTTATTATCATCGATAAAAGATAAATTAAAATTATCAGGATATTTTTCATTATCAAATCCAATGAGATCTAGAAAATCAACATTATTTTTCTGAAGATATAGTGCAATATTTTGTGTTTCTGGATCACCCATCCTGCAATTATATTCAAGGAGATATGGTTTATCATTCATCGCAGATATCATCAACCCCAAGTACATAAAACCATTATACTTACTTGTAGTTCCAGAACTATTATTGATTGCTACTAAGGTTTTAATGATAATTTTTTCTATTTCTACATTCAGAGAATAAACATCATTTTTTTTATAACTACAAAATGGATGTGTGATTGCGCCCATACCACCTGTATTAGGTCCTGAATTAAATTCATCACGAGATTTATAGTCTTTTATCCAGGTTAGCCCTATAGTTTGTTTATCTGCATTTGGGTTGCAGACATATATAGCAGAAAGCTCTATACCTTTTAAGAATTCTTCTATAATAATTTTCTCATTAGGCTTTAAAAGGTTATCTACAGATTTTTTAGCATCAACAAGTGTTTCACATATATGAACACCTTTACCAGCAGCTAGACCATCATATTTTATAACAATTGGCATCTTCTTTTTATCTAAATATGCTTTTGCTTTTTCAGAATTATCAAATTCATTATATTCTGCAGTAGGTAAATTATTGCTGTTCATAAAATTTTTAGAGAATACTTTTGATCCTTCAAGTTGAGCAAAATACTTTTTAGGCCCAAATATATTAAGATTATTTTTTTCAAATAAGTCGCTTATACCTTCCACTAATGGCACTTCTGGTCCAACAATAGTTAAATCAATTTTATTGCTTAAAGCAAAGTCCAATACTGATTGATGATTATTAATATTACATTCTATGTTAAAAACATTTTTCTCTGACAATGTACCTGCATTTCCCGGCATGACATAAATTTTTTCAACATCTCTATGTGATTTTGATATTAACCAAGAGAGTGCATGTTCCCTGCCGCCTGAACCAATAATAAGAATTTTTAAACCCATACTAATGTTTAAAAACTCTTATGTGAGAGAAACACATAGATAGTTTATGTTTATTTGCAACTTCAATTATTTTTTCATCATTAATCGAGCCACCAGGTTGTATGATTGCAGAAATTCCAATCTTTTTTGCCAAGTCTACATTATCTCTAAACGGAAAGAATGCTTCTGATGCTAATACAGCACCTTTAAGCGATATATTCTCTTTTTTAGATTTATTGTAAGCAATATTTGTAGAATCAATCCTACTCATTTGCCCTGCTCCAATTGCAAGAGTTTTACTATTTTTTACAATAACGACTGAATTTGATTTTACATATCGAGATATTTTAAAGGCAAAGATCATATCTTGAAGTTGTTTTTCAGTAGGCTTTTTTTTAGTAACAACAGTAAGTTCTTTTTTTGAAAGATTCTTATTATCTTTCTCTTGAATGAGCATCTTGTCTCTCAAAAGTTTTGTTTCATAAATAATATTTTTATTTTTTTTAAGTTTTATTTTTAACAATCGTATATTTGGCTTTTTTTTGATAACTTCAAGTACACTTTTATCAAAATCAGGTGCAGCAATTACTTCAACAAATTGTTTGTTTATTATTTTATCAGCAAGCTTAGAATCTAGTTTTTTATTGAAAGTTATGATCCCTCCAAATGCTGAAGTCGGATCGGTCTTATATGCACTTTTATATGCATCTTCTAAAGTTTTAGATGTTGCAACGCCACATGGATTAGCATGCTTCACTATCACACAAGACGGTGAATTAAATTGTTCAACACAAGAAAATGCACTTTCAGTATCAACAAGATTATTAAATGAAAGGGCTTTACCTGATAATTGCACATAATCAAATTTTGCTAACTGTGGAGCTGTTATTTCATATAATTTTGCTTTTTGATGTGGATTTTCACCATATCTTAGTTCAGATAGCTCTGTAGCACTAATTGAGACTTTATTTTGAAGCAAGTCAACATTGTTTGAACTAAATTTATCTAAGTAATTCGAAATCATCAAATCATAATTTGAGACAATAGAAAATACTTTTTTAGCAAGCATTAATCTTGTACTAGATTTAACTCTTCCACTTTTTTTTATTTGACCTATTACGTTTTTATAATCTGA
>CBFHLA010000079.1:0-3045 GCA_965656575.1 Gammaproteobacteria bacterium
TTCCACTTCTAAATTGAATATTAATATTATTATCTATGCTCAAATATATTGGTCCACTGCCATCATCATAAAAACGTGAATATTCAGATTTATTAGCAGAACAAGCACTCAAGATAATCACTAACAAATACTAAGCTTATTCGTATTGTAATACTTTAATATAAAAATCTAATGCACGTTAAAAATATTATCACTCAAAGGTCATCCATTACGCCCTGTATGCGGCACTTTTATATTACAATTACTTCTTATAAATGGTAACCATTCATTTCTATATACGCGACCAGCAATGAATTGGAAATACATGTCTTGACCTGTACCCCACATATTCCATAAAGAACGTTGATATCTAATACATTGATTAGCAATTTTTTCTTGTTGTAATTGTCTTTGTTCTTTATCCTTAATTGCTCGATTCCATCTATTTTTTGAGTTGATCAATTCCTTTGCTAACAATGTTTGATCTATATTTTTTTTAGATAATCTTGCTTGTAATTTTTCAAAATCATCTGTAGGACATGAACCATAGATAAGGCCGCCAATTTCTTTTTTCGATAAATCGATATCGGCCTGTCTCTTTGATACTGATTTTTTATTTTTATTATCTTCTAATGCTTTGTCTATATGAAATGAAATAAGGGCATCAGATTTAATAATTTTACTATTATGATCAATTTTTCTATCAGTTAGTTTTGCATCAATAGTCCATGAACTGTTTCCAAATGCGAGATGAGTAGGGTTAATATAATAAATTTTCTCGTGCGATGTAGATTCTTTTATATACTCTGTAGAAATCTTATCTTCAAGTGCTTGTTCAGGTAATGAAAAACTCGATGCTTCCTTTTTAGTTTTCATTAATAATATATCAGTAAGCGCACTTAAACTACTCTCTTCAAGTAGCAATTGCCCCTGATAAAGTGTCTTGACACCATTTGAGTCAGTTTTAATTTGCATATAACTAATCAAACCGTCTTTGATATCACCGCATGAATCGAAGTGTTTTATATTTTTTTGACTCGCTACACCTTTAAATGGACTGTCTGCACCATTTCTTATTAGTACTTTATCACCAAAATATACGTCTTTAAGAACCTCTTTTTTTATCTCATATAAAGCATTTATCTCGCTTTTCTTCTTTTTAATAGCTAATAATTTTCTTTCTTCAATATTTTTTTCATATGTAACTGTCATATTGTAGTATTTTTTAAATAACGATTGATTTGTTTGTAAATTTTTATTGTTGAATACGATATCCTTAATTGTTTTAAAATTCTCGTCAATGTTATCAATCAGCGCACTCGCAATATCATATGCCTCTGGAGATATATCGTTTATCTTATTATTTTCAAAAACAGGATATGTCAGCCTTGTATAATCGCTTTTCATCAATTGTGATGGAAATTTTGGTGATGAATTCTCATTTTTAAAAAATGTATATGTTTGATTTATTACTTTTTTCTTTAAATCTAAAACTAATTTTATTCCGGTATTTTTTTTATCTTGTATGGCATAAACGAAAACTATTCCATCAAATTCTGGTTTAGATGATCTTCTAGTCAGAACTTTATATTTTTTTTTATCAAATTCTATGTCATAGACTAATTCTTCTTCCACGGAATTTGATAAATACATCACGTCATTTTCAGCTATCCAAATAATATTTTTTGATTGACGATCATTCGTATATGATGAGAAGTAATTATCAATACATCCTGATTTACATTTAGTATAACCAATAAAGCGATTATTTCTAAAAATGCCCGATCTTATTTTATCGGGATCTTTTATATTATTTCCGTATTGCTCGTACCATAGACCAGTAATCAATTTATTAGATTTTTCGTGGAAGCCACTGAAGCCTCGAAAGAATTTATTATCTGTCATAAGATAATAATTTGAATTTTTTGATATGAAAAAAGATAAATCATTGTCAGTATTTTGAGTACTGTAATATAGAACTCCTTCTTTATTTCTACTATGAATATGATCAAATCGTGTCTTATATTTTTTTAGTGATAAAGTCGAAACGTTTTCATCAGGCAAAGCCATATCTGAGACTACACAACTAGTTAGCAGATAAGTTAATGTTAAAAGCTTCTTCATATCGTTAATAATTATAGCATTGAGTTATCAATGTGATATTTTTTATAGCTTCCCTGACCGAATCATGTCTATTATTTTATATGATGAAGTATCCATGAATCAACTTTTTAGGTAGTAGAGTGAGCACAGATTAAATAAAAGATATAATCTATTTTAGATTTTGAAAATATGAAGATATTTATTACTGATATGTACATAAATGCTCAACACATGACAGAGAAATTTGTCGATGAAATACTTCATCATAAAAACCATAAAGATCAATCCTGAGAATTTATCCTAGATAAGCTTCGGCCATATTAAATAAGATGCACGTATATTAATACAACTCTTATTTACACGCTATAGAGATCAAATATAACAGACTATGTCACTCAATCTAAGTTATGAGCAATATAGTTTTAGAAAGATATAACTTATAAGTAGTAATATATATCCAGACACCATAAGGCAAAGCATAACTATAATTATTTGTAATTAAAACAAAACCATAATATGCTGTTATTAGTGAGCGAGGTTACGATGGAAACTTCATATGTATGGTTTTTTAAGCTCTTAACAAATATATGCTATGCAATTGGGTTTTTAGTTGGATTTGCTGCAGGTCATGAACTCTTACTAGACATCTATCCTGATTATGGAATATTTATTTTCTTAGCATGGTTTTTCTTTATGCTAGAACTGTTCTATGTAATACCTTTCTATCCAGCATTCATGTATGGTGATTGGACTTATACTTATATATCAATTCCAGCTTTTTTAATAGGTATTATAATCTCAAATACTTTTGTAAAAAAAATGCATTAACTATTAATAGCAACAATCCACACACGCCCTATATAGATTATCTTAGTGCATAATTGTCATGCCTTAACTTGATAAAAGACTACTCTAGCCACACACTCACACGGCTGTATATATTTAGGTTTGTTTATGGTTACC
>CBFHLA010000080.1:0-2075 GCA_965656575.1 Gammaproteobacteria bacterium
AGTGATGGTTGTATACGTGTGCATAGCAGAAATGTGCTGAACCAGATAGCGCCATCATCAAACGTGAAATCACGAAACCAAAACCTTTAGTGTGTGAAAGTTCATGTCCGTAAATAATACCGATACCGATGAAGATACCAGAAGATAATGTAGCACCAATTAAGTTAACAGCTGTAATTCCTTCGTGCATTACTAGAATGCCTGGAATTAATTCCATTACTACTGCGCCTTCAGCTCCACCTAGTGCCATGAATGTATAAAGTCTCCATGCCATTACTAGTTGGAAAAGTACGAATACAGGTAACATGAAATACATTGTTAAGTTTTGGAATGTTGGCCATCCAAGACTTTCACCGTTTTCATCGTACCCTACACCTGTTGTTTCAAATTTTGTAGCTATGTCTACTAATAGACCTACAAAAAGAAGTACAACGCCTAACCAAGCCATAATACCGCCTAGTAAGACACCAGCACCCGCTACTATAATTAGTATCGGTGCAAGTAGGTAACGTGTGTTTAAAAGTATTTGTCCGATCATCTTAACCTCCAGATTAATCGAATTTGTTTTCTCAGCTTCCCTTGGCATCGTGCCATAATCTGCTGAGTTCCCTAGGAAAAATTTTCCCATTGCATAAATATTAGTATCTGTTTGCTTGAGTGTCAAAACAATAATGCATAGAATGTGTAGATAAGAATATAAGATAATTCTAATATTTTATGTAGTTATTAGGGTATAAATAACCATAAAAAAAACGCAATTAAATTTATTAATAATCTTTGTTAATGTATATTAGGTCATGCAAATTTTTCGACAAATAAAATTTCTTTTTTTAGGGTTACTTTTTAGCTTCATAATCTATTCAAATAATGCTAGCTCTGATATCTCAAAAGCATTTCCAGATATGTCTAATGTTTTTGAACGAGTGGACTTTTATAATAAGAATAATAAATTTGAAAAGTTTAATGACTACGAAGATAAAGTTCTATTAATCTTTTTTGGCTATACTCACTGTCCTGATGTTTGCCCTACCACAGTTTTAGATATGGCAAGAGTGATGAAAGGCCTTGGTGATCAATCTGAGAGTGTACTACCAATATTTATCAGTGTGGATTACGACAGAGATGACTATAATAAAGTAAGAGACTATGTTGATTTTTTTGATAGTAGAATTGCAGCACTTACATCTGATAAAAAAAATATTGATATGCTCACAAAGTATTTTAAAACTAAATACGAATTTGTTGATCCAGATGATAAAGGATATATAGTTGAGCATAGTTCGAATATTTATGTGTTGGATAAAAAGTTACAAGTGAAACAAATTATTCCAAATGGAATACCTAGTAAAGAAATAACTAAAATTGTTAAAAAATTTCTCTAGCACTTAATCATCATATTTAACATATTTAAATCTTGGATCATCCGGTGTGCCCTCAAGAGTATTGTCTTCTTTTGAAGGTTGCCATTGAATCACTGATTCAAGTTTTTCTGCAAGTAAAAAATCTTTATCTGTTATACCTTTTGCTGCATGATTTTGCAATTTTACGATAACGAACCCATAAGATGCTGCAATATCAGGATGATGCCACGCTGCCTCTGCAAGATGCCCAACAGTGTTTATAACCATAAGCGTACCTTTCCAACCACTTGTTTTATATTTCCTTCTTATCCACCCATTTTCATAAAACCAGTGTGGTAATTTATCGGTTAAATAACTTTTAATTTCATCTTCGGAATAAACTTTTTCATTACTCATAACATTACTCCTAATAAGTAAATTTATATCAATTAATATATATCAATTCCTAAAACTAATAAATCATGTCAGCTTGATTCATTACCTAAAGAACATATAATTGTGTATGATTATCAAGGATAGGAAAAACCATGAAAAATAAGCTCAAAAGTAAAATTACCCTAAGGCCTCGCGGAAGGAAAGTTGATTTCGATATATTGAGCAAATTAAAGAACATACTTGATACAGTTTCATACAGAAGAGACCATCTAATTGAATACTTGCATAAAATCCAAGATACACAGGGTGCTATAACTAAAGAATATATGACTGCATTAG
>CBFHLA010000081.1:0-1968 GCA_965656575.1 Gammaproteobacteria bacterium
TAACTCCTTGGTCAGACTTTGTTGCATCTATCCCAAGGTTAACGCTTAGGTCTACACTTTCGTTGAATTTCACTTTTGAAGAGGTTTTAAGAATCTCAATTGCTTCTTCAATATCGTAACTTTTAAGTGAGTCTATATTTTCTTTAATTTCTTTTATTCTTTTTGATACTGCCATTACTCTTCCACCTCAATTCCCATGCTTCGTGCTGTTCCAGCTATAATTTTTATTGAATTTTCTAAACTGGCACCAGTTAAATCACCTTCTTTTGTTTTAACAATCTCTGCTAACTGATCCTTTGTGACCTTAGCAATTTTATTCGTATGAGGTGTTGCGCTTCCTTTTTGGATGCCTGCAGCTTTTTTTAGTAAAGCGGAAGCAGGTGCAGATTTTATTACGAAATCAAATGATCTATCCTTATAAACACTTATAACTACTGGCAGAGCCATTCCTTTTTCTGCATCTTTTGTTTGATCGTTAAACTGTTTACAGAAATCCTGGATGTTAAGGCCATGTTGACCTAATGCAGGCCCTACTGGTGGTGCAGGATTCGCAGCGCCTGCGGGTACCTGAAGCTTAACTTGAGTTAGTAATTCTTTTGCTGCCATTATCCTTTCTCCACTTGCGTCAATGATAGTTCTATTGGTGTTGGCTTCCCAAATACTAGAACTGATACTTTAAGCTTATTTTTTTCAAAATCAACTGTTTCTACTACACCATTAAAGTCATTAAAAGGCCCGTCGGTAATGCGAACAACTTCTCCGGGCTCAAATATTACTTTTGGTTTAGGCTTATCTACATCATCTTTCATAGATTGTATTAAATTGTCTGCCTCTGACTGCTTTAGAGGTACTGGCTTATCGCTAGTTCCGCCAATAAAGCCCAATACTTGTGGTGCATCTTTCACCAAATGCCATGTCTCATCATTCATGTCCATTTTGATCATGACATATCCGGGAAAATACTTTCTCTCGGATCTTTTCTTCTTTCCCTCTTTTATCTCAAGAACTTCCTCAGTTGGTACTAAGATTTCTTCAAATGAATCCTCTAAACCACTTCTTTTGATTCTATCTTCCAGTGTTATTTTGACTTTATTTTCATAGCCAGAAAATGCTTGTAATACATACCAGTCCATTATGCTACTCCATATAAAGTGCCAATTGCCCAACCAAGGAGCATATCAAATAACCATAGAAGTATTCCCACAACAATTACTACAAATATCACTCCTAAAGTAGTTTGTGTAGTTTCTTGCTTTGTTGGCCAAGTTACTTTCTTAAGTTCAATTTTTGAGTCCGTGATATAGGAATATACTAGTTTTCCAAAATCACTTTGATATCCAATATACCCTGACAGTATTAATACAGCAATCATGCCTACTACTCTGTAGAACAATCTAATATCACTAAAGTAATAAAAAAGAACCATGCCCATTACAAGCACTCCGATAGCAGCTATCAGATATGTCTTATTTGATTTTACTTCAATATTTGCTTCTGTCATGGCAATCCTTATGTTAATTCGTCAGGCCAGGAGGGACTCGAACCCCCAACCTACGGTTTTGGAGACCGTCGCTCTACCAGTTGAGCTACTAGCCTATCTCTCTTAATCTAATGATAGTATTACTCTACTATTTTCGAAACGACTCCAGCTCCAACAGTTTTGCCACCTTCACGAATCGCAAATTTTAAACCAGCTTCTAAAGCGATAGGTGTAATAAGTTCAACGTTCATTTTAACATTATCACCAGGCATAACCATTTCTACATCTTTAGGTAGTTCTATAGCGCCAGTTACATCTGTAGTTCTGAAGTAAAATTGCGGTCTATAGTTACCGAAGAATGGAGTATGTCTTCCGCCTTCATCTTTTGATAATACGTAAACTTCACATTCGAATTTAGTATGAGGTTTGATAGAACCAGGAACACATAATACTTGTCCTCTTTCAACCTCTTCACGTTTAGTACCTCT
>CBFHLA010000082.1:0-1913 GCA_965656575.1 Gammaproteobacteria bacterium
TTTAAGTTTTATAACACCAGGAGCAGTATCAATTACTGTAGATTCATTAATAATGTTTTGTTCTAAAGCATTATAAATTATGAGAGGTTTAATTGTGGAGCCTGGCTCTATTAAATCATATACCGCTCTATTTTTAATATTTTTACCTTTGAATTGGCTTCTTTTTTCAGGATTAAAAGAAGGATAATTAGCCATAGATAAGATTTCTCCTGTATCAGATTCAATTAAAATAATTGATCCACTTTCAGCATTAAATTTATTTATGTATTTTCTAAGAATTTCATAACCAATAATTTGGACTCTTTTATCAATCGTTAATAATATATCTTCCCCAGACTTAGATTTTTTTATTATTTTTATTGTTTCAATTGGCCTACCAATATTGTCTTGTTTTACTTTCTTTAAGCCGCTAACAGGAGATAGAGTTTTATTTTTTATTAACTCTATGCCTTCTTGTCCTCTATCATCTATGTCTGTAAATCCAATGATATTTGAGAATGATTCACCTCCTAGATATGACCTTTTATTTTCATTTATGAAGTATATGTATGGATTTTTTAGTTGCTTAATTTTTATATACAGTTCTGTAGGAACATGTCTTTTGATATATAGCTCTTTTTTATTTTTATTTTTTAATATAGCTGATTTTAATTTATTTCTAGATATGTTTAGTTCGTTAGCAAGGATAGATATAGATTTATCAGAATTTCTATATAACTTACTTGGATTAATACAGAGTGTTTTTGCCGGTAATGACATGGCTAAAGTATTATAGTTTCTGTCGTATATACTACCTCTCTGCGCTACTATCTTTATTGAGTGTATTTGTCTTTTTTTTGCTTCATTTAATATGTTCTCTTTACATGTTTGTTTATTGAAATAAAAACAGTCTGTTGCTTCAATTTGGATAAAATAAAGTCTAATCAGAATAATGAAAAAAACAGAAAAGGCCACTGCTATGAATAGCAGCAGCCTCAGCTTTTCGTTTCTTTGAGTATAATTAATCAGCTTGCTGTCTTAAGAAAGCTGGAATATCAATAGACGTTTGTTCTTCAGGTTGAATATTCTTAACCTTTTGAGCTACGTCGACGCTAGACACAGTATTGTTGTTTGCTGTTTGTCCTAAGTTAACATTGTTATTTTGCTCAGTAGAAGTTTCAAGATTAGCCTCTTGTGGTACATTCCTTTGAGCAAAGCCGGTTGCAATTATCGTTACACGTAAGTCACCTATATTATCATCTTCTTTTATACAGCCAGTAATTATTTTTGCATCTTCATTTGCTATCTCTCGGATTTTACTGCCAATAATCTCAAACTCATCAGTAGTTAAATCTGAACCAGATGTGATATTAACTAAAACACCACTTGCTCCTTGTAGATCAAAATTATCTAATAATGGACTACTCAATGCTGTTGTAACCGCATCTACAGCTCTATTCTCACCTGAAGATACTCCTGAACCCATCATTGCTTTGCCCATTCCTGACATAACTGTCTTAACATCAGCAAAATCTACATTCATAAAACCTCTTATAGTGATTATTTCAGTAATACCTTTTACAGCACCTCTAAGCACATCATTAGCATTTTCAAAAGATGAAAAAATTGATTCGCTACCGCCATACACTTCTTTCAATTTTGAATTTGGAATAACAATTAAGGAATCAACCCACTGTTCAAGATTATTAATACCTTCTTGAGCATTTGACATTCTTTCTGGGCCCTCAAAATCAAAAGGTTTTGTTACAACTGCTACAGTAAGGATGCCTAAATCTCTTGCAATTTGGGCTATTACAGGTGCCGCACCGGTCCCTGTTCCACCTCCCATCCCTGCAGCTATAAATAACATATCAGCTCCTTCGATAGACTCTTTTAATGTCTCGCTAGCTTCTAACGCTGCTTGCTTACCTTTT
>CBFHLA010000083.1:0-1873 GCA_965656575.1 Gammaproteobacteria bacterium
ATAACTTTACTTAAATGATACAATGTATTTTCTGCAAAAACATGAAAAACGAATTTTTAACACAAATAAATACATACCTACCCAATGTAGACTATTGTTCATTTAGATTTGTAAATAAATATACTAATGTTCTGTCTGTTACGAGAAATGTTCTGGAGCCTATAGAAATTATTGAGGATGAAGGACTAATGGTTACTGTGATACATGATGGTGGTTTTGGTTATTCAGCTACTAGTAATCTTACTAAAGAGGGAATTTTGAAAGCTACAAATGATGCTAAAATTTGGTCTGAGTTCACAAAAGGTAAATTAATTCATCAACCCATTCCACCGCAAGAGTCTATAGATAATGGTCAATACTTCACTCATGAAAAAGATACATGGGCAAGAGAATCGAATATAGACAAAGTTGATTATCTTATGGAAGTAAATAAGTCCTTAAAATCAAAGCCAACTATTTCTAATTGGGGAGCTAGTTTTAGGTACAATAAAATAGAAACGCTTTTTACTGATACTAATGGCAGTAAGTTTAGACAAAATATTTCATATATACTTCCTCAGCTAATCGCATGTGCAGAGTATAAAAAACAAATCCAAACAAGAACATATGGCGGCCATGCTCATGCTAGACAAATAGGTTACAACTTTTTAAAAGATTCTGATTTGATCAATCAAGCAACAACTATAGCAAATGATGCTATCGAATTATCTATGGCACCAAATTGTCCTAGTCATAGCATTGATGCGTTAATAGCCCCTGATCAAATGATATTACAAATTCATGAATCAATAGGGCATCCACTTGAATTAGACAGAATACTTGGAGATGAGAGAAACTATGCAGGATCTAGTTTTGTAAACCTAGAAATGTTTGGAAATTATAAGTATGGATCAGAATTACTAAACATATCATTTAATCCTGAACAAGAAACTGAATTAGCTACATATAATTTTGATGATGATGGAACAGCTGCTGAAAAAAAATATCTTATACAAAATGGGATTCTTAAAAGACCGATAGGTAGTTTCTATTCCGCACAAAGAGCAGGTCAAGATTATGTTGCATGTTCAAGAGCTACTAGTTGGAATAGACCCCCTATTGATAGAATGGGAAATATTAATATGGAGCCAGGTGATTCTTCAATTACAGATATGATTGCATCTGTGGATGATGGCATCCTACTAGAAACTAATAACTCATGGTCTATCGATGATTATAGAAACAAGTTCCAATTTGGTTGTGAAAAAGGAACCATCATAAAAAACGGAGAACTCAAAGGAGTGGTAAAAAATCCAAATTACCGTGGCATCACAAAAGACTTTTGGCATAATCTAAGCATGGTTGGTGATAAATCATCTTTCTCTATACTTGGAACTGCTAACTGTGGAAAAGGCGAACCTAACCAGACAATTTTTGTAGGTCATGCGACACCATCTTGTTTATTTAGAGACATAGATGTCTTTGGTGGCGAATAATGCGCGAATATTTTGAACGCATAACGGGAGAATTATTTAAAAATATCAAAAGCAATGAGTTGTTAATTGTAAATTTTGATGCCGAAGAATCTAATTTTGTTCGTTTAAATAAGGCTAAGATAAGGCAAGCAGGAAGTGTAAAACAAATCTCTATGACAATGAGTCTATCAAACAAGGATAAAAGAAATTTAAAATCATCCGTAAGATTAAATGGAAGCTATGACAGAGATATTCATACACTTACTAAAACTCTTAATTACTTAAGAAGAGAATTACCAGATTTGCCAAAAGATCCCTATATGCTCTTTTCGACTAATGTCCATTCAACTGACATTTCAGAAAATATAGAAAATATAGATGATAAAGAAATGCTTGATCATATTCTTATGAGTTCATCT
>CBFHLA010000084.1:0-1775 GCA_965656575.1 Gammaproteobacteria bacterium
CATAAATTCCCTAACGTTATAGAAATGACCTTTAATACCAGCTATCGCTGCCATAGATGGACTTACAAGATGTGTTCTTCCTTTATCACCTTGTCTTCCCTGGAAGTTTCTGTTTGACGTAGATGCGCATCTTTCATAAGGTTGTAAAAAATCATCATTCATCCCGAGACACATAGAGCAACCAGGATCTCTCCATTCAAATCCAGCTTTAGTAAATATTTTATCTAATCCTTCTGATTCAGCTTGAGCCTTTACAAGACCAGAGCCAGGAACAATAATTGCTTGTTTTATATTACTTGCTACCTTCTCGCCTTTTATAACTTCTGCTGCCTCTCTAAGATCTTCTATTCTTGAATTAGTACAAGAGCCAATAAATATCTTATCGAGAGGAATTGATTTTATATCAGTCCCGGATTGTAATCCCATATATTCAAGAGTATTTTCATATTCTTCTTTGTTTGATGCAGTATCAGAACTTGGTATAGTCCCATCAACAGATGTGACCATCTCAGGTGAGGTTCCCCAAGTGACTTGTGGCTCAACATCTTCTGCATTAAAAGTTTCTGTCCTATCAAATATAGCATCTTGATCGCTGATAAGTGTCTCCCAATATTTTAAAGCTTGATCATAGTGTTTAGCATTTGGAAGAAACTCTCTGTCTTTTAAGTAATCATGAGTTGTTTCATCAAATGACATCAAACCAGATTTAGCTCCAGCCTCAATCGTCATATTACAAATAGTCATCCTTGATTCAATGGATAAACTAGATATCCCATCACCTGTGTATTCAATTGTAAAGCCGGTTCCACCTGATGTGCCAATTTTACCAATAATATATAAAATCAAATCCTTAGAAGTAATAAAAGGCCTTAAATTATTATTTACAATAATATTATAGTTTTTTTCTTTAGTTAGATTAAGACATTGAGTAGCTAATACATGCTCAACATCACTCGTCCCTATTCCAAATGCTAAAGATGCAAGTGCTCCATGAGTAGATGTGTGTGAATCTCCACAAACCAAAGTCATACCCGGTTGGGTTAAGCCTAGTTCAGGACCGATAACATGCACAATACCTTGTTTAATATTTCCTAAATCATAAAGTTCGATACTATGCTTGTTACAGTTATCTCTTAATGCTTCAATTTGGATTTTAGAAACAGGATCTGTTATCCCCTTCTCTCTATTGATTGTAGGAACATTATGATCTGTAGTCGCTAGTATAGAGTTTTTGTTCCATATGTTTCTTTTTTTAATATCAAGCCCATCAAATGCTTGTGGTGATGTGACCTCATGAATTAAATGTCGGTCAATATAGATGAGTGAAGAATTATCATCATTCTGTCGAATACAGTGGTCTTCCCAAATTTTATCGTAGAGTGTATCTTTCATTTTAATTGAATTATAAGTTTTGAGCTTTATGTCTTAGGTACAAATCGCACAACGTCAAAGCCATCATAGCTTCAGCTATCGGCACTGCCCTTATGCCAACACATGGATCATGTCTGCCTTTTGTTCGAACTGTAGTTGGTTTATTTCTAATATCTACCGTTTTTCCTGGTACCAAAATGCTTGATGTTGGTTTAAGCGCAATGCTTACCTCTAAATCTTGTCCTGTCGAGATTCCACCTAGCGTTCCTCCGGAAAAGTTACTCAAAAATCCTTCAGGCGTGATTTCATCACGAGCCTCGGACCCTCTCTGAGTAACGACATTAAAGCCAGCCCCAATCTCTACACCTTTAACTGCATTTATAGACATCATTGCTTGAGCAATA
>CBFHLA010000085.1:0-1684 GCA_965656575.1 Gammaproteobacteria bacterium
TAAATGATGAAAGTGCTTCTCAAGAAGAGGAGCCTGTTGAGAAGTCATTAGAAGAAAAATATAATGAAACTTACGATGCTCTTTTAAGAGCTAAGGCCGAAGTTGAAAACATAAAGAAAAGATCCGAAAAAGAAATAAGTAATGCTTATAAATTCAGTACAGAAGGAGTTTTCCTTGACTTAATCCCTATTTTTGAGTCTTTGGATATTGCTGTTACACAAGATAGTAAAAATATCAGTCTTGAGAGCCTTCAGGAAGGTAATAAGCTTTTAAAGAACATGTTTGACTCTTTTCTTGAGAAAAATTCACTTGAAGTAATAAACCCTATAGATCAAAAATTTGATCCTAATCTTCATCAAGCGATTAAAACCGTTAAAAACGAGAAGAGAGAGAACAACACAATTGATGAAGTCTTGCAAAAGGGATACAAACTCCTAGATAGAGTAATTAAACCTGCCCTTGTGGTAGTAATCAAAAATTAATTACTTGAAAAAAGACATTTAGTGCATATATTACGTGTGTATTAACATCACGGGAGATAAACAGTGGCGATTATAGGTATAGATTTAGGAACAACAAACTCATGTGTTTCCATCATGGATGGAGACAAAACAAAAGTAATTGAAAATAGTGAAGGAGATAGAACTACTCCATCATATGTTGCTTTTACAGATGATAATGAGACTCTTGTAGGACAGTCTGCCAAGAGGCAAGCTGTAACTAATCCCTCAAATACCTTATATGCTATTAAAAGATTAATCGGCAGAAAATATGATGAGGATGCTGTACAAAAAGATATTAATCTAGTCCCATACACTATTGTTAAAAATACTAATGGAGATGCTTGGGTAGAGGCTAATGGCAAGAACATAGCTCCACCTGAAGTTTCTGCAAAGATACTCATGAAAATGAAACAAACAGCTGAAGACTATCTTGGCACAGAAGTTAAAGAGGCAGTGATTACAGTTCCTGCATATTTTAATGATTCACAAAGACAAGCGACTAAAGATGCCGGGAAAATTGCCGGTTTAGATGTTAAGAGAATTATCAATGAACCAACTGCAGCAGCTCTAGCTTATGGACTTGATAAAAATACAAATGAAAAAAAGGTTGTTGTTTATGACCTTGGCGGCGGAACATTTGATGTTTCAATTATTGAAATGACAAAGATAGACGGTGAACAGCAGTTCGAAGTTCTATCAACAAGTGGCGATACATTTTTAGGTGGTGAAGATTTTGATCTAAGGCTTATTGATTATTTAGTGGATGAGTTTAAAAAAGATCAAGGCATAGACTTAAAACAAGATCCTCTTGCAATACAACGACTTAAAGAAGCAGCTGAAAAAGCAAAGATTGAATTATCATCAAGCTCGCAAACTGATATTAACCTTCCATATGTTACAGCAGATGCATCTGGGCCTAAACATATGAATCTTAAGCTAAGTAGAGCTAAATTAGAATCTCTAGTGGATGATCTAGTTCAAAAGACATTAGAGCCGTGTAAAACAGCTTTAAAAGATGCAGGTATTTCCGTTAGTGATATTGGAGAGGTCATACTTGTTGGCGGACAAACACGTATGCCTAAAGTACAAGAAACAGTTAAAGATTTTTTTAACAGAGAACCTAAAAAAGATGTTAATCCTGATGAAGCAGTTGCAATGGGAGCTGCAATACAAGCAGGTGT
>CBFHLA010000086.1:0-1607 GCA_965656575.1 Gammaproteobacteria bacterium
ACTGTATATAAAAAATAGTATTTATTTTCTTTGGGATTTGATTCACTACTTAGGTATGTAGTTTCCACATTAATTTCAATTGAATCATTCATTTCTTAATTTCCTTTATCATCTTATTCGCTAATCTTTCTGCATCAGTTAACATTGCAGGTGTAAGATGTATTTTAGCATTATCTTTAATTCCTTGAGAATTATATCCATGCTTTATTGCAATTAATGACCAGGCATATGAGTTCACATAATCTTTATTTGTCCCCATCCCATTCAGGTACATATAAGCTAAATTATTTTGAGCCCTTGCCAGTCCTTTTAAAGCAGCCCTTTTACAGTAATTATAAGCAATCGACAGATCTTTGTTTACACCATTCCCAAAAAAGTATAATAAACCTATATTATAAATGGCATTTGCCTCACCATTATCGGCCTCTTCAGTCCATATCTTAAGTGCTTTACTATATTCACCCTTTTTGTAATGTGTGAAACCTTTATCATCTGCTAAAGTAAATAAAGATACTGTAATGAATATAACTAGTAATATTAAATTTCTCATACTACATTGTATATAATAAAAAGCCTTTTCAATACATGACTAATGGATATTAATATTTTCAATAAAATCTACTCTAGTATTATCGATGGTAATAAAAACATCAAATTAGCACTGACAAAGATTCAATCAATCCTTTCTAATGAGACTAGAGAATCTAACGAAATGTTGAGGATTTATCAAAAATATATCACAAATAATGAATCTATTACTAAGGAAGAACTTGAGCAAGCGAATAAGCAATTTTCTGATCTGCTAAAAGGATTGGGACTTGCTGGAGTGTTTGTTCTTCCTGGCGGACTACTTGCAATTGCTTTTATTGTAAAAGCAGGAAAGAAACTGGGTATTGATATTATTCCTGATAAATATCGCAAGTAGATTTATTCGTCAAAATAATCGTCTTTTTTCTGTATTCTTAGACCATGTTTTTCTTGTACTTTTGTACCGATAAACAATGATGGAAGAAGAAAAATAAAGAATAAATTTACAAAATACCAAAAGGCATTAACATCAAATGCATTCAGCAAGCCTGCTACAATTGCATTAATCCACAACCAGAAGAATGGTAGGAATTTGTCTGGAGCAATAACCCACGGCATGTGCTCTAACATAAGGGTAGTAAAATATTTTCCATGTAAACCATAATAGACAGTTATAAAAACTGTAAATATTACAGTACCAATGACTAGAGAATTAGCTAGCGATGGAAATATGCCAACCATCCCAAGCAGTGTAACGATAAATTGAAGATAACCTTCCCATGTGACCCAGATTAGAAGCATAGTCAAAATAGCATACTTAGTAGCTCTTTTTTCATTCACATCATATGCGCTTCTTTTGTAGAGAAGTTTATATAAAACTATAGCTGCAATTAAATAATATGCTATTAATGCAAAAGTTTGGGATGACAAAAGCATTGAAAATTGCTCGATGAGCATAGCTAAATGATTTTCTACAGTTAACCAGACTATAATCGTAGCAATAGTTGCATTTACAAATGCCTGTACACCCTTAGGTGTAATTGACTTCCATGGATCACCCATTTACCTCTCCCATCAAA
>CBFHLA010000087.1:0-1547 GCA_965656575.1 Gammaproteobacteria bacterium
TTTATCTTTTTTAAGTTTATCTTTCAGTTTTTCAAACAAAAGAAAGGTGAGATCTGAATCTTCGCATGCATATTCTTTAGCTTTGTCTAGGTCTATATCTGCAAATGATATTTGATCTTTTCCTTTTCCAACTACATCCTCATAGGAAATTACTTTATGATCAAGAAATACTGATGATAAAGTTCCTAGGTCATGTTTCCCAGATGAATTAATAACGTACGACATCAGCATTGTATCTTCTACAGAACTAAGTACCTCGATAGAATATTTTTTCATAACATTTATGTCATATTTGAAATTCTGACCAATTACAGTAATATTTTTATCCTTAAATAATTCTTGTAAGATTGAAATAGTTTTATCAAAAGGTAGATTGCTTTGAGGTGTGCAATTGTGCCTCAATGGAAAATAAAATCCATGATCATGCTTGTAAGAGATACTAAAACCTACTAGCTCTGCTTCATTGAAATCTAATGATGTTGTTTCAGTATCAAATGAAAATAGTTTTATTTTTTTACATTCATTAATAATCTTTTTGGCCTGATCCATAGAGCTAACTAATTGGTAGTTTTTTTTAACTTTCTTTTTAATAGCTTTTATCTTTAATTGATTAGATAATGATTTGAGTTCGTATTTAGTAATTATTTTCTCTAATGATGCTTTGTCTTGCTTATCGATTAGTAATTGACTCTCTTCTAAGTTTAACGGGAGATCAGATTTTAGAGCTACTAGCTTCTTTGCTAGCTCGACTGTTTCTATAGAATTTTCAATATTTTCTTTTAGCTTGCCCTTTAGTTGACTAGAATTTTGAAAAACACCAGCAAGATTTTTGTATTTTGTTAATAGGGTTACGGCAGTTTTAGGGCCCACTTTTGGGACTCCAGGTATATTGTCTGATGTGTCACCTACTAAACAGAGATAATCAAATATCTGTTCAGGGCTTACTCCGAATTTTTCAATAACACCCTTAGTATCTAAAATTTTTGAATCAAAATTATTCATTAAAACTACATCCTTTGAAACAAGTTGTGCTAGGTCTTTATCTCCAGATGAAATGACTGTTTGTGTATTTTTTATTTTCATTTGTTTTACAGCAGAAGCAATCACATCATCTGCCTCAACATCCTTCTCTTGCAGAACTGTAATTCCATATGCTTTTACTAGATCTATGATAGGTCCTGTTTGTTCAGATAATTCACTTGGCATTGCATTTCTATTTGCTTTGTATAAATCATATATTGTGTGTCTAAAGTTCTTTCCTTTTGCATCAAATACCATTAATAAATACTTTGGATCATACTCGCTTATTATACGATTGAGCATGTTTGCAAAACCATGAATAGCTCCAGAGTGAAGCCCTGAGCTAGTTTTAAGGTTGGGTAATGCATAGTAAGCTCTGTACAGATAAGAAGAGCCGTCAATAATAATAAAATTATCTTTATTTTTTGCTTGGAAAACCATTTGAATTTAGATATCGTTTGTTCATTAAAAGTTATATATCATAATTACATGTCTGTATACACAAATCTAACTGCTAAAGATGTTTC
>CBFHLA010000088.1:0-1259 GCA_965656575.1 Gammaproteobacteria bacterium
CTACAAGACAGAGAGTCGCATAACTCAATAATTGAATCTTCTAAGCTTAATAAAGTGAGGATGAGAAGGTATAAGCATTTAGATAATAGTGAGCTTGAAAAGAATCTCGACTCCAAAAATAAAAATATTATATTTAGTGAAGCTGTATTTAGCATGTCAGGAGATATTACGAATTTACGACTACACAATAAACTAAGAAATAAATATAAGGCATTATTATTTTTAGATGATGCACACGGGTTTGGTGTTGCTAAATGTGATAATTCTAGTGCAATAATTGAAAACTCATGCTCATCACATAATATTAATCCCTCGGAGGTTGATGCATATATAGGAACATTTGGTAAGGCTGTAGGAACATTAGGGGCGTTCATATGTGGCAGTAAAGATATGATAGATATGATTATTCAGAAAGGTAGGCCTTATATTTATTCTACTGCATTACCTCAGTGTATTATTGACGCTACAAGAAAAAGTTTAAAGATACTGGCTTCAAATAAAACAAGGTTTAATAAATTACATAGAAATATTGACTATTTTAATGAAATGTCTACGAATAGAAATATAAATACAAACTTATCAAGTACGCCTATCAAAACAGTTACACTGGGTAACCCAAAGTCTACAATTGCTCTACGAGATAAGTTTTTAAAGCACGGAATTTTAGTACAAGCTATAAGGTATCCTACTGTTCCAAGGAATCAGGATAAAATAAGAATTACTCTAACATCGAATCATACTAAGAAAGATATTGATAAACTATTGAATACACTAGAGAATATACATTGTGAAAAATTTACACAATAAAAATATATTACTCGGAATTACGGGAAGTATAGCTGCCTATAAAGCAGCAGAACTCGTCAGTAATCTCATAAAAAACGGTGCAAACGTGAAAGTCATTATGACTAAAGCTTCAACATCATTTATTACAGAAAAAACCCTTGAGTGTATATCGAAGAATAAGGTCATGGTAGATGAATCAGAACATGATGATTCTTTTTTGCATTTAGATCTCTCTAAATGGGCTGATATAATGCTTATTGCACCATGTACTGCAAACTCGCTGAATAAAATTGTATCAGGATTAGGTGACGATTTATTGTCGACAAGTTGCCTTGCGTTTAAGAACAAAATTTATTTAGCGCCTGCCATGAATCCAAATATGTGGAATAACACTGTTCTGCAAAAGAATTTAGAAAATATATCGAAAGATAAGTTTGAAATTATTGGACCAGATTATGGAAATCATGCTTGTG
>CBFHLA010000089.1:0-1197 GCA_965656575.1 Gammaproteobacteria bacterium
ATTAATAGTATATCAAATTATGATATTTTTATATCTGCAGCAGCCATTTCAGATTATAGACCATCTAATACGCTGAATCATAAACACAAAACTGGAGATGGTGAACTGAATATAAATCTAGTAAGAGGTAGAGATATTCTAAAAACAGCTAAGATAACAAATAGTAAAGTATTTGCTGTTGGCTTTTCGGCTGAAACAAAAAACATTAGAAATAATGCAAAATTAAAACTTAAAGAAAAAGGTATAGATATGATTATAGCCAATGAGGCAAATCATCAAAAGGGACTAGGGTTTGAGTCTGATAATAATGAAATTATTATAATAGATGAAAATGAAATTATACCAGTGGCAATAAACACAAAAAAAGAATTAGCTAAAGTGATTATTAATAAGATAGTATCTAGATTTAAATCTAATATTCTCAAAATCAAGAATGCTAGATAAAGTTTCCATTAAGATAGTTAATAATATTATCAAAAAACTTCCAACTTACGCATCTGACGGATCTGCTGGACTAGACTTACATGCAGCCATATCAAGCACTATGGACCTGCGACCTCAAGAGACAGTTCTGATTTCTACTGGAATAGCAATTTATATTAAAGACAAAAACTATGCAGCCACAATACTTCCACGATCTGGACTAGGACATAAAAAAGGTATTGTTCTCGGGAACTTGATAGGGTTAATAGATTCTGATTATCAAGGTGAGCTAATGATATCATGTTGGAATAGAAGTAATAGATCCTATCAAATCCAACCTCTGGAAAGAATTGCTCAGATGATTTTTTTAAAAATTGAACACCCTAAATTTGAATTAGTTGATAACTTTATATCAACAGAGAGAGGAGAAAAAGGTTTCGGCTCTTCAGGAAAATAATGGATACAATGAATGAAAATATCTTCAGGGCATATGATATCAGGGGTATCTATCCGAGGGATTTAAATGAAGATATTGCTTATAAGATTGGTTTTGCCTTATCTAGGAAAATAAATGAACCTAAAGCAGTGGTAGCGATAGACGGCAGACTAAGCGGGCCTAAAATTAAGAGATCGTTAATAAATGGACTTATCGATAACGGGGTAGATGTAATAGATTGTGGTGCCATACCAACACCAATGTTGTATTTTGCCACTAAAATATTGTGCATACCTAATGGTTTTATGATTACAGGAAGTCATAATCCCAAAGAGTAC
>CBFHLA010000090.1:0-1180 GCA_965656575.1 Gammaproteobacteria bacterium
TTAGCTTTAAACGTGTAACAAATCCTGTTACAAAACCTGAATTTAGAATTGGTCAAAACTTTGATTCTAATGCTGGTTCATATACAACTAGCGGCAATATGGTATATCCATTATCATCTACATCATATTTAAGGCTAAATGGTTCTTCTACAAATGCCGGAAACTATGAAACTGGATCTGGAATTAAGCCATTAACAGAATATTCAACAACTGATTACACAGTCATACTTGGAACACTTTTATCAGATGGCTCTAAATTAGAAGTTAATTACTCTAATAACAGGCAAGATAAAGTTGGATACCCAGGTTTAACTATGGATATTGCATACAGCTATACTGATATGTACACACTTAAGTACCATAGAGTTACACCATTAGGCATTTTTTCAACTATGAACGTAGAACTCTTTAATACTGATATTGATCATCTCATGAATAATACAACTCTTGGAAGAAAGGCGGTAGGTGCTGATGGGGCTATGGCATGGCCAACATCATCTGATACCTATGGCGGAAGAATAATAGGTGCTATTGGCTCTAATATCAGGACTGGTGTCGATTATGAACATAACATTAAAAATGCTGAACAAAATATGGTCATGAGTATGATGGGAAGTCTTATGAATGTCCATATGACCTATTTATGGCCTGATGTTGAAACTGAGAAACTAGGATTATTCTTTGAACAAGACTTAAAAAATATATCTTATGGATTAAGATATGATCAAGTTGAGCTTGATCCATTAAAGGCAGATGTAGATCCCGGGGCAGCAGATATGGCAATTACAGCAAATGAAGTCTATGCAAATCCTGATAACGGAGGGTATGCTGCAGCTACAAAAAGAGAGTTCGATAATATCAGTGGTTTTGTAAGATTAAACAAAGATCTCATGGGAGGAAAATCCTATATGAGCTTGAGTATTAATGAAAGAGCTCCTGATACAACGGAGCTATTTCATGCTAAACATAATTCTAGCGCGATGATGAGACACGTGGGTAACCCTCATCTTAAAAGCGAAAGGCACATGACTATTGAAGTAGGTCATGATGGCATGCTCATGGGAAATCATATAAAAGGTTCAGTTTTTTATAATGATGTAGAAGATTATGTCACCACCCACAGAGTAGCTGATGCTGCAATGGGTACAAGAACTTATAAGAATGTCGATGCAACGCTATA
>CBFHLA010000091.1:0-1165 GCA_965656575.1 Gammaproteobacteria bacterium
AGCAGTGAAACTATACAGCGCCGATGGTAGTGTGGGGTCTCCCCATGTGAGAGTAGGACATCATCAGCTTAGATATTGAAGGCTCCTTCATTGGGGCCTTTTTTATTTATAATAATTAATTGCAAACAAAAAGATTAACTAATTTATGTATGTTACCAATATTTTTCAAGAGTGATATTGCCAGGCTTACTTCTACGGTTTCTTTCGAGTCCATATTCACCTAATAATTCAAGCATATCATTAATCATATCTGGGTTACCACAGAGCATGAATTGTGAATTTTTATTAATTTCCCCGCACAGACCAGTGATGGTTTTATCTTTAATAGCATCAGGTATCCTCGAGTTGAGTGCATTATCTACTTTTTCTCGGGTAACTGACTGTATATATTTTAATTGATCAGGATGCTTTGATTTAAATTCCTCTATCTGAGTTTGATACGTCAGTTCATCTGCTGTTCTTACACCATGCACTAAAACAATTTCTTTAAAACGTTCCCATGGAGCATCTGTTTTAAGCAAAGAGATAAATACTCCTAATCCTGTACCAGTTGCAATTAACCATAATTTATCACCATCTGGAACTTCATCCATGACAAAAAAACCAGATGACTTATCCATTACATAAATGATATCGTCTCTTTTCAAATTATGAAGCTTAGGAGTAAGTTTACCGTCAGGTACATTTACATATATCACTTCAAGAAAGTCTTCATGCGGCGCACTCACCAATGAGTATGGTCTAGAGACAATTTCTCCGTCAATTTTAAGACCTATTTTAGTAAATTGTCCGGCAGTGTAAGCGGGTACATTGTTTTCAAATCGAATAGATACTAAATCATCTGTCCATTTTATTTGATCAATAACCTTAGATTCTATCCAATTAATTGCCATTATGCTAAGTTACTCCTGATTTATGTGAGACAATAATAAGTGATTGAAATTATCATGTCAAAGTAATGTTAAATATCTCTAAACTAAATAAAGAATTAAACTCAATTTATTACAATAATACCTGTTTAAAACTGTTGTTTAAAAATCATGTAAGCTCAACCAACGATTATATAAAATATAAATATGCTAGAGATTTATTTCCTTTGGTTATTGTTGCAAATACTCAGAGAGCGGCACGAGGACGAAATAAAAAAACATGGCTGAGTTTAAAT
>CBFHLA010000092.1:0-1096 GCA_965656575.1 Gammaproteobacteria bacterium
ATGGTGGTCCAATAGAGGAAACGCTTATAATAACAATGTTGGCTGGAGGATAGATTATCAGATGGTTACAGATAATATTGCTAAAAAAGTTAAAAATGTTTCTGTTTACAGGGACAAAAAGTTTTCTGATCATGCCCCGCTCATCATAAATTATGATATATAATTCAATAAAAGATATTATTAAACCCTATTCTGAGAAAAAAATATTTGTATCTTTGCTGATGGGTTTTGTTGCAGGTCTACCCTTATTATTAACAATTACACTTCTGCAAGCTTGGCTAACAGATGTAGATGTATCCAAATCTACTATTGGGTTATTTGCACTAATTGGTTTACCTTACTCTTTAAAATTCTTATGGGCGCCTCTTTTTGATAGATATGTTATCAGTAAGCTCGGTAGAAGACGTGGATGGCTTTTGCTTGCTCAAGTACTATTAATAATTTCTATATTTTCACTCGGACAGTCTAATCCGTTAATTAATTTATATAATGTTGCTGTTCTCTCATTGGCTGTAACATTCTTCTCAGCTTCCCAAGATATTGTGATTGATGCATACAGACGGGAAAGCCTATCAGAAAAGGAACAGACAATTGGAGCCTCAGCATATGTCCTTGGGTATAGATTTGGTGCATTAGCAGCAGGAGCTGGTGGACTCATCCTTGCAGATATATATACATATTCATTTGTTTATTCATTGATGGCATTCATTATGTTGATAGGCGTTCTTACTACTTTATTATCAGAAGAGCCAAGCGTATCTATAAAACCAAATACACTTAGAGAATCTATAGTTGATCCATTCAAAGAGTTTTTTACTCGTTATTCAAAAGAACAACTGGCTCTGAATAAATATGTGCCATATTTAATTTTACTTTTTGTACTTATGTATAAAGTAGGTGACACAATGGCGCATTCGCTAAGCACAAATTTCTATTTAGAAATAGGATTTACAAAAACAGAAATAGGAACTGTTGTAAAGTTTTTTGGTCTTGGGGCTACGCTGCTAGGTGCTTTTGTAGGGGGTGCATTATCATTAAAAATAGGTTTATATAAATCGTTGATTTATTTTGGTTTATTTCAGCTAATAGCTACTCT
>CBFHLA010000093.1:0-1092 GCA_965656575.1 Gammaproteobacteria bacterium
TTGAGACACACTGATATTAAATTTGACCCAGTAAAAGATATAACTATTAGAACTACATTGAAACAAAGAATTATTGCCAATGATCAACACTTAATGCGTCTAGACCATGAAGATAAGAATAAATCATGTATGCATAATGAACTATATAAAAAAATTACAAAATACATGAAGGACACAGAGGTAATTATTCTATCAGATTATGACAAAGGTACTGTAAAGCCCATATCAAAAGAAGTAATAGATCTCGCTAATCAAAATAGTATAAAAGTGATTATCGATCCTAAAGGAACAGACTACAGTGTTTATCAGAATGCATACATGGTAAAGCCTAATGAATTAGAATTTTCTACAATAATCGGTAAACCGAAAAATAAAAATGATATGATAAAAAAAGGTAAACAACTAATGAGAGAGTTGGAGTTAGAATCTCTATTACTTACTCTAGGAAAAAATGGAATGGTATTATTTTCGAAAGACTCTGTATTGACATTTCCAACATCACAAAAAGATGTTTATGATGTAACAGGGGCTGGAGATACAGTTATCTCTGTCATTGCTGCCTCATTAGCATCAAATAAATCACTTAAAAAATCATGTGAACTCGCAAATGTTGCTGCAGGCTTATCCATTCAACATCTTGGCACAGTCAGCATCAGTAAGTCTGATATTAGTAATGCAATTAAAAAGCTCTAAAATAATTTCTAATATTAATATATTGAAGCCTTTAATAGATAGTGTTCGTCAAAAAAATAAGACTGTGGTTTTCACCAATGGCTGTTTTGATATCATTCATCCGGGACATATCCATATTCTTCAACAAGCCAAAGCTAAAGGAGATATTTTAATTGTTGGTTTAAACTCAGATTCATCTGTTAAAAGTTTTAAATCTCCAAACAGGCCCGTTTGCCCTCAAGAAGATAGGGCCTTTGTATTGGCTTCACTTTCTTGTGTAGATTATGTAATTATTTTTGATGAGGATACTCCTGAGAGACTTATTATTGAGATATCTCCCGATGTGCTTGTAAAAGGAAAAGACTACGAGGGAAAGTTTATTTCTGGAGCTGATTATATACTTGCAAATGGTAAAAAAAT